>NZ_CP022188.1:2443466-2748899 GCF_003111665.1 Parazoarcus communis | reverse complement strand
ATTCAGGCGCGCATCGCCCTCTTCCAGCGGTGCCGGCGGCGTATCGTAGGAACGGCGCCATACCAGCACCTGCTCGTCGCCGTACTGGGCTGCTGTCTCAGCCTTGTTCAGCCCCTGCAGTGCGCCATAGTGGCGCTCGTTCAGCCGCCATGAATGCTCGACCGGCAGCCACAGCGAATCGAGCTCTTCGAGCACGATGTTGAGCGTCTTGTTCGCGCGCTTGAGCACGGAGGTGAATGCGAGATCGAAAGCGTATCCCTCATCCTTCAGCAGCTGGCCCGCAACGCGTGCTTCTCCCACCCCTTGCTCGGTGAGATCGACATCGGTCCACCCGGTAAAGCGGTTTTCCTTGTTCCAGGTTGATTCACCATGTCGAAGCAGAACGATTTTGTACATAGAAAGTCGGTGTCCGGTAAGGGTTGAAAACTGCAATACAGATACACTGCTGGCGCGACACAGAGATGGCGCGCTAGACAACAACGCGTTATTTTATACTATTGGTTTTGCCCATCCGGCCCTCAAGTGATTAATCAAGACATCTTCGAGCTGATCGACAAGCATGAACACATCGAAACGGCTGCGCGAGCGCTGAAAGCGATCGCACATCCGTTGCGGCTCAAGATTCTGTGCATCCTCGGCAGCGAAGAGGTGTGCGTGCAGGATATTGTCGAAGCCGTGGGCACTTCCCAGAGCAACATTTCGCAGCACCTCGCCATCCTGCGTGACAAGGGCGTCCTGCAAACCCGCAAGGACGCCAATCGCGTCTATTACCGCGTGGGCGACCAGCGCACACTGCAGTTGATCGTGCTCATGCGCGAAGTCTTCTGCGGTGTCGCCCCCACGCAATCCAACAAGTAACAACTCCGGAGCAACGATTTCGTGGAATTCCTGCAACAAAATCTGGCCTGGGCCGCACTTGCAGCCGTCTCGGGCGGCTGGCTACTGTTCGACTTCGTTCGCAACCAGGGCAACAAGACCCTGGTCAGCCCGACCGAAGCCACGATGCTGATCAACCGCGAAGACGCCATCGTCGTGGACGTTCGCGATCAGGGCGAGTACGGCAAGGGTCACATCCCCAATGCACGTCACCTCCCCATGGCGGAATTCGCCCGTCGCGCCACCGAACTCGACAAGTTCAAGAACCGCCCGATCATCCTGTGCTGCGCCACTGGCGCACGTTCGGGCTCGGCCCTGGCGACGCTGAAGAAAGCCGGCTTCGAAAAACTGTACAACCTGCGCGGCGGCCTCATCGAATGGGAAAAGGCCGGGCAGCCCGTGAGCAAGAAGAGGAAGTGAGCATGCAGCCCGAAGTCCGCATCTATACAAGCAGCTATTGCCCCTTCTGCGCCCGCGCCGAACAGTTGCTGCTCGCACGCGGCGTGACCGACATGATCAGGTTCAACGTCGATGGCGACCCTGCCAAACGTGCCGAGATGATGGAGATCACCGGGCGACGCACGGTTCCGCAAATCTTCATTGGCGACTACCATGTCGGCGGCTGTGACGATCTCTACGCGCTGGATCAGGCGGGATCGCTGGTATCCATGCTCGACGGCAGCACAAGCTGACCCATTAAATTCCAACCGAATCAGGCAACTTACATGACCGAAAACGCGCAACCCGTCTTCTCCATCGAAAAAGTCTACGTCAAGGACCTCTCCCTCGAGGTGCCCAACGCACCGCAGATCTTCCTTGAGCGCGACACGCCCCAGATCAACGTTCAACTTCGCACCGATGGCAATGCAGTCGATGAAGGCCTGTACGAAGTCGTTCTGACCGTGACCGTTGCTGCAAAGATCGGTGAAGACCGTTCGGTATTCCTGGTCGAGGTTGCTCAGGCCGGCGTATTCCAGATCCGCAATATCCCGGAAGGCGATCTCGAGCCCGTCATGATGATCGGCTGCCCGAACATCCTCTTCCCGTACGCCCGCGAAGCCGTCTCCGACGCTGTCACCCGTGCAGGCTTCCAGCCCGTGCTGCTGGCACCGGTCAACTTCGAAGCACTGTACCAGTCCCGTCAGCAGCAACAGGCTCCGGCTGGCGAAGTGCCGGTTCAGTAAGTCGTCGCAAATGCGCTCCCGCCCCCTCAAACTCGCGCTCGCCCTTGCCCTGACGCTGGCGAGCACCGCCAGCCTCGCCATCGAGTTCCGTTCGGTCGCAGCACCGTCGATTCTGTACGACACGCCGTCGGACAAGGGCAGGAAACTCGCGATCATTCTCGCCGGTACACCGGTCGAAATGGTCGTGTCGCTCGACAAGTGGGTCAAGGTGCGCGATCCGGCGGGCGGTCTGTCGTGGATAGATCGCCGCGCGCTTGCCGACAAACGGACCGTCATCGTGAATGTGGCGCAGACTTCCGTTCGTCAGCAAGCCAATGACACAGCCCCCGCGGCCTTCATCACCGTCAAGGATGCAGTCCTTGAACTCACCGAAGCCCCTGTGGCCGGCTGGATCAAGGTGCGCCATGCGGACGGCGCCAGCGGATACCTCCGTGTAAACGAAGTCTGGGGGCTTTGAATCAGATGCAAATTTCGGTATTCGGCGCCGGTGCCTGGGGAACGGCACTCGCGCAAGCCTTTGCAGATACCCATCAGGTCACCCTGTGGGCCCGCGACGCTGCCCATATCGAAGCCCTGCGCGCGGACCGCGAAAACCGCCGCTATCTGCCCGGACTTCCGCTTCATCCGGAATTGCAGCTGACGAGCGATTTCGACGCGGCGGCACGCAGTGCGGACCTGCACCTGGTCGTCACCCCGTTGTCAGGCCTGCGCAGCACCACGCGCGCCCTGCACCGCCTCAAGCCCGACACGCCGCTGATCTGGGCATGTAAGGGGCTGGAAGCGGGCAGCGCCAGGCTCCCGCACGAAATCGTATTCGAAGAGCTCGGGGCCGATGCACCCTGCGGCGTGCTGACCGGCCCGAGCTTCGCCGCCGAGGTTGCACGCGGACTGCCTGCAGCAGTGACCATCGCCTCTGCCGACCCGGAATTCGCCAGCCACTGGGTAAACAGCCTTCACCAACCCCTGCTGCGCCTTTACGCCAACACCGACGTCATTGGCTGCGAGATCGGCGGCGCCATCAAGAACGTGATGGCCATTGCGTCCGGTGTATCCGACGGCATGGGTTTCGGCCTGAATGCACGAGCAGCCCTGATTACCCGCGGTCTCGCGGAGATCGCACGCCTCGCCGAAGCGCTTGGTGGCAAACCGGAAACCCTGATGGGGCTGGCCGGCATGGGCGACCTCATTCTCACATGTACCGGCGACCTCTCACGCAATCGCCGGGTTGGCCTTGCGCTGGCCGAAGGCAAGACGCTGGATGACATTCTGCGCGATCTGGGCCACGTCGCAGAAGGCGTGTCCACCGCGCGCGAAGTGACGGCCATGGCAGAACGCGTCGGCGTTGACATGCCGATCTGCTCGGCCGTAAATGCCCTCCTGCACGAGGGCCATGTGGCGCGCGAAGTGGTCGAACAACTCCTCGCCCGCGATCCAAAGCACGAATAAGCCCGGCAACGGCGGGCACCTGGTGCGCACCGTGCGCTGCAGCGCTCAGACTGCGCCCTCGAAGCCGAGCTGGCGCCACCCTTCGTAGACCACCACCGCCACCGCGTTCGACAGGTTGATGCTCCGGTTTGCCGGACGCATCGGAATTCGCAGGCGCTGCCCGGCCGGCACGGAATGCAGCACCTGCTCGGGCAGGCCGCGACTTTCCGGCCCGAACACAACCACATCTCCCGGCGCATACCCGATGTGATCGTGTCGCACCGTTCCGCGTGTGCTCAGCGCAAAGATCCGCCGCCCGGCAAAGGTCGCCATGCATGAATCCCAGTCCGGATGAACCGTGACATGCGCGAGATCGTGGTAATCCAGCCCCGCACGCGCAAGCTGCTTGTCGCTCAGATCGAAGCCCAGCGGCTCGACCAGATGCAGCCGGGCGCCCGTGTTTGCGGTGAGGCGGATGATATTGCCCGTATTCGGAGGGATCTCGGGCTCGAACAGGACGATGTCGAACATTGCTCAGTCAGAAGTGGCAAAGCGCGCACTCTAGCTCAGAGCGGTGCCGGTGTGCGGGCGACCACCAGATTTTCGACCCGCGCCGCGCCACAGGCCTTGAGGCACCTCGCGACCTCATCCAGCGATGCGCCGGTGGTCATGACGTCATCGACCACCACCACGGCCTTCCCGTCGAGGCGCAGGGAGCACTCGAAGGCCCCCCGCATGTTGGCGACCCTTTCGGCACGGCCGAGACTCGCCTGAGCCGGCGTGTTGCGCACTCGCGCCAGACCGGCGAAGGCCATCGGCAACCCTGTGGCGCCAGCCAGCGGGCGTGCGATCTCTACCGCCTGATTGAAGCCGCGTTCGGCAAGCCGCATGGGATGCAGTGGCATCGGCACGATCAGATCAACCTCCCGGGGCAGCCCGAGTGCGTCGGCAAAGTAGCCCGCCAGCGCAAGCTTGTGCCGGTACTTCAGCGCCTGCACCAGCACATCGAGGGGAAACACATAGTCGAAGGCCACACGCGTGGCGTCGAACGCGGGAGGCGTGCGCAGGCAATGACCGCACACCTCGCCCTCCGTCGTCGGCAGCGCACACACCGGACACGACGCCGCGCGATGAAACGGCAGCCCCGCATGGCACTCGGGGCACACGGGCTGCCCGTCCGAACGCGCACCGCACAGGTAACAATCCTGCGGCATCACCACATCAAGTACATGGTTGAGAAGTTGCTGCAGACTTCGATGGGTATTTGACAAGTTTTCGCGCCGTGAACGAAGATGCCGGGTTACCGGATTACAGCGTGGACCAAGAGGCATGACAAGTACATCGACCATCCAGTTCGCCCGCAAGCCTGCTCCAGCCCTGCCCTCTGACGAGAGATGGAGCGTTGCCGACGTGCAGGCGCTGTTCGACATGCCGTTCATGGACCTTATGTACCGTGCGCAACAGGTCCACCGCGAACACTTTACCGCGGGACAGGTTCAGCGTTCCACCCTGCTGTCGATCAAGACCGGCGGTTGCTCCGAAGACTGTGGATACTGTTCGCAGTCCGCCCGCTACGACACCGGCCTCGAACGCGAACGCCTGATGCCGGTCGAGGAAGTCCTCGAACATGCCCGCGCGGCGAAAGCCAAGGGCTCCTCGCGTTTCTGCATGGGTGCAGCCTGGCGCGGCCCCAAGGACAAGGATCTTGTCCCGGTGCTGGAAATGGTGCGCGAGGTGAAAAAGCTCGGACTCGAAACCTGCGTCACCCTGGGCATGCTCGGCGAAGGCCAGGCAGCGCAACTCGCGGAGGCCGGGCTCGACTACTACAACCACAACGTGGACACCGCACCCGAGTTCTACGCCGAGGTCATCACCACCCACACGCTTCAGGACCGGCTCGACACCCTGGACAAGGTACGCGGCGCGGGCATCAATGTCTGCTCGGGCGGCATCATCGGCCTCGGAGAGACACAGACCGGTCGCGCAGGACTGATTGCCCAGCTGGCAAACATGAATCCGCCGCCGGAGTCGGTCCCCATCAACAATCTCGTGCAGATTCCGGGCACCCCGCTGGCCGATGGCAGCAAGCTCGACCCCTTCGAGTTCGTCCGCACTGTCGCCGCCGCACGCATTACCATGCCCACCAGCTTCGTGCGCCTGTCCGCTGGCCGCCAGGAAATGAACGACGAGCTTCAGGCCCTGTGCTTCATGGCTGGAGCCAACTCGATCTTCTACGGCGAACGCCTGCTGACCACCGACAACCCCGGCGCCGATCACGACGAACAGCTCTTCGTTCGCCTCGGTCTGCAGGCGATCTGAAGCACCAGTGGCGCAGGATCAGGACTTCCAGCTCGACCGTCGACTGCTCAGGCAGCGCTTCGACCGCGCGGCTGCACGCTATGACAGCGCCGACGTTCTCGCACGCGAGATCGCCCGACGCATGGACGAGCGCCTCGACTACATCCGGATCTCGCCCAAGCGCATCGTCGACCTTGGCTGCGGCACCGGCAGCGACCTGCTGAAACTGGCTGCGCGATTCCCCGAAGCCGCGCTCATCGGGCTCGACTTCTCGCTCCCGATGCTCGAGCAATGCCGCCGCCGCACCACGCCGCAAAGCGGCACGGCGCGGCGCCTGCTGGGGCGCCTGATCGGCTCTTCACCGCATGGCACGCCGGTGGTCGCGGCAGACGCGAACGCCCTTCCACTGCCGCGTGCGAGCGTCTCACTGGCGTGGTCCAACCTGATGCTGCCGGGGCTGCACGACCCCCTGCCTGCGCTGCAGGAAGCGCACCGGGTTCTTGAAGTGGGTGGCCTGCTGATGTTCTCCAGTCTCGGCCCCGACACGCTGCGCGAGCTGCGCGAAGCGCTGCCCGATCAGGCCGGCGAAAGGGTGCACCGCTTCATCGACATGCATGACATCGGTGACGTGCTGGTCAAGGCCGGTTTTTCGGACCCGGTCATGGACATGGAGATGCTGACCCTGACCTACAACGATGTCGACGGCCTGCTCAGCGATCTGCGCGCCAGCGGCGGAAACAACGCTGCCAGCTCACGCCCGCGAGGCCTCAGCGGCCGCGACGGCTGGGCGGCTGCACGGGCGCACTACGAAAAACTCCGTACCGAAGGTCGCCTGCCGGCCACCTTCGAGGTCATCCAGGGGCACGCATGGAAAGCCCCTGCAAAAACCACCGAGGACGGCAGGGCTGTGATCCAGTTCCGTCCGCGGCAGACCGACAGTTCGTCGAGCTGATCACCAAGGACGATGCTCCGATGACCTCCGCCCCAGTCTGGCTGTTCGACCTCGACAACACGCTGCACAACGCCAGCCCGCACATCTTCCCGCACATCAACCGCAGCATGACGGCCTATCTCGAGCGCCACCTCGCGCTGAGTGCGGACGAGGCCAACGCACTGCGAACCCGTTACTGGCATCAGTACGGTGCAACGCTGCTCGGGCTCATGCGCCATCACGCGACCGACCCCCACCACTTCTTGAGCGAGACCCACAGCTTCGATCGCCTGCACGAAATGATGGTGTTCGACCGCGCCCTGAAAGGCATGCTGAAGAAACTGCCGGGGCGGAAAATCGTGTTCTCGAACGCCCCGCGCAGATATGCCGAGAACGTGCTCGGCATCATGGGCATCCGCAACATATTCGACGACGTGGTCGCCATCGAATCACTGAACATGCAGCCCAAGCCGGGCATGGCTGCGTACCGGCAGATCATCCGCCGTTACCGCCTCGACCCCCGTCGCTGCATCATGGTCGAAGACACCGCGGCCAATCTGCGTACCGCGCGCCAGCTGGGCATGCGCACCGTCCTCGTGGGTGGCGGCAGCCGTCACCCCGCCTATGTTGACGTGAAGATCCGTTCCATCCTCAAACTGAGACGTGCTGCGGGCAGCCTGCTCGGCTGAACCCGCAGACAGAGGCGATCAGTCGCCGGCGCGCAGCCAGCGTGCAGCATCGAGCGCGAAGTAGGTCAGGATGCCGTCGGCACCCGCGCGCTTGAAGGCCACCAGCGCCTCCATTGCACACGCCTTCTCATCCAGCCAGCCGTTGGCCGCAGCGGCCTTGAGCATGGCGTATTCGCCACTCACCTGATACACGTAGGTCGGCACCTGCAGTTCGGTCTTCACCCGACGCACGATGTCGAGATAAGGCATGCCTGGCTTGACCATGTACATGTCGGCACCCTCGGCGATATCGAGGGCAACCTCGCGGATGGCCTCATCGCTGTTCGCGGGATCCATCTGGTACGTGTACTTGTTGCCCTTGCCGAGGTTGCCGGCCGAGCCCACTGCGTCCCGGAAAGGACCGTAGAAACTGGATGCGTACTTCGCCGAATAGGCAAGGATACGGGTGTAGATGCGCTGATCTTCGTCGAGCTTTGCCCGAATGCGCGCCACCCGGCCATCCATCATGTCGGATGGTGCAACGACGTCGGCCCCGGCCTGGGCATGGCACAGCGCCTGTTTGGCGAGCGCTTCGAGCGTCTCGTCGTTGAGGACATAGCCCCGCGGATCCGCGGGATCGATCAGCCCGTCCTGGCCGTGACTGGTGTAGGGGTCGAGCGCGACGTCGGTGATCACGCCGAGATCCGGGAAGTTCGCCTTCAGCGCCTGCACTACCCGCGGCACCAGGCCGTCAGGGTTCCAGGCTTCTTCGGCGCCCTCGCTCTTCTTGTCGGCGCCAACCACCGGGAACAGTGCCAGCGCCGGCACGCCCAGGTTCTGTGCCTCTTCGGCCAGTCGCAGCAGACCGTCGAGCGACACCCGCGACACGCCGGGCATGGACGATACCGGCTCGACCGTGGCTTCGCCCTCGAGGACAAATACGGGATAAATGAGGTCGTTCGCCGTCAGCACATTCTCGCGCATCAGCCGGCGCGAGAAGTCGTCACGGCGCATACGCCGCATGCGGGTGGATGGAAAGTTCGGATTGGCTTGCATATCGAGTCCGTCAGAAGTCATGAAAAAGCGATCGACGCAATCGATCGGACTAAACACATACGGTAACGTTTTCGGCGGGGAACTTCACGCATTGGGGGCTATCTCACACCGCAGATGGTGATGAACCATCTCCCGCTTCACCTCCCTGAGCGGGGCCTCGACCCTATCGAGGCTTTTCACCCCCGGCCTCCCCCTTAGCCGGGGGTTTTTGTTTTTGTACCCGCGACATCGCCTGCAGGCTCGGCAGCATCCGGCGCCAGTTCGTTCATCCCCAGCCAGCCGGTAACGATGCGCTCGCACTCCTCGACGCCGGTTTTCTTCAGGCTGGAGAACAGCTGTGCGGTAACTTGCGGGCCATAGGCAGCGAGGTCCTTGCGCACCGCGAGCAGGGTCGCATTGGCCGGGCCACGCGAAAGCTTGTCGCTCTTGGTCAGCAGCACATGGATTGGCCTGCCTGACGGCGCGAACCAGCCGATCATCTGGCGGTCGAGCTCAGTCATCGGACGGCGCGAATCCATCATCAGCACCAGTCCGATCAGGTTCTCGCGCTCCTTCAGATACGTCTCGATCAACCCGCCCCATTCGCGGCGGATCTTCTCGGGTACTGCGGCATAGCCATAGCCCGGCAGGTCGACCAGACAGGCGCCGCAATTGAGACGGAAAAAGTTAAGCAGCTGCGTCCGCCCGGGCGTCTTGGAGACGTAAGCCAGACGAACATGACCCGCGAGCGTGTTGATCGCACTCGATTTTCCAGCGTTGGAGCGGCCGGCAAAAGCGATCTCCGATCCGTTGGGCGGGGGAAGCCCCGAGGGCTTGGCGATCGAAATTTCGAATTGTGCGTTGCGGAAGATGGGCATCGAAGAAGGGCTCAAAGGCCGTTGGGCTGGGTAAAAACCCTCTTCGCGTCGCGCAACGAGGGTTTCGTGATATAGAATACCGCGTTTTAGGGCATTCACTCACGGCTTTCCGAGGACATCATGATCAAGCGTTCCCTGCTGCTCTCGCTGCTGCTGGTCGCAGGCAGCCTCCAAGCTCAGGATCAGGCACCCGACCTGGCCAAGGCAAAACAGACCGCAGAAACGATCTGTGCAGGCTGTCACATGGCGGACGGCAACAGCCAGCTTCCGGCAAACCCGAAGCTCGCTGGCCAGCACTCCGAGTACCTGTTCAAGCAACTGCAAGGATTCAAGAGCTGGGACGGCAAGCCGCCTGCGCGTGAAAACGCAGTGATGGGCGCCATGGTCGCCGGTCTCGAAGTGGCCGACATGAAGGCACTGGCGGAGTACTTCTCTTCGCAGACACTCAAGCCCGAAGCCGCCAAGAACCTTGACACCCTCAATGCCGGTCAGCAGATCTGGCGCGCAGGCATCGCCTCCAAGGGCGTTCCCGCCTGTGCAGCCTGTCACGGCCCTGCCGGTGCCGGCATGCCTGCCCAGTACCCTGCGCTCGCGGGTCAGTTCGCCGACTACACCGAAGCCCAGCTGAAGGCCTTCCGTGAAGGCGTCCGTGTCAACGACCCCAACTCGATGATGCGCACGATCGCACTGAAGATGACGGACAAGGAAATGAAGGCCGTGGCCGACTACGCTGCCGGCCTGCGCTAAGCGCAGCTCGCATCAAGAGAAAGGGTGGCTTGGCCACCCTTTTTTGTATCTGCCCTTTCATCCCGCCCACCTGCCCGCACCCCGTGCCCGCAGGTATTTCCGCATTCAGTGCCGACCTCGCGCCAGGCGATCCAGTTCAGAGGCGCTGAAACCAGCCGCCAATCTCGCCTCCCGGTGCAAGGGCGGTTGCGGCCACGGAGCATCGAAGCGGGCGATCAGATCAAGATAGCAGGCCTCGGCATCCAGCCCCCTGTCCTCACAGCACTTGCGGAACCAGCAGTCGCCAATCGCCACATGCCCCACTTCGTCACGCAGGATGATGTCGAGCACCGCAACACTCTCCCGGTCACCGATACTGCGCAACTTGTCCGCAATCGGCGGGGTGGCATCGAGCCCGCGCGCTTCGAGCACCCGGGGCACCAGAGCCATGCGGGACAGCACATCGTCCGCGGTGCGACAGGCCATCTCCCACAGCCCGTTGTGCGCGGGAAAATCCCCGTAGCGATGTCCCAGGGCGGTCAGCCGTGCCTGCACCAGGCCGAAGTGATAGGCCTCCTCTGCCGCCACCTTCACCCAATCATCGTGGAAGCTGCGCGGCATGCTGCGAAAACGATGCACGCAATCGAGCGCGAGATTGATGGCATTGAATTCAATGTGCGCAATCGCGTGCAACATCGCCGCATGCCCTTCGCGCGTGCCCACCCGGCGGCTCGAGAGCAGGTGCGGCGGAACAAGCTGCGGACGTTGCGGGCGCCCGGGCACCAACACTGCGTGCGGGTCGTCCGCACCCGGCACAAGGTCAAGGGCGCCAGCGCACCAATCCGAACGCAATTGCATCGTGGCCACACACTTGGCGTCGGGATCGTCGAGCATCATGGCCGCCAGGGCGGCTTCGTGAAGATTCTGGGTCATGCTGCAAATTTTAACGGCAGACATGCGCGACAGGTTGGCAAGCCAACATTGCGTAATACGCCAGTTGTGTCTGCATTGTGGTAAAAATGGACGTCCGCGACATCATTCGTCACCGCACTTCCGGATCCAGCAGATGACTCAGCCACCCACCCCCGAAACGACGCCCCGCAACTTCCTGGGCGCCGACGAAGCAAGAGCAACCATCCTCGACGCGGTCAGCACAATCGTTGGCTGGGAGCGTGTTGCCGTGCGCGCAGCGCTTGGGCGTGTGCTCGCCCTCGATGTCATTGCCCCGTGCAACGTCCCCGCGCACGACAACTCCGCCATGGACGGCTATGCGGTGCGGGCGACCGACCTTGCAGCCGCCGGTGATACAGCCCTGACCGTGGTTGGCACGGCCTACGCCGGGCGTCCCTTTTCAGGCATCGTCGGCGCCGGCCAGGCGATCAGGATCATGACCGGCGCGGCCATTCCCGAAGGCGCCGACACCATCGTAGTGCAGGAAGTCACGCGCCGCGAAGACAACCAGGTATTCATTCCGGCAGGCCAGCGTCGCGGACAGAACCTGCGCCGTGCCGGCGAAGATCTCGCCCTGGGCAGTGCAGCCCTGAGCGCCGGGAGGCGCTGCGGACCGGCCGAGCTTGGTCTGATTGCATCGCTGGGCATCGCCGAGATCACCGTCTGCCGCCGATTGCGGGTCGCGTTCTTTTCCACCGGGGACGAGATCGCATCCATCGGCCGTCCGCTGGCACCGGGCGAAGTGTACGACAGCAATCGCTACACCCTGTTCGGCGCCCTCACCCGCCTCGGTTGCGATCTGATCGACATGGGCGTGATCGCGGACAATCCCGCCGCGCTCGAGGCCGCATTCAGCGAAGCCTCACAGGCCGCCGACGTCATCATCACCAGTGGCGGCGTATCGGTTGGCGAAGCGGACTTCATCCGTAACATGATGACGCGAATGGGCGAGGTTTCATTCTGGAAACTCGCCATCAAGCCCGGTCGTCCGATGGCCTTCGGGCGCATCGGCAATGCGATGCTGTTCGGCCTGCCGGGCAATCCGGTTGCAGTGCTTGTCACCTTCTATCAGTTCGTGCAGGACGCCCTGCTCAAGCTGATGGGGGTCAATCCGCTGCCGCCGGCCGGCCTGTTCGAAGCAATCTGCACCGACGCCATCCGCAAGCAACCCGGACGCTGCGAGTACATCCGCGGACGACTGTCGCGCTCGAATGCCCAGATCAGCGTCGCACAGGCAGGCGCTCAAGGCTCAGGCATCCTGCGCTCGATGTCCGAAGCAGACTGCTTCATCGTGCTGCCCGAAGACTGTGCGGGCGTAACGCCCGGTGACCGGGTGCGGGTCCAGCCCTTCGACGGCCTCGTCTGACACACACAAACCCAACATACGGATTTTTCATGAATCAGGACGCACTCAAGAAAGCCGCTGCCCTCGCAGCGCTCAAGGAAGTCGAGGATGGCAGCATCGTCGGCGTCGGCACCGGCTCTACGGTCAACCACTTCATCGACGGACTCGCCGGCATGCGCGACCGCATCCGTGGCGCCATCTCCAGTTCGGAAGCAAGCTCGAAGCGCCTCGCCGCCCACGGCATCAAGCTTTTCAGCCTCGATGAAATCGAAGAGATCCCGGTCTATGTCGATGGCGCAGATGAAATCGACGGCCAGTTCTGCATGATCAAGGGTGGCGGTGGCGCACTGACGCGCGAAAAGATCGTCGCCGCTGTGGCCCGTCGCTTCGTGTGCATTTGCGACGCGAGCAAGAAGGTCGCGACGCTCGGCAAGTTCCCGCTGCCGGTCGAGGTGATCCCGATGGCTGCAGCCCAGGTATCGCGCGAACTCGTCCGCCTTGGCGGCTCACCGCGTCTGCGCGAAGGCTTCGTCACCGACAACGGCAACCTGATCCTCGACGTGCACGGACTGTCGATCGCGGATCCGGTGGCCATGGAAACCACCCTTAATCAGATCGTCGGCGTCGTCACCAATGGACTGTTCGCCCGCCGTGGCGCCGACGTGCTTTTGCTTGCAGGTGCCGACGGCGTAGAGCGTCAGCTTCGTGACTGAAACAAAACTTTCATTTTGACCTGCTAGCCTGTCGCCTTCCTGGATTAAGCCATGCCTAAAATGACCGAACACACCCACAAGCAGTTCGACACCGAACTGGAAAAGATCCGTACCGGCGTACTGCAGATGGGCGGCCTGGTCGAAACCCAGGTCGCGAATGCGCTCGAGGGCCTGAAAACCGGAAATACCGCGCTGCTCGAACGCGTCATCGAGGGCGACCACCGGATCAACCTGCTCGAAGTCGAGATCGACGAGGAGTGCAACCAGATCATCGCCAAGCGCCAGCCGGCAGCGGTTGACCTGCGTCTGGTGATGACCGTGATCAAGGCCATCGCCGATCTCGAACGCATCGGCGACGAGGCCAAGAAGATCGCCAAGGCTGGAAAGCGCCTGCACTCCGGCGATCATACGTTCTCGATGCGCATCGACCTGAGTCACGCCACCGGTCTGGTGCTCGACATGCTGCGCAGCGCGCTCGACAGCTTTGCCCGTGCCGATATTACGAACTGGACGGCGATCACCAAGCAGGATGAGGACGTGGATGCCAACTTCAAGGGCACCATGCGTCAGCTGATCACCTTCATGATGGAGGATCCACGCACGATCTCCAGCAGTCTCGAAGTGCTCTTCATCGCCAAGGCCATCGAGCGCATCGGCGATCATGCCAAGAACGTCGCCGAATACGTCGTGTTCCTCGTTCAGGGGCGTGATGTACGCTATGCCAAGTCCGTGGCAGCCGAAGCAGGCAACTCGAAGACCTGATTCCGGCCTTCAGCTCGCAAAAAAAGGGATGGTCACTGACCATCCCTTTTTCATTTCGGCACCAGCCGGCCACGACGCCGGCCGGAAGAATCCTGGCTCAGGCTGCCGGCGGTACGTATCCACCGATCTGGTCTGCACCACCTTCAAAGAAGTGCTTCTCCATCTGCTCGGCGAGATACTTGCGCGCGCGCGCGTCCATCAGATTGAGGCGGTTCTCGTTGATCAGCATGGTCTGGTACTTGACCCACTGCTGCCAGGCTTCCTTGGAAACGCTGGCGTAAATACGCTTGCCCAGTTCGCCCGGAACCGGCGGCAGGTCAAGACCTTCAGCCTCCCGACCCAGCTTCACGCAATTGACCATACGGGCCATTATTCATTCCTCTTTGCAATTGGGGTTAGTCGAACACTCAGGTGTCCATTCTATCAGCCTGCCGGACACGGGCAATTGCACTGAGCACAGCGCATGAGTGAAGCCGGCAAGGTCCGTGCTCACTGCCCGGCCAGACGCCAGCAATTGCGCCCGGCGTCCTTGGAGCGGTACATGGCCCGGTCGGCCGCAGCCATCAGGGTCTCGACATCCTTTCCGTGTTCCGGATAACAGGCTGCTCCAATGCTGGCGGTAACACCTGCCTCGTGCCCGGCGAAATTGAAACGCAAGGACGCAACGCCTTCGAGCAGCCGGCTTGCAAGCTCCGACAGCGCCTCCGTGTCAGCGTCGGGCACCAGCACGGCAAACTCGTCGCCGCCAAGACGGAAGAACATCTCGTTACGCCTCACGATACGGCGCAGCCCATCGGCCAGCCCGACGAGCACCTCGTCGCCTGCAGGATGTCCGTACTGATCGTTGATCGGCTTGAATCCGTCGAGATCGAAGGACAGCAAGCCGACACCGGTCCCCCGGCGCTCCGCATCTGCCAGCAGGCGATCGAGTTCTTCATGGAAGCGTCGCCGGTTGAACAGATTGGTCAGCGGGTCACGCTCCGCGAGCGCCACCAGCTGTTCCGCCACCTGGCGCCGCTCGGTGACGTCCTCGTAAATCCACACGCGCCCGATACCACGACCATCGAGCCCGCCTTCAACGACCGCAGAGATGTCGGTGACGACGCGGCCATCCTTGAACTTGAACTCATGCGACTCGCTCACTTGTGGCGAGCGAACGACGGTCGCGATATGCGCGAAATACGCGGACGGATCCACCAGCAAGGGCGCAATCGTGCTTTGCAGCACCACATCCCTCACCCCAATCAGATTCTCGTCCGGCGGGTAGCCCCACAGCTTGAGCATCGCGCTGTTGAAATAGAGCACCCGGTGGTCCCGATCAATGAACAGGATTCCGAGCCGGATTACGTTGAGCAGGGCTGAAAGACGATGCCGCTCATCGTTGCTGCGCGTGAGATAGTGTTCGCGCAAGGCCTGTGCCCGTCGCAGTTCGGCCACGGTTTCGAGCAGCGTGTACTCGGTTTCCTTGCGCGCCTGAATGTCTTCTGCCGACAGCCGGACACCCTCGATGCCTCCCTGCTCGTCGCGCAGGGCGCGCCAGTGGCAAGCCGCCCAGTTGAACCTGCCGTCGTCGCGCTGCAGGCGAAGCTCAAAATCGCGCGCCTCGCCCGTCGCCAGCACTTCACTCATGACCCGGCGGCAATAGGCCAAATCGGAAGTGTGCACCAGCAATGCCAGCGCATCGTCGGCACCAAGGTAGCGCGCGGGCAGACGCGCAGTGAGCCGTTCGACCGAAGGACTGATCCAGAGCAGCCTGCCTTCGGCGCTGAACATCGCCTCGACACCATGAATGCCCTTTGCCACACTGCGCAACAAGGCCAGCTCGGCGGCATCGTCCGCCTTACGGGAGGGGGCCGAACGGCGCCAGATGGACGGAATCTTCAGCATTCGCCGCCAGCCCCCGGTGGCGATATCGTGCGCGAGAGCATGGCGGCAGCGCGGTTCATAGCGCTTTTACAAACACCTTGGAGCGGCGCTGCAGGTTGTACAGATCGCGCTTGCGCTGAGGCAGCGTCTCGGGTCCGATTTCACTGAAACCGCGCTCGCGGAACCAGTGTGCGGTGCGCGTGGTGAGAACGAACAGGCGCTCCAGGCGCTGCATCCTCGCCCGACGCTCGATACGCTTCAGCAATTGATCCCCAAGCCCCGCTCGACGGTACTCGGGCACGACGGCGAGGCAGGCAAGCTCGGCCGCGTTGTCTTCGGTAAACGGGTACAGCGCTGCACACCCGACGAGCATGCCGTCATGTTCGACCACCGTGAAGCGTTCGACCTCCTGCTCGAGCAACTCCCTGCCCCGCCGCACCAGGGTACCGTCGGCTTCCATCGGCGAAATCAGCGAAACCAGCGCCGCGACATCATCGATACCCGCCTCGCGCAGACGAAACAGTGCATCACGCGACACCACCGTACCTACGCCTGCGTGAGTGAAGAACTCGAGCAGCAGGCCGCCGTCCTCATCACGGTCGATCAGGTGACTGCGCGCAACCCCCTTGCGGACCGCGCGGATCGCGCATGGCAGGTACAGATGCAGATCCTCGGTCAGCCCCTCGCCCGCGTCGAAATGACGCTGTGCCTCATCGGCCGTGACGGACTCGATCAGTTCGCCGTCGCTGTCGAGCAGGCCCGGCGCATCGCAAAGGTAGATCAGCTTCTCGGCCTTCACCGCGATCGCAACGGCTTCTGCCACCTCTTCCATGCACAGATTGAAGATCTCGCCGGCGGGAGACACCCCCAGCGGCGTGATCAGCACAACGTTCTGCTGATCAAGGTCGGCATTGATTTCGTCGGCAATGATCTTTCGCACCGCGCCGGTGAACTGGTAATCGACACCATCGACCACCCCGACCGGTCGCGCCGTGATGAAGTTGCCGCCGGTCACGCGCATGTAGCTGCCAGCCATCGGCGTATTGGGCAAGCCCTGGGAAAGCAGGGCCTCGACCTCGAAGCGGGTCACCGCCATGGCCGACTTGACGCATTCGAGCGCCGCCGGGTCGGTTACCCTGAGACCATTGTGAAACCGGGACTCGAGCCCCCGGCGCTCGATCTCCGCATCGATCTGCGGCCTAGCCCCGTGCACCAGCACCAGCCGGATACCCAGCGCGGCAAGCAGGTTGCAATCGTAGGCAAGCTTTTGCGCGAGCTCGCCACCAGCCACCTCGCCACCAAAGCCGACGACGAAGGTCTTGCCACGAAAGGCATGAATATAGGGGGCTGCACCGCGCACCCAGGCCACGAACTGGGCCGTCGAGTCGAAACCCGTCACCGCCGGCTTGTTTGCACCGGTATCGGCAGTGGTTTCAGGGGAAGAATCATCGCTCAAGAATTCACCGCTTGGTTTAAGCAGACGGCTGCCGCCGTTGGCGTGCGCCGCCCCACGTTGTTGTCATGCTTCAATTCTAACGGACACAACTGCAGTTTGATGTTGCATTGCAAAAAACGTGTAAGCCTGCTTTGTAAAAGACATCTTCATTGCCCCTGCAGACGCTGGCTCAGGCAGGCACTCACTTTGCCATTGCAGCCTCAAGCGCTTCGCACACCGTGCGCAGAATCTTGATCCGGGCAAAGAGCTTATTGTCCGCTTCGACCAGCGTCCACGGTGCGATCTCCGTGCTGGTACGGTCTGCCATGTCACATACTGCACGTGCGTAATCGTCCCAGCGCTCGCGATTGCGCCAGTCCTCCTCGGTGATCTTGAAGCGCTTGTGCGGCTCAGCTTCACGTGCCTTGAACCGCACCAGCTGTTCATCCTTGCTGATCGCAAGCCAGAACTTCACGACGACCGTACCGGCCTGAACGAGCTGATCCTCGAAATCGTTGATCTCGCCATACGCCCGCATCCAGTCCGCCTCGGAGCAGAAGCCTTCGACGCGCTCGACCAGCACCCGGCCATACCAGGAGCGGTCGAAGATCACGACCTTGCCCCGGCCCGGCAGGTGGCGCCAGAAGCGCCACAGGTATGGCTGGGCACGCTCCTCCTCGCCTGGCGCAGCAATCGGGATGATGCGGTACTGACGCACGTCGAGCGCGGCCGTGATGCGCCGGATCGCGCCCCCCTTGCCCGCGGCGTCGCCCCCCTCGAAGACCAGCACCAGCCCGTGCTTGCGGAAGGCGGGATCGCGGGTCAGCAGCGCCAGCCGACCCTGGTAACGTTCCAGCAGGTCCTCGTACTCCTTCTTGCTCATGTCCTGCTTGAGTTGCAGGCTGTTGAGCAGATTGAGCGAATCGATCGCAGGCGGCAGGGGCGCCGCAGTCTTGCGCGGCATCCAGTGCCGCTGTGCGGTGTCGAGGCGCTTGCGCAAGCCGTCGAGCAGCACACGACCAACAAACAGCGCGCGAAAGCGTGCATCGCTGCCATCGACGATCGTCCACGGGCACTCACCGGTGCTGGTCAGACGCAGCGCGCGTCCGGCGACGTCCCGGTAGCGCTCATAGCGTTCAAAGTAATGCCAGTCCCGATCGGTGACGCGCCAGCGCGTCTTCGGATCCTTTTCGAGTTCCTTCAGACGCTTCTTCTGACCATCCTTGGAGAGGTGAAACCAGAGTTTGATCAGCAACACGCCCTCGTGGGCCAGCATCTCCTCGAAGCGACGAATCTCGTCGATCTGCTGGTCAAAGTCGGCTTTCTTGCTGCTACGCTCCACCCGCTCGCGGATCGGGTCGGTGTACCAGTTGTTGAACAGAACGCCGATCTTGCCTTTCGGCGGCAGTGCACGCCAGAACGGCCACATGAAGGGTCGGACCGACGCCTCCTCGGTCGGCGCATCGAAAGCCCAGGCCTCGATATGACGCGGGTCCATCCATTCATTGAGGAGGTTGACGGTCTCCCCCTTGCCCGCACCATCAATACCATTGATCAGAACCACCACCGCGAACTGCTTCGAATCGAGCAACTCGAACTGCGCGTCGAGCAAGGCCGCACGCAATACCGGTACAGCCTCGTCGTAGGTTTCCTTGTCGGCGCTGTGACCCAACTCGGCGGATTCAAACATCAGGCGTCCTCTCGTGATTGCATCAGCGCGTGGGGCGAAGGCTGGCTTCGGGCTTCAGAGATCGCCCCAGCGCGCCTGCATGGCCGCGATGGCGGCCAGTCCCGCAGTTTCAGTACGTAGTATCCGCGGTCCGAGGCCAAGCGCAATGGCGCCAGCTGCACGGCATGCATTCAATTCCACATCACTCCATCCGCCCTCGGGGCCGATCATCAGATGCAGTGCCGCCTCGGGCCGTGGCAATTCGGCCAGCGGCCGTTCGCCACCGGGGGCAAGCACCAGTCTGTGCGCACCTGTGCTCGCTTCAAGATAGGCGGAAAGCGGTTGTATGGGTGCGACCTCGGGAACGACATTGCGACCGCATTGCTCGCAGGCGGAAATCGCCACCTGCTGCCAGTGGGCCTGGCGTTTTTGCGCCCGCTCCCCTGAGAGCCGCAACACCGAGCGCTCTGCCTGCACCGGAATGACCCGGGCCGCGCCAAGCTCGACCGCCTTCTGCACGATCCAGTCCATCTTGTCCCCGCTCGCAAGGGCCTGCACCAGAATCAGTTCGAGCGGAGACTCCCGATTGTTCTCATGCCGCTCACCGAGCAAGACAAAACCCTGTTTTCCCCGCACCACAAGGCGGGCATCAACCTCGATACCGGAGCCGTCGAACAGCACCAAAGGCTCGCCGTCCGCCAGGCGCAATACGCGCAAGGCATGGTGAGAAACGGCATCGGGCAGGGGGACCTCGCCGTCCGGCGGGAGGACACCATCAAAATGAAAGCGTGAAATCATCGTAAGATTATAGGCATGCACCTTCCCTCGCGGCACCTCGCCATCGACATCCTCCCTGCGTGCAGGGCGTGCCGGATGCTGGCGACACCGCGATATTCGTAGCCCACACACCCCGACGGAGTGCCTGAGATGCCTACCGCAGCACAACGCCTGGCCCGAGCCCGAGCCCTCGAATCCCTCGTTCGGGAGATCGCGCGTGACGAGATCCTGCCCCGCTACCTGAAGTCCTCACGCAACAGCAAGGCGGACGGCAGCTTCTTCACCGAGGCAGACGTCGCATCCCAGCAGCGCTTCACCGAAGCCCTGCCCAAACTGTTGCCCGGACCGGTACTCGGCGAGGAGATGAGCGCCGAAGAACAAGCCCGGCTGTGGAGCCAGGGTCGTCGTGGCATGTGGTGCATCGACCCGATTGACGGCACGACGAATTTCGCCAACGGAATTCCCTTCTTTGCAGTTTCAATCGCCTATCTCGTCGACTACGAACCCCGGTTTGGTGTGGTCTACAACCCGATCACGGACGAGAGCTTCTATGCGGCGAAAGGGGCCGGAGCCTTTCTCAACGGCACCGAACTACCCTTGCGCAAGGGCTCGAAACTTCTCGGAGAAGCCGTCGCGGGCGTTGACTTCAAGCGCATCAGCCACCACCTCGCAGACGAACTTGCGGTACGTCCGCCGTACTATTCGCAACGGAATTTCGGCTCAAGCGCGCTGGAGTGGTGTTTCGTGGCGGCCGGGCGTCTCGACGTCTATCTGCATGGCGGCCAAATGCTCTGGGACTATGCAGCCGGCCAGTTGATTCTCGCGGAATCGGGCGGACAGGCAATGGCGCTGGATGGCGGCACCCTGATGGCCGGCCCAGCGGTCAAGCGCGGCGTCATTGCAGCCACCAGCCCCTCACTGTTCGACGAATGGCGTGCCTGGCTGCAGTCGCACTCCTGAGCCTGCCATGGATCGTCGCAACATACTGCACCGCACCATCTCGCGCTATGATTTGGGCAAACAGTCATGCCGAGCAGTAAAATGAACTCACCCGCAGCAGCCCATTCCATGCAAGAAGAAACTGCCGAACAACGCCGATATCACCGCGTACGGGAGATCTTCGACGAAGCGAGCGTGCTGATCGCGCCTTTTTTTGCGCGGGAGAGCCGCTGGGCAAACAGTACGCTCGACCACCTTGCCTATCGCGTTGTCCGCGATCGCTACCCCGAGCTTTCTGCCGCAGAAGTCCATGTACTGGTGGTGGCATGTGCACGCCTGTATGCAGATACCTGAGTCGCTAGCCGAACGCCCGACCCTGCCCCTGCCCCCCATTTCCGTCCATCGCTTCCGGATCAGATCATGTCCCTGAAACATCCCATCATCGCGGTGACCGGCTCCTCGGGTGCAGGCACGACGACGGTCAAACACACTTTCGAGGCGATCTTTCATCGCGAAAACGTCAATGCAGCGATCGTCGAGGGCGACAGTTTTCATCGCTTCACCCGCGCAGAAATGAAAGCCCGGATCGAGGAGGCCGAGCGTGCGGGAGAGCGCGGCGTCAGCCACTTCGGCCCCGAGGCCAATCTCCTGGAAGACCTGGAAAACCTGTTCCGTGCCTATGGCGAATCCGCCACCGGCCGCCGCCGCTACTACATCCACAACGAAGCCCAGTCCATGCGCTGGAACCTCCCCATGGGGAGCTTCACGGACTGGGAAGACCTCCCGGTCGGCACCGACTGCCTGTTCTATGAAGGACTTCACGGCGCCGTTGTTTCCGAACCAGTGGACGTTTCGCGTCACGTCGACTTGCTGATCGGCGTCGTGCCCACGATCAACCTCGAATGGATACAGAAAATCCACCGCGACACGCGGGTGCGCGGCTACTCCCCGGAGGCGGTGCAGGACACAATCCTGCGGCGGATGCACGATTACGTGCACTACATCGTGCCGCAGTTCTCACGCAGCCACATCAATTTCCAGCGCGTGCCGGTGGTCGACACATCGAACCCTTTCATCGCGCGCGATGTACCCACACAGGATGAATCCATGGTGGTCATCCGCTTCAAGGATCCGCGCGGCGTCGACTTTCCCTACCTGCTGCGAATGATCCACGATGCCTTCATGAGCAGGGCCAACACCATCGTGATCCCGGGCGGCAAGCTTGACCTCGCCATGCAGCTGATCCTGACGCCGCTCATCTGGAAGCTCATGGAAAGACGCCGGCAGTGGGTCTGAGCCCTTCGCCAGCGCGCCTGCCCGATCGGCCATTCATGCCGATGTGCTTTGAATGAGCAGGCCGGCCACTGTTGCAAAAGGGCTCGCCACTACCAAACACCCCCTCTTTTCGGCGATAATTCGCGTTTTTTCCAGCCGCCCCTCCCGGCTTTGAGGAAACCATGTCGCAGTCCAGAAACGTCAAGCCCCCGGTTTTCAACCCCATCACAGGCGCAATCCGCGCACTGGCAATGGATGCAGTACAGAAGGCCAACTCCGGCCATCCGGGCGCTCCGATGGGTATGGCTGAAATTGCCGAAGTCCTCTGGCGCCATCACCTCAAGCACAACCCGGCCAATCCGCAGTGGGCAGACCGTGACCGCTTCGTGCTCAGCAACGGCCACGGCTCGATGCTGATCTACGCCCTGCTCCACCTCACCGGCTACGATCTGCCGATCGAGGAGCTCAAGCGTTTCCGCCAGTTGCACAGCAAGACACCGGGCCATCCGGAATACGGCTACACCCCCGGCGTTGAAACCACCACTGGCCCGCTGGGCCAGGGCATCACCAACGCAGTGGGCATGGCGCTGGCCGAAAAGGTTCTCGCGGCCGAATTCAACCGCCCCGGTCACGACATCGTCGATCACCACACCTATACCTTCCTCGGCGATGGCTGCCTGATGGAAGGCATCAGCCACGAAGCCTGCTCGCTGGCCGGCACCTGGGGCCTGGGCAAGCTGATTGCCTTCTACGACGACAACAACATCTCGATCGACGGCCATGTGGACGGCTGGTTCACCGACGATACGCCGAAGCGCTTCGAAGCCTACGGCTGGCAGGTGATCCGCGATGTGCAAGGCCACGATCCTGTCGAGATCGACGCTGCAATCAAGGCCGCTCAGGCGAACACGACGCAGCCGACCCTCATCTGCTGCAAGACCGTGATCGGCGCCGGCTCGCCCAACAAGCAGGGCAGCCACGACGTACACGGAGCCCCGCTGGGCGCTGCAGAGATCGAAGCTGCGCGCGCGCTGATCGGCTGGAACCATGCTCCGTTTGAAGTGCCGGCCGACGTCTACGCAGCCTGGGACGCCCGTTCGGCGGGTGCTGCCGCAGAATCCAGCTGGAACGACAAGCTTGCTGCCTACGCCGCAGCCTTCCCCGAGCAGGCCGCCGAGTTCCGCCGTCGTGTCATCGACAAGGAACTGCCGGCCGACTGGTCCTCGCACGTCGAAGCCGTGATCGCAAAGATCACCGACAAGGCCGAGACCATCGCCACCCGCAAGGCGAGCCAGAACAGCATCGAAGCGTTTGCGCCCAAGCTGCCCGAACTGATCGGCGGCTCGGCCGACCTTGCCGGCTCCAACCTCACGCTGTGGTCCGGCGCCAAAGGCGTCAGCCGTGAAACCGGTGGCAACTACGTGTACTACGGTGTGCGCGAATTCGGCATGGCTGCGATCGCCAACGGCCTCAGCCTGCACGGCGGTTTGATTCCCTACACCGCCACCTTCCTGATGTTCAGCGAGTACGCCCGCAATGCACTGCGCATGGCAGCGCTGATGAAGCTGCGTCAGGTGTTCGTATTCACCCACGATTCGATCGGCCTCGGCGAAGACGGCCCGACCCACCAGCCGGTGGAACAGACCGCCACCCTGCGCCTGATCCCGAACATGGATGTATGGCGTCCTTGCGACACCACCGAATCCGCTGTCGCCTGGGCTTGCGCGATCGAGCGCAAGACCGGCCCCTCGTCGCTGTGCTTCTCGCGCCAGAACCTGCCCTTCCAGGCCCGCTCCGGCGAACAGATCGCCGAGATCCGTCGCGGTGGCTACATCCTGTCAGAAGCCGCAGGCGGCAAGGCGCAGGCAGTCATCATCGCCACCGGCTCCGAAGTCGCGCTTGCCATCGCAGCGCAAAAGGCGCTGCTGGACGACGGCATCACGGTTCGTGTGGTGTCGATGCCTTCGACCAATGTGTTCGACCGTCAGGATGTCGCCTACAAGGCTTCGGTGCTGCCGGCAGGCCTGCCGCGTGTTGCGGTGGAAGCGGGCGTCACCGACGGCTGGCGCAAGTATGTTGGCCTCGAAGGTGACGTCATCGGTATCGACAGCTTCGGCGAATCAGCACCGGCCGGCGAGCTTTTCAAGCATTTCGGCATCACCACCGAACACGTGATTCAGTCCGTAAAACAACGCATCAGCTAAGCAAGCCGTCGCTCCCGGACCGGCGCGAGAGGTGCCGGCGCCGGGGGCGTCGGTACTCGATTTTTCAGCCATTCAAGTCAGGGAGATTATTCGATGACCATCAAGATCGCCATCAACGGCTACGGCCGCATCGGCCGCTGCACCGTCCGCGCCCTCTACGAACTCGGTCTGCGCGACCAGTTCGAAATCGTCGCCATCAACGCCTCGGGCGACCTGGCCACCAACGCTCACCTGACCAAGTACGACACCACCCATGGTCGCTTCGCCTTCCCGGTTGAAACCGAAGGCGAGAACATGATCATCATCAACGGTGACCGTATCCCCTTCTTCTCCACCAAGAACCCGCTCGACATCAACTGGGGCGATCTCGGCGTGGATGTGCTGCTCGAGTGCACCGGTGCCTACACCACCAAGGCCAAGGCCGAAGTTCACCTCAAGCAGGGCGCAAAGAAGATCCTGATCTCCGCTCCGGGCGGTGACGACGTCGATGCCACCATCGTCTATGGGGTCAACCACGACGTGCTCACCAGCGCCATGACCGTGGTCTCCAACGCATCTTGCACCACCAACTGCCTGGCACCTGTTGCCAAGGTCCTGCAGGACAACATCGGCATCGAGCAAGGCCTGATGACCACCATCCACGCCTACACCAACGACCAGGTGCTGGTGGATGTGCGTCACAAGGACCTGCGCCGCGCCCGCGCCGCCGCACAGAACATCATCCCGACCAAGACCGGTGCAGCGAAGGCCGTCGGCCTGGTACTGCCGGCGCTCAAGGGCAAGTTCGATGGCTTCGCTCTGCGCGTACCGACCATGAACGTATCGCTGGTCGACCTCACCTTTACCGCGAGCCGCCCGACCTCGAAGGAAGAGATCAATCAGCTCATGACCGAAGCCTCCAAGGGCGCGCTCAAGGGTGTGCTCGCCGTCAATGAGGCACCACTGGTGTCGATGGACTTCAACCACGATCCGCACTCGTCCACCTTCGATGCCACCCAGACGCGCGTCATGGACGGCACGCTGGTCAAGGTGCTGGCCTGGTACGACAACGAATGGGGCTATTCCTGCCGCATGCTCGACGCCGCGAAAGCCGTCGCCCAAGCCTGATCTTACGGGGAATCCACAGCAATGAACCGTTCCCTCGTCGTACTCCTCTCGGCGACAGCGCTGCTCGCTGGCGGCTGCGTATCCAACCCGCTGAAGCCGGCCGAACAGGCTGCCGACAAGCCTGCTGCTGCAAGCACAACCGCAGACGGCAAGGACTACCGCACCGTCAAGTCGCGCGATGGCAGCTTCGATGGCGAAATCTGGGGCAAGCCAGCCAAGAACAGCAAGTTCACGTCGCTGCAGATCGGCATGTCGCAGAGCGAAGTCGAAGACAAGATCGGCCGCAGCTCCGACATGAAGAGCTATGTCACCGGCAAGGCCTGGATTCCGTTCTACTTCGGCACTGACGGGCATCGCTTTGAGACCTACTACAAGGGTCAGGGCAGCCTGATCTATACCGGCGGCGGCATCGGCGGCGGACGTGGCGTGCTGATCGGCATCAACCACGACGCAACCGAAGACGGTTACCAGTAATCATCCAGCAGGGCCGGGTCAGCGCCCGGCCCTGCTTACTCCGGAAGTCACAACATGCCCCTGCAAGTAAAGAAACTCGCCGAGCTCGATGTGCGCGGCAAGAAGGTCTTCATTCGCGCCGACCTCAACGTTCCCCAGGACGACGCCGGCAACATTACCGAAGACACCCGTATCCGCGCCTCCATCCCGTCCATCCAGTACTGCCTGGACAATGGCGCAGCGGTGATGATCACCTCCCACCTCGGTCGCCCCACCGAGGGCACGGTCGGCCACGACGACACCCTGGCACCGGTTGCCGTTCGACTTGGGCAACTGCTCAACAAGCCGGTGAAGCTGATTGCCGACTGGGTTGATGGCGGCTTTGTGGTCGAACCCGGCCAGGTCGTTCTGCTCGAAAACTGCCGCTGCAACAAGGGCGAAAAGAAGGACAACGAAGAGCTGGCGAAGAAGATGGCCGCGTTGTGCGACATCTACGTCAACGACGCTTTTGGTACGGCCCACCGTGCCGAGGCCACCACCCACGGCATCGCCCGCTTTGCCCCCGTGGCTTGCGCCGGCATGCTGATGGGCGCGGAGATCGACGCCCTGTCCAAGGCCCTGCATGCGCCTGCTCGCCCCCTGGTGGCGATCGTTGGCGGTGCCAAGGTGTCAACCAAGCTGACCATCCTCAAGACCCTCGCGGAAAAAGTAGATCAGCTGATCGTTGGCGGCGGCATTGCCAACACCTTCCTGCTCGCCGCAGGCAAGCGCATCGGTGAGTCCCTTGCCGAGCCGGAAATGGTCCGCGAAGCCCATCAGGTCATGGACATCATGAAGGCCCGTGGCGCCGAAGTGCCGCTGCCGGTTGATGTGGTCGTGGCGGACGAGGTCTCTGCGCTGGCGCGCGCCAACCGCATCCCGGTCGACGAAGTCGGCCCGCAGGACCGCATCCTCGACTTCGGCCCCAAGAGCTCGGCAAAACTCGCCGACATCATCGCTCACGCCGGCACCATCGTCTGGAACGGCCCGGTGGGCGTCTTCGAGCACGCCCAGTTCGCAGGCGGCACAAAGATGATGGCCTCCGCCATCGCACACTCCGAAGCCTTTTCGATTGCAGGCGGCGGCGACACCCTGGCGGCCATTGCCAAGTTCCATATCGCAGACGACGTCGGCTACATCTCCACCGGCGGCGGCGCCTTCCTCGAGTTCCTCGAAGGCAAGACGCTCCCCGCGATTGCCGCACTTGAGGCACGCTACAACGACTGAGTCGTTGCAGGTAGTCGCGCACAAGGAAAGGGCCGCAATGCGGCCCTTTTCCGTTTCATGGCACAAAAACGGTCGCCCGTCGTGCTCACCTCGCTTCGGTCATGCCATCGCCAGCTCGCGCCGGGCGCCTGCAATCGGCGCGCCCCAGAACGGACGAGGCTGCGCCAGCCCCCTTCCGCTGCCATAAAAGGCGACAGCAACGCTGCGTGCAGCGGGAAGTCCTGATCCCGCTGCACGCACTCAGAACGTCGCCAGTACGTTCAGGAACCATCCCCTGCTGTTGTAGGAAAGGTCCGTGAGATCGTCCGAGTAGTCAGTGAAGTTGTAGCCCACACCCATCTTCACATGCTGTCCCACATGGCGGTAGACCGCGAGCAAGGCACCTGCCTTCGCGTCCTCTGCCTCGGTGGCCGTCAGCTTGCGCCATTCAACCACGGCATCCCATTCGCGCACGAAATGCCAGTCGGCCCGCAACACAACGAGATCGGCACGACTGGAGAACCACTCGCTGTCAGGGTTGGTGAATTTCAGTTCGCCAATCCGCAGGCCGTACTTGGCACCAAGCGACAGCCACGGCAATGCGTCCCAGATCGTATCGACCGAGAACACCTGACTTCGCTGCGCGTAGTCCGCCGCCTGTCCGCTGGCTGACAACTGGCCGGACGAAGGCACGTTGTGATAGTTCGTGTACTTGATCAGGGTGTTCCAACGATCGTTGTTCACCGGCCGGTAGGCTGCGCCCAGAACGAACTCGTGGAAATCACCGTCCCAGAAGCTGCCACCACTATTGCTGCTGCGCGAAAGGTTGAGCTTGCTGATCAGACGCCACGACGGATCGGCCTGATAGCCGAGCGAGTTGCGCGTAAGCCAGGTACGTCCGGTCCCGGAATCAGACTCATCGCGGCGGTATTCGAGACTACCCGCATAGCGCGTCTTGTCACGTTTGTAGCCGACCGAGAGACCTACCGCATTGCGCTTGAAGTCGCCGCCGAGCGGGTCACTGATACGCCCGACCTCGGCCTTTG
Organism: Parazoarcus communis; assembly: GCF_003111665.1. Lineage (NCBI taxonomy): Bacteria > Pseudomonadati > Pseudomonadota > Betaproteobacteria > Rhodocyclales > Zoogloeaceae > Parazoarcus > Parazoarcus communis. The sequence continues at coordinate 2,721,091 of NZ_CP022188.1, read as the reverse complement.
CGCCAAAGGTCCAGTGATCGAACGGCGCCAGGTCGACACCGAAGGCATGGGTCAGGCCTTCGGGGCCGGCGCCGTGCGTAAGCCGGTTCTCACCGAATACGCGCGCTGTTTCGCTGACGCGATAATCGGCACCGCTCACCCAGGTACCGTGACGTCCGCGCCACGCGTATTCAGGATCCTCAGTTTCGATCACGTAGTTGAGATAGGCATTGCTGCGGTCGCTGATACGGTACTCGCCGCCGAGCAGCCCGCCCGGGCCACCGTTTCCGCCAGAGGCTTCGGCCTTCATCCGCAGTCGGTCGGTGACCTGCATGCTGCCACCCGCCCCCACGCGATTGTTGTCGTCACGTTCGCCAGAGCGTTCGGCCGTTCCCTGCACGTAGCCATAGACAGTCCAGTCGTCGGCGCCCCCCTCTTCGCGCTGCGGGAGGTAGTCGACACGACCGATGACATCGGTCCGGCGCCCCTCCTGTGCCAGCGTCGGGCTGGCAATCAGACCCGGAGCAGTATTGCGCCGCTCGTCCTGGCGCACGCCCGCAGACAACGCCCACTCATCGGCCAGCTGATGCCGCCAGCCGGCCTCGATATTGTTGCGATCCTGAATGTCCCCGTCACGCACATCGGCCTTCAGGGTTACGCGGTCACGTTCGGTCACATCGACCTCGGCACGCGCACCACTCTGAGTCACAGCCTCGCCGGCAATCGAGATCTGGCCCGGAGAGGTGAAGCCTGCTTCACGATCCTGCCAGTATGCCGATACGGTACCGCGCGTCGCGTCGGTCACTTCTGCCAGATCGACCGTCGCTTCGATGCGCTTTGCGTTCGCGTCGGTACTGCTGGTTGTGCTCTGTGCGAAGCCATAGCCGCCATCGACCGACGAGACCAGCGAATCGGCTGCGCCGGTGGAACGCGCAAACTCGGCACGTACCGTGGTTCCTGGTGCGACGCGAACGAGGATATCGGCCCCCTTCAAGGTCTGACGCGTATCGTCCTCGCCCTGACGGAAGGCGGTCAGGCCGAGTCGCAGGTAGTCGTTCGCCCAGTAGCTGGCCCGCACGCCGGCCGCAAGGCTGTCGACCTTTTCCATCCCAGGCACATACTCGTAACTCACCACCAGGTGCAAGGGGTTGCCCGAGATCGCCGACGTATAGACGATGCCGGCACCGCTGGCGGTAGAGGGCAGCGGCGAGCTCAGGATGACCCGCCCTTGCAGATAGTTGACGTCGTAGTCGAGGCCCGCAGTGAGCATCCTGCGCTCTACGACGAGACCGGAATCCCGATCGCGCACTTCGACCCACACCCGCTCGGAGCCCTGGGTAATGTCCTGATGGCGAAGGTAGTAGAGCGAACCGCCCGTACCACGAAACTCTTCGCGCGCAGGCAAGGTACCCGGATCAGCGGCAAACGCTTCGGCAACAGTGCGACGTTCGCCGAACGAGGTTGAGTCGTCCGAAACATAACGCCCTTTTGCACCATACAGACCGCGCGAATACTGAACGAGCTCGCTGCCGGTCCAGCCAGTATGGAAATTGCCCCACATCACGTGCGAGTCACCCCTTTCGAGGCGGACGTAGAACTTGCCTTGCGTCGGCGCATCGTCCACCGTGGTGCTGTCGTCGCCGTAGACCGGATAGTAGGCGTCCGGATCGATGTTGCGCAGCAGATAGCGCGGGTCCTTGGACGAGAAGTTGCTGAACAGGTCTTCCAGCGGCTGTTCGCGGGTATCCGCTGCCGCAGTCAGCAACCATTCCCCCTTGATCTTGCCCTTCAGGTAGAAGGCACCGCGCCCGTCGACGTAGGTTTCGTTGCGGTAATGGTCGGTATCGCCCGTCACCAGTTCTGCACGCTCCCGCTTGTTGACCGCGTTGCGTCCGACGGTCAGGTCGGCGATGGCGATGTAGAACCAGTCACTGTCGGGAATCGACACATTGCGGCGGAAAGTCGCCAGGCGACCATCGGGCTGTGCCACGCTGACATCGATCGAATGCGGGCCTGCCGGAAGAATCTGGCGGAGCACGAAACGCCCGTTTTCATCCACTGGCGCGGGGAGCCCCAAGGCCTGAACCGTCTGACCCGGCGCAAGGTTGCGGCCGCTGACCGTCACCGTGCCACCCTGTACCGGGATATTGCGCAGCGACAGCGCGTTTTCACCCCAGCCCGTGAGGATCTCACGCGCAATAGGCTCGCGGTCGGCAAGCGGCCGCGCGCGGGCACTCACGGACAGCGTCTTCAGCGCGGTCTCGTCGAACCTGCCTTCGCTGTCGTACACCCGCAGCACATACTGGTAGTCGCCTCCGCGAAGATCGGTGGCGGGGAAACGCGCGCCACTGGCGTCCGCCTCCACCGGCACCGACCACTGCGTGGGCTGGCTCCAGCCCAACGGCAGGACCACATGCGGGGTTGATGTGGGTGCTGCGCCAGCACGGAAGATCCGCACTTCCGCCTTGCCGATCCATGCCAGGTAGTTCGCATACCCCCTGAAATGAATGGTTTCACCCCGGACTGCAGTATCTTCCTCGACCCAGACGTTGAGCGCCGGGCGCGCCGCAAGATCGTCATACTTGACCTGGATGTCGGCTTTCTCCAGCGCCACATCCACGCAGCGCTGCCGGTCGGCTTCGTTCACGCCCCCCTTGTCGCCGCCAAGCGCCACCGGTTCGCCATCGACCGTTACCCGGAAAGGGAGATCGGCGTCGCCCACGGCCGCACAGGCCTGCGTGTCAGCCGGGGGGACGGCTGCAGCCACCGGCAAGGCATACCAGGCAGAAATCTCGACGCGCCGGTTCCGTGCCATCCCCTCCGCGGAACTGTTGTCGGCCAGCGGCTTCCCGGGGCCATAGCCGGCGATGCTGATCTGCCCCGGCTCAAGCTCAAGCCGTTCCCGCAGATATTGCGCTACCGCGAGCGCCCGCGCTTCAGACAAGCCCTGATTGTCGCCGTAGCGCCCTTGGGCTCGGGCCGAGAGCTGCTGACTGTCGGTATGCCCGCCAATCGCAAAGCGCAAGCTGGCCTTGCCCCGCAATTCGTCGACCAGCGTATCGAGCGCTGCCTTGGCCTCGGCGGTGAGTTCGGCATTGCCCGAGGCAAAACGCGCACGCCCGCCTTCATCGCTCAAGGCCCGGATCGTCTGCGGTGCCTGCTGTGGCACAGCTGCCTCACGCATCGCCTGACGTGCCTCGTGCGTGACGCCCGACGGCAACGGCCAGTCGTTCGCCGACTGACGTTCGCCCGGCGCAGGCACGCCCTGCCACTCGATTCGCGCATTGTCGATGCGCTTGCCATCGTCGTCCCCATCGGCCGCCCACGCTGCACATGGGTACAAGCTAGCCAGCGCAGTCAGCGTGGCGACGAAAGTGAGTTTCCGTTTCATGTTCGAACCAGTCCTGCGCGCGCTCATTGCTGTGCTCCCTGCGAGCGCACACTCGCGCCAATGATTTCCGTTTCCACCATCAAAGGCGGTCTATCGCTTTCCCCGTCCTTGTCGTCCGTTTCTTCGGCCTGTTGGTAGAAGTCCTTCAGCTGCGCACCCATCGCTGCCAGACGTTGCTCAGCCAGGTCCGCCTCGGCTGCGTCGCCGAGGCGATATGCGAGGCGGGCCACAGCCGGCTGCAGCGCCAGTTGCGGTACGAGCGCGCGAAGCTGCCCGACCCACTCAGGGGCAAGCGAATCGTTCGCGGTGAAGGCTCGCGCATCGACTTCGATGCGGAACACCTTGTGCACCGTCGCGCCGAAGTTGAGCTTGACCATCTTGCCGCGCGTGGTCCGCACGTCGCGCGGATTCTCGGTGGTCAGGCGATAGCCTGATGGCAAGGTGCGTTCGTCGAGCTTCATGACGAAGTTGCTGCCGCGATCCTGCTGCGGGATGTCAGCACAAGTGACGTGGAAGCGTCCTTCGGCGTCGGCCGTCACCAGCAGACCGCGCGCCGTCACTACACGGACGTTGGGAATGCCGGGCTCTCCGTCGTCCTGATAGCCGTTGGCGTTCTTGTCGTCGAAGACCTTGCCGATGATGTCCGAGCAATCGAAGACCGGATCGGGAATGACCCGCACCACAGCCGAGCCGATGTTCGATACGCGCTCACTGACGATGTTGTTCAGCGCCCAGGCGAGGTTGGTGTACTCGCCCTCGCCCACGCCCGCACCGATCACCAGCACAAGACGGTAGGTCTTGGTCTCGCCGGCAGCAAAGCTCTGTGCAGCCCAGTTCAGCGCACGTCCGTTCGCAACCGGCTCTGCAGCCACAAACGCACTGCTGCCGCCATGACGCACGCTGGCGCTGCCACTGCGGTACTTGAAGCCTGGCGGCACCTGATCCACCACATCGATATTGCCCAGCGCTGCGCTCAGGGTATTGGTCGCAGTAATGGTGTAAGGCACCAGTCCGCCCTTGCTCACGCTGACCAGCGGCGTGGTCTTGGTGATGCGGATTGCACCACCGAGAATCGGATCGAGCGGAATATGGTTGTTCAGCACATTGGCCGACGTACCCGGCGTCAGAACGAACCCGAGGTAGTACTGCGTCGTTGTCGCGGTCGCACTGATCGAGGCTTCACAGGCCACGGGGTCATGCGGTGCAGTGCCTGCAGCAGGTGCAGTGTTGGACACCACAACCAGTGCGGGCGCCGGAGCAGCACCAACCGACGGCACATTGGTACACGCCGGGATCAGGGTCGATGTCCCGGGCACATAGCCGGGCGGGACCGTCACCGACAAGCTGTAGTTGCCGGCAGGTGCGCCAGCAAGCAACAGGAACTGATAGATCCCGTCAGCACCCGTCGTCTGGGTGGCGGAACCGCCAAGCACGTGCAGCGCCGGGTCGAAGCCCCCCGGGCCGCTCAGCGTCACGACGGCGCCCTGCACCGGCTGACGCGTTACGGCGTCATACACCACGCCCTGCGGGTCGAGCGGAAGGCTCTGTTCGACGGTGTTCGTCCCCGAAGCGAGCGTGAGTCCGCTCAAGGTTCCATCAACGTTGCTCGCACCACCCGGGTTGGCACTCGCATCCCACGTACCGTTGCTATAAGAAAGGCCCCGCTCGTTCGGAACCGGCCGGCCAAAAGTGACGCCGGTCGTCGGTTCGCGGAAACGGATCTGATAGTCCGGCCCCGGAGCGAGTCCGGTGAAGCTGTAGCTCCCGTCGGCGGCAGTGGTCGTCGTCCCAACCTGCACACCACTGAGCAGCAACTCGACAATCCAGCCCTCGGCCAGCGGCTCGCCACTGTCGAGGACGCGGTCGTGATTGAGATCCCGCCATACCTTGCCCGCCACGGACGCAGCATCCGCAATCGGGGTCGGATCGGAAGCAGTGTTGTTGCCCTCGAAACCGGCGGGCTCTCCGCCGCCGGAAATAACCGCCTGGTTGGTCAGGATCTGTCCGGCAAGGCCGGACGCCACCGCAACACGCAGCACGATGGAGTCGCCGACCGAAGCGGCGGCAATCACGTTGCTACTGGTGCAGGTCACGATCTGGCCGGCAGCCGAGCAGGACCATGCCCCCGTGGTCGGCAGCGCCACTGGCGTGATGCCGGCCGGCAAGGTATCGACGACCGTAATCAGACCACTCGTGGCGACACTGCCGACGTTGCTCGGAACCAGGGTGTAATACCCCGTGGTGCCACCCGCGGCGAATGTTGCCGGCGTGTGCGTCTTGCTGATCGCCAGATCTGGTGCAGCACCCGGCATTTCCGGGAACAGGTTGCCGCCGGACACCATTGTCGTGCCCGTCATCGCGATGCCGGAAATACGGCTGCTGACCCCGCCTGTCGGGTTGTTGGACGCAGACCCGCCCGCACTGCCCACGACCGGCGTGACATTGGTCGTGCTGGGTGGCTGCGCAGGCTGATCAATCGTGTAGGTTCCCTCTGGCAGGCCCGAGAACTCGAAGCTGCCGTCGGCAAGGCTTGTGGTTGTGCGTGTCACGGGGTTGCCGCTGGCATCGGTACCGGACAGGTTGATGACCTGAGCGCCAATGCCGTAGTCGCTTCCATCGACGGCGCCATTTCCGGCGTAATCGAGGAAGACCTGCCCGCGAATGCTGCGGCCGTTGGGTAGCTCGGCAAAATTGTTTGCCGCAGAAACCGTGGCTGGCGGCAGAACAATGCCCGCGATCTGGCTGGGTACCGTGGTGGGTGCAGTTGCACTACCTGCACTGCCGCCATTGCCGACCGCCCCCGGTACGGTCTGACCGTTCGCCGTGTCGGCCGGTTGGGCAAGCTGGGTCACGGTATACGAGCCGGGCGCCAGACCACTGAAGGTGTAGTTGCCACTGGCATCTGTCGTCGTATCGACGGTCACCGCGTTGCCGTTGTTGTCGGTCCCGGTCAGACGGATCGTCTGAGCGGAAATCCCCGCATCAGCGCCGTTCTGCACCCCATTGTTGTTCTGGTCGAGGAATACCGAACCCGAGATGGTGGAGGTCGGCACTTCGGCGAAGTTGTTGTTGGGCGAACTGGCGACGGAACCACCACTCTCGTTGAGGATGATGTTCGCAATCGCGCTGGTCGCCGTCGTCACCGGTGTTGCAGTGCCGGGCGAGCCTCCGCCGCCACCGGACACGGTGCCTGCAGTTGTAATGCCGTTCAGCGTGCCAGTCGGCTGTACCGGCTGGGTGACGGTATAGGTGCCGGCATTGAGCCCGGTGAAGGCGTAGTTGCCGAGCGCATCGCTTGTCGTCGTGCGTGAGATCACCGCGCCGCCAACGGTTTCGACCCCGCTCAGGGTGACCGTAACACCAGCCAGACCCGTGTCGCTGCCGTCGAACAGACCGTTCGGCGTCACGTTCTTGTCGAGGAACACACGACCGGAAACATAGCCCAGCGGACTGATCTCGAGCGTCGCCGCTGCGGGATCGCGGTTGTCACCCAGATTGGTGGACAGGGCACTCGCAGGAATATAGTTGTTGTAGCTGCCTTCAATCGTGCCAGTGACATTTACGCTGATCTGGCAACCACCTGCGGGAATCTGGGCACCCGAGGCGAGGCTGACCTGACCGCTTCCCGCCGTTGCGGTCACGGTTCCGGTACAGGTGGAGCTGAGTCCGTTCGGCGATGCGATCACCAGACTGCCCGGCGCGGTCGGCAGAACATCCTGGAACACCTTGCTCAGCGTGAGCGTGCTTGCGTTCTCGTTGCCGAGGAAGATGCTCAGGGTCGACGTCCCGCCCGAGGGCATCGAAGCCGGGCTGAACTGCTTGGTCACGACGGGCGGCACCGACACGATGACCTGCGCGCTCGCCGGATCCTCGTTGCGCACGCCTTCGTCGGTACTCAGTGCATTCGCAGGAATCGTGTTCGTATATACGCCGGACACGTTGCTGACTGCATCGACCTGCACCTGACAAGTGCCCGTCGCCGGAATGGTTGCCCCCGCAAGCGAGACGCTCGTTGCCGAACTCACCGCATTGACGGTGCCACCGCAAGTCGTGCTTGCGTTGGGCGTCAGCGCAACCGTGAGTCCCGACGGCAGGTTGTCGGTCAGCGTGGCGCCGTGGAGCGCGACCGCGTTCGGATTGCTCAGCGTAATCGTGAGGCGGGTGTTTTCACCCGGACGCACGGTGCTTGGACTGAACGCCTTGGCGATGGACACTTTCGTCCGCGCCTCGAGCGTTGCACTCGCACCCGGCGGCGGGTTGCTTACGCTTGTGCCGCCGGAGCTTGCCGTCACCTCACCGGCATTGATCACGTTGGTGTAGCTGCCTTCGGCGCTGACCACCACATCAATCTCGGCCACGCAGGTGGTACTGACACCGCCACTGGCGGCGCCCAGCGTGCCGCCCGACACCACAACCTGGCTTGCAGTCGGCGTCGTGATACTGCCGCCGGCACAGGTAATGACCGGATTTGCGCCCGCCGGCACCGTCATGTTCGTCGGCAGGTCATCGGTTACGCTGATATTGGCCAGCGGAAGCGTCAGCGGGTTGATGAAGCGCAAGGTCAGACGGGCGCGCTGACCCGGCGCGACGGTTGAGGGAGAGAAACTCTTTTCCACCCCGATACGACCCAGCGCCGCAAGGCTGGCCGTTGATCCATCGGCGTTGGCAACGCCCTCCGCGGTGCTCACCGCGCCAACGGGTATGAAGTTCTGCACCGTACCCGTGGTCAGCGTGGTGACATTCGCCGAAACCGTGCACGTGGCACCCGTCCCGCCGGCAAGCGAGGCACCCGACAATCCAATGGAGGTTCCGTTGGAAGTGGCGCTGATCACACCACCCGGGCAGGTCGTCGTGGCATTCGGGTTGGCTGAGAGGCGCAGTCCCGTCAGCGTGCCCGAGGACAATCCGGTGTCAGTAAAATGGTTCGTGAACGAAAGCCCGGACAGGTCGAGCCCGCCGTTGTTGAGCAGGGTAATCGTGAGACGACTGGATTCACCCGGCGAATCGATCGTGTTCGGCGAAATTGTCTGGGTGACAACGACACTGCCCGAAGCCGACTGCAGGGTCGCCGACAGCGCGGCAGTGTTGCGCACGCCGCCATCAGCCGTGATGCCGCCAATCGGAATGGTGTTCACCCAGGGCCCGCTGCCACTTGAATCGACCATGAACACCAGATCGCACTCGCTCGACGGTGGCAGGGTTGCACCCGACAACTGCACGACACCCGCACCAGGCGTTGCGGTAATGGTCAGTGGCCCGTCACAGGTCGAATAGGCATTTGCTGGATTGCTGACGGTCAGACCCGAGGGCAGGTTGTCGGAAAGGCTGACGTTGTACAACGTGCCGGTGGTTTCAGTGTTGCGCAGCCGAATCGACACGCGGGACTGACCACCGGACTGCACCGTCACAGGCAGGAAACTCTTCGCCGCCGACAGGGCAGAACGGAAAGTGATGCTGGCGGACGCAGCCTGACCATAGGTCGCAGGCTGAAGCGTACCGTCGGGCAATTGCTGGGTGGCGGCGAGCGTGCTGGCGGGAATGGTGTTCGTGTAGTTGCCGGCAGCACCGGTCACGTTAACCTTTACGACACAGCTTCCGGACGTGCCTGTGCCGCCGCTTGCACGGGCCGGGATGGTCGCACCGGAGAGCGAGACCTGATCCTGGTTCGGCGTTGCCGTGACGCTCCCGCCGACGCAGGTCGTCGACGCAATTGCCGAACTGTCGACCAGCATTCCGGCTGGCAGGTTGTCGGTGACCTGCACGCTGGTCAGCGGGTTCTGGGTGTTGTTGGTCAGCGTGATCGTCAGTTCCGACACGCCTCCCTCGGGCAGACTGGTGACCGAGAAGCTCTTGGCTACGGTAGCCGTATGGTTAACCGTGAGCGTGACGTTATTCGACGCCGAAGGGTTGCAGATCGGGCCTGCGCCATTGTTTTCGCATACCGTACCTGCGGCGATGCTGTTTACCCGGCTCTGCCCCTGCGCCGTACCGTAGGCAACCTGGGCGGTAAAGCTCACAGTACAAAGCGAAGGGCTCCCCCCGCTACCGGCAGCCAGATCAAGCGTAAATGCGGGCACAGAGGTATTCGAATAGTCATTGGCAAGCGACCCCGAGCACCCGGCACCGCTCATTGTGGGCGACACCGTTGGAACAACGGTCACGCCGCTCGGCAAGGTATCGATGAAGCGGACGCCAGTCAGCGCGCTACCGGAATAATTTCTCAAGGCGACGCTGTATACGACGATGCCGCCGGCGGCCGGATTGCTCGGCGACTGCGACTTGGCGACCTCGATCTGCCCATGCACCGTGACCGACGCACTGGCCGGACGGCTTGTCACTGAACGAGAGTTGCCCACATCGCCAGCAGCAATGGTGTTGTTGAACACCTTGGACACCGAGGCGATGTCCAGCGTCGCGGTAAATGGAACGGTGACCGTACATGAGGACGAAGCCGGAATCGATGCACCGGACAACTGGATACCAGAACTGCCGGCCACAGCGGTGAGCGTGCCGCCGCTACACGTGGTCGTTGCACCCGACGCAATCGTCAGCGTGCCGCCGGAACCGCCTGCAGGCGTGCCGATCGGGTCATCGGTGAAGCCGACCCCGTTCAGCGCCACGCTGCCATCGTTATACAAGGTGATGACCAGACTCCCGTCCTGACCGGAACGCATCGATGCAGGCGAGAAACTCTTTCCTACGCGCAGCGGCGAGACAATGGTGAGGCTGTCAGATGAACCGGAAACGGCAAGTCCGCGCGCATTGGAGACATCGCTGCCGTTCATGGTCAGCGTCACGCTATTGCTTCCATTTACGCCTGCATCCGTGCCAATCACATCCACCAGCACATCGCAGCGCCCACTCCGCCCGGCGGTTCCACCGGTCATCGTCAGCGCACCGGTTGCGCCCGCTGCCGGTGAAAACACCCCGTCATTTACCGCATCCGTGCCGGTGCATGTCACCGAAGCGTTCGGCGTCGCAGCAACAGCGACACCGGCAGGCAGCGTGAATGACGTTGAATTCAGTGGAACCGCAGCCACGCTGTTTGGGTTGTTGACGCGAATGCGCAGGGTTGAAACCTGATCGAACTGCACCACCGAGTCAGGGCTGAACAATACCGAGGTTGTCAATGAAGACAGCGGCAACACGGTGAAACTCTGCTGCGCAGGAGAAGTGTTGGCGACAGCATTGCCATCGTTCCCCGTCACCGCACCGACTCCAACCGTGTTCACCCGCTCGCCAACTGTTGTCGCATTCACTTCGAACACAACTGAGCAGGTGCCACTGACTGAAGCGCTGGGCGCGACCGGGATGACACCACCCGTCAGACTGATCTGCTGGCTGCCGGGCACCGCAGTCAGCGTGCCGCCGCAGCTGTCAGACACTGCGCGCACGACGTAAATGCCCGCGGCCGCCATGTTGTCGGTGAAGCTGACGCCAGTGACCGCCGAGCCCGAATTGTCGTTCGATAGCGTGAGCGTGAAAGCAGTCGTATCTCCCGGATAGGGCGTGCCCGTATAGCCCGAAGTGATGTTCTTCGAGACCGTGATCGCGGCTTGCGCAGTCGGCAGGGAGAGCAATGCGCAGGACAGCGCAAGCAGCAGACGCCTGCTGCGATTCGAACGCAGAAAAGGCTTGCTGAAAGCTCGGAGAAGACCGCTTTCAGCAAGCACACTCACAGGACTATTGAACATAGAGACTCGCATGAATTTTCATCGAAACAGACCGCTGCCTGAGCACAGCCACCAGACGCCGGAAGCGGCTATGCCACTCGGCGTTACAGGACATACCATTTTCATTTTGCGGGTGAGTGTATCTGACTTGTTACGATTTAACGCGCACGGATCCTCACATTCAACGCAGGTGGCGCATTCGCCACCGAGCAGCAAGGGAACCGTAACGTCTCACGCCGGCCTTGCTGTGCAGGCACACACCTCGTTCGCGATGACTTGAGTGCTCGTCCGCTGGCGGTGAGTCAGTACGCCCTCAGGCCACAGGAGGCCACGCGTTGCGCGTGACCGCGGTGCCTGGTGCAGGCCCCGGCAGCCGGGTCTGCGTATTCCATGCAGACATATTCCGAAGGGAGGTCAGGACAAGGCAAATGACGAGACAATTCAACTGGCATGAGGACCCAGTCGGAAGCGTCCTTTTATATCCCGTTCGGATCAGAATGATGAATGGACACCGCCCCGTCAGCGCACGCAAGTCAGGCTGAAGCCCAGCCCTCTGACCGCCCGTAAAGGCAGCGCGACTCCCGTCTCGTGAAGAACCTTCTTGCGCAGACGGCTCACCAGCATGTCGAGTCTATGGCTCAGGTAGTAATCAGGACGGTGGCCCATCGCCTCCACAAGTACCTCCCGGCGCACCACCTCATTGAGATGCCTGAACAGGCAAGTCAGGAACAGCCGCTCCGAGCCCGACAGTGAAACACCAAGGTCATTCGGCGCAATCAGGACCCAGCCGTCAATCGACATTGACCACGTGGCGGAGGTCTGCGTGATGGATGGCATCCCGGCCCCCGCCTCTTCCCCGGCTTCAGGGCGCCGGGTAGCAATGCGTCGATGAACACTCAATACGGTTGCCGCCAGTTCGCGCAAATCGACAGGTTTGATGAGATAGGCATCGGCGCCATCCATGAGTCCTTTCAGGCGGGACTCGACGGATGTCATCGAAGTTAGCAGCACGACGCCACAACTGGAGACTTCCTTCAACGACGCCGTGATCGAGAATCCATCCTCGCCGGGCAAACCGATGTCCAGAATGACGACGTCGCAAGGCGTGTGGAGCAGACCCCGATAGAGCTCCCGCGAGCCGGGGAAGCCGCGTACGGAGAAGCCGGACGCCTGCAGCCCCAATACAACCTCATCGCGCAGGTCTTCGTCATCATCCACGACGCAGACGCGAAGTCCGACCCCAGTGCCCGGCTCAAGCCGCTCGATGATGTCTCCTGTGTCAGGCATTGGATGTCTACTCTCTGAATTCATGAGTCAAATTGTGCCAAATATTAGCGTTTAACCACATTCAATAAGTGGATTTAAGAAAGTATGGTGTGATCTGCGGCACAGCCTCCACGCAATCCAGCCCTTCAGGCTCACTCCCGCACGTCAGCCACGCCCATATCCCGCCACGGCAGGCTGACGCTGAATGTGGTCCCAGCCCCGGGAGCACTTTCAACCGCGATCTCACCGTCATGCAGGGTAACGATCTGCCTCACCAGGGCGAGTCCCAGCCCAGCCCCCGGCTGCCGGGTTCCTTGAGCCCTGTAGTAGGGCTCGAAAATCCGCGCCTGGTCACCCACTGCAATGCCGCAACCGCAGTCCCTCACCCGGACGCGCACCCGCTCACGATCCAGCGCAACGTCGACATGAATGGGCGTGTCGTCGGGCGAATACTTGATCGCATTACCCACAAGATTCGTGAATGCAACGCCCAGCATCTCGCGATCACCACGCACGCTTACGGCGGCCACGTCACCATGATCGACTTCGATCAGCGACCGCTCTGCCGCACGTACCACATCCGCGATGAGGTCGAGCAGGTCGAAAGCCTGCTCGCCAACCGACAAACCGCGTTGGCGGAGTCGGTCCTGAGTCAGGTTATCGTCGATCATGGCCAACAGACGGCGACTGGCACGCCTGATCTTCTGGTGCCGGGCAACGACGTTGGGTGGCAGACTGCCGACCCGCTCGAGGTTCTGCAGCGTAAAGTCAATGGTCGCAAGCGGCGATTTCAGCTCGTGCGAGACCAATGCAACGGTCTCCTGCTGCTGCACAAGCTGCGCCCGCGCCGCCTCCGCCTGAGACAGCGCCGCAGTCGATACCGCTTGCGCACGGGCGCGCTGGGCAAGGACGCTGGCAAGCACACCTCCCCCCAAGGCCAGTGCAAGCGGCACCCCAAGCCCGCTCGCCTGCTGCCATGCGAGCAGGATGAGATGCAGCCCCAGAATGATCGTGATGACCAATACAAGCACGAGCAGAATCGACACCGGACGCAGCCCGGACCGTCTGACGCCCCCCGCCCCCGGCATCATCAATGCAGGCACCATCCCAAGCAGCACCAGCGCCAGATCCAGGGCTGGCCTCGGGGGTGAAAGATAGATCCCTTTCGACAGCGACGCGTACGCAATCGCAAGCACATGAACACCATTCATGACGCCGCGAGGGGTGTTCACCCGATCGGCAAAAAGCGCCGTGGAGCCGATAAAAACCGCCTTGTCGCGGAACAGCGTTGGATCCAGTTCATGACCGGGCAACCCGAGCGCCGCCTTGACCAGCGTTGCAAGCGGCAGAGTCAGAACCGAGTGTGTATTCGCTGGATAGATCAGGCCGATCGCTCCGTCCGCATCAACATCCCAAGTGGCATGACCGACGCGCAATCTACCTTCCTCCAGCGCGAGCGCCGGCGCCTGTTCGCCCGGATATAGCGCTGCCAGCACTGCAGAGGGAAGGTACTGCCCGCGCGTCCGGTGCAGCAGGGGGATGCGTCGAAGTACGCCATCCGCATCATGATCGAGCGAAATCAGCCCAATCTTTGGCAGCGACTTGGCGCCATCAAGCAGGGGGGACGGCAGCGCTACGGACACCCAGTCGGTCGCAGGCAGGTTTTGGGCGCGACCGGCATCTGCAGGCTGCCATGCGAGCGCCGCCAGAACGTCCACGTCACTCTTGCCGGCGACCGGCCGGCGCAAGGCGCTGGCGGCGAGCACCGCATTCCGGTTTCTCGCAAGCGCGGCGCGGAACTCGGCATCGCCCGGCCTCGCGTCCAGAAAAAGGACATCGAAGAACACCGTCCTTGCCTGCATCTCACCCAGAAAGTCGAGCAGCACCGCATAGATGTCACGGCGGTAAGGCCAGGTACCGAGGTAGGGCCGCAGTTCCGCGAGCGAATCCTCGTCAATCTCCACGACCAGGACATCGTCGAACTGTTGCGTCCGGGCAAGCAGCTGCTGGCTGCCATCCTGCAACCAGGCTTCGACCCGCGGATAAAGCGCACTCAGGGGAATGAGCCACGCCAGCAGTGCAAGCAGGCAGATTAGCCCCAGGGTCGGGGCAAACCGCCTCAAGCCCTGCCTGTCGAGGGCAGCCCCGCTCACAGGCGTCTCACAGCGCCAGAATCAATGGCACGAACAGTAGCGGCCAGGCAGGCAATGACGACGGCACCTCAATCTGCTGGGGCGCGCTGTACGGGCCGACAACACCATCGGAATCAATCGTCTGCACGCGCACGAAGACGCTTCTGCCGAGAAATTCACGCTCAAGCCTGAAGATTGGCGCGGACAGCTGCTCATTAACGAGCACAGAGCTGAAACCCGCGTCGGGCGAGAGCTGCAGCCGGAATGTCTGCCCGGGCTCGCCCGCCGGCCAGCGCAACTGCAGGGCGTCGTCCTCGAGCGCAGGCTCTTCCAGCGCCGGACTGGACGGCGGCGGCACATGGCTGAAGCGATGCGCCAGGCTGAAAGGCCCTTGCCTGCCGTCATCGGCAATACTGGCCAGGCGCCAGTAGTACTCCCCTTCATGCACCTGAACCGGATACTCGACATCGCTCAGTTCAGACTCATCGACCAGTAGCGGATCAAATTTCGGACTGTCCGCGAGCTGCAACCTGAAACCGGAGACCCCTTGAGGGCGCGCCCAACGCAGCATCACTGACTGAGCTCGTATCGCTCGCCCCTCGGCTGGAGCCAGTGCGAGCGGCGCCTCCGGGCGAGCAGCAAGAACAAAGACATGCTCGGCGTTCCGCCCCTCGAGCCCATCGTCGGCCACCGCGTGCACCCGCAGCCGATACCTGCCATCAGGCAGATCTGGCCACTTTGCCGATGGTTCGGTGAAGGTGTCGTCGAGCAGCAGGATATCGTCGCTGGCCTCGGAAAACACCTGCGCACGCCAACGGGTGATTCCCTCTCCTGCCGCCCAGGAGAAACGCAAGGGCAGATGCTCGACCCGGTCGGGCAATCCGGCAAGCCTTGGTGGCGGAGCCAGGGCTCTCGCGGATGACGGCCCGCCGTCCGCGCGGGACACGGTACCGTAGCCCGCATCGAGCCCAACGACTGCGCCTCCCCGCGCGCCCGCGGCAAGCACGCGGCCGCTCAGAACCTCGGCATGTGCAGGGCCGTTGGGGGCTACACCGAAACGGAACTCCGTACCCCGTACGCCGAGGTTCAAGGCTTGCGACTCAATGCGGTATCGCGCGGCAGGTGACTGTTGCCGACTGACACGGCTATCGAGCTTGCCTTCGTGCAAGCGGATCGCCGTGTCCGCCATGCCGGTATTGCCGTACTGTTTCATGCGCGCCAGCGTGATCCGGCTATTCGCTGCAATCAACAGGCGGGAACCATCGAAGAAGCGCAGGCTTGCATTGCTGTCTGCCCCGGTCCTGAGTTCCTCACCGACGCTCAGTCGATCGCCCGCGCGCAAGGGCTGCTCCGCCCCGGCAAGCACACGGACGACGTCGCCTCTGACGTGGATTGCGGTCGCCATTGCAGCCCCCTGACGCAGCCAGTCGACAGGAATCCGCAATTTTTCGCCCGGCGTCAGACGACGGGGATCCTTTACCTCGTTGAGTACCTGTAGCCGCGCCCAGTCACCGGGATGTTTAAGGTAGTGATGCGCAATTTCGCTCAGGGTGTCGCCGGGGCGAACTGCATAGCTCCAGTCTGCGGCGAAGAGCGAGGGGGCGAACAGCGACAACAGGAGTTGAGCGCACAGGGCGGCAGACTTCAACGGGCGGTCCTCACGGCACGGTCAGGGCCGGCAACCGCAATTCAGGCGGAACGGCCTCTGCCATGGCAGCATCGGCGGTGTTATTGGAAAGACCCCGGTTATACCGCACCCTGCACGATCAAGCCACGTGGTTCCGCCAGATTGTTAGGCTTCGTGAGCGGGCAGGCCCCTGCGCGCCGGATCGACCCGCCCCCACCCGGTCGTCGAACAAGGCCCACCGCTCCGGCGTGCTCACATCGTGATCAATGCCCGCCGCCGAACAGCAAACGGTCAGACTGCCTGCGGCCATTCTGCGCCCGCCGCTCCTGCTTGCGCTCGCCCTGCTCGTACGCGCCATGCAGGTAGACGTCGCGTCGTTGGGTTGCACGCCTGTCGTCGAAATGGACATACACACAGGCGCAGGCCTCCTGGGTACAGGATGGCAGGGGTATCGGCGGCGCTTCGGTCGACAGGTAACGCTTGCCCTTCAGTGCGCGTGAGGATGCACATCCCTTGCCGGATGCCCGCACCTCCACAGCGTGAAAGGAGCGTCTGTGCGGCTGCTCACGTATGACTTCCTGATCGGGTTCGTCTCCCTCCGCCTTCTTCCTGATGATCACAAACGCCAGCAGTCCCACCGCTACCAAGGCCATCAGCATTGCTGCATTTTCCATAAAGCGTCTCCTTGCAGTTCTCTTTTCAGCATAGAACACGATATGCACATCGTCGCCCCCGCCTTTGCATTCAACAGTCCGATAGAATCATGAGCTAGCCGCGCCAGGGCGAACATCAACGGCGCGGAACACAAGACAAGGAGACCGCATGCCACGCCATACAAAGATCGTAGCCACACTGGGCCCTGCCTCGACCGACCCCCAAGTGCTCGAACGCATGGTCCATGCGGGCGTGGATGTGGTACGGATGAACTTTTCCCATGGCAAGGCGGAGGATCACATTGCCCGCGCCAGCGCCATCCGCGAGGCATCGGCGCGCACCGGCCGGCCGGTGGGCATCCTTGCCGACCTGCAAGGGCCCAAGATCCGGGTGGGAAAGTTCGAAAATGGCCGGGTCACGCTCACGGGCGACGCGTCCTTCATTCTCGATGCACGCTGCGAGACCGGCAATGCCGAGCGTGTCGGGCTGGACTACAAGGATCTGCCCAAGGACGTGAAGCCGGGCGACGTCCTGCTGCTCGACGACGGCCGACTCAAGCTGGTGGTCGAGCGCGTGATCGGCCATGAAATCCACACCCGCGTGCGCGTGGGCGGAGAGTTGTCGAACAACAAGGGCATCAATCGCCAGGGCGGCGGACTGACGGCGCCGGCGCTCACCGCCAAGGACATGGACGACATCAAGACCGCGGCGCAAATCGGCGTCGACTTCGTGGCGGTGTCTTTCCCCAAGAGTGCAGCTGACATGTACATGGCGCGTCAGCTCCTGCGCGCGGCAGGCAGCGAATCGCTGCTAATCGCCAAGATCGAACGTACCGAGGCGGTCGCCAACCTGAGTGAGATTCTCGATGCATCGGACGGCATCATGGTGGCCCGCGGCGACCTTGCGGTTGAAGTGGGCGACGCCGCCGTGCCGGCGCTGCAGAAAAAGATGATCCGCGCCGCGCGCGACCGCAACAAGCTCACCATCACTGCCACGCAGATGATGGAGTCGATGATCGGCAGCCCGGTGCCAACCCGCGCCGAGGTCTCGGACGTCGCCAATGCGGTGCTCGATGGCACCGATGCGGTGATGCTGTCGGCCGAAACAGCCTCCGGCAACTTCCCGGTCGAAGTGGTCGAGGCGATGAGCCGGGTATGCCTCGAAGCGGAAAAATCGGCTGAAATCGGGCTCGACCGCGAGGTGCTGGACCGGGTATTCACCCGCATCGACCAATCGATTGCAATGGCGGCGATCTGGACTGCCTACCATCTGAAGGTGAAGGCCATCGCCTCGCTGACCCAGACCGGGTCGACCGCGCTGTGGATGAGCCGGCCGATCTGTGGCGTGCCGATTTACGCCCTCACCCCGGAGATCAGCGCGCGCAACCAGATGACGCTGTATCGCGAGGTGTATCCGCTGCTGATGAGCCAGCTCCATGTCGACCGCGACGTATTGCTGTGGGAAGCTGAGCAGATTCTGCTCGACCAGGGGGTCGTCGAATACGGCGACCTGATCGTGCTCACGATCGGCGAACCCATCGGCACCACCGGTGGCACCAACACCCTGAAGATCGTGCGCGTCGGCGATCATCACCCGCCAAACAGCGACGAATGAGCCGCGCGTGTGGTGAAATTACCGCGTCGATTGTCTCAATCCGTGTGAGCCGGTTCCGGCTGGAGCCGCTCACGGGATAAAATGCCGCTTTATTCAACCTGACCATTGACCGGCCACCCAGCGCCGGCGACCCCCGGAGATTTCTGATGCCTCTCGTGTCCATGCGCCAGCTGCTCGACCACGCCGCCGAACACACCTATGGTCTGCCTGCCTTCAACGTCAATAACCTTGAACAGGTTCAGGCCATCATGGAAGCGGCTGCCGAGTCTGACAGCCCGGTGATCATGCAGGCCTCCGCCGGTGCCCGTAAGTATGCCGGCGAAGCCTTCCTGCGCCACCTTATCGAAGCTGCAGTCGAAACCTATCCGAACATTCCTGTCGTGATGCACCAGGATCACGGCCAGAGCCCCGCCATCTGCATGGGCGCGATCCGCTCCGGCTTTTCCAGCGTGATGATGGACGGTTCGCTGCTCGAAGACGGCAAGACCCCCTCCTCCTACGAATACAACGTCGCCGTTACCCGCGAGGTCGTGAAGTTTTCGCACGCGATCGGCGTCAGCGTCGAAGGCGAACTGGGCTGCCTCGGCTCGCTCGAGACCGGCCAGGCCGGTGAGGAAGACGGCATCGGCGCCGAAGGCACGCTCGACCACAGCCAGATGCTGACCGACCCCGACCAGGCTGCCGACTTCGTCAAGCAGACCGACTGCGACGCGCTCGCCATCGCCATCGGCACCAGCCACGGCGCCTACAAGTTCACCCGCAAGCCCACCGGCGACATCCTCGCCATCGAGCGCATCAAGGCCATCCACGCCCGCCTGCCCAACACCCACCTGGTGATGCATGGTTCGTCGTCCGTGCCGCAGGAGCTGCTCGAGATCATTCGCCAGTACGGCGGCGACATGAAGGAAACCTACGGCGTGCCGGTCGAGGAAATCGTGCAGGGCATCAAGCACGGCGTGCGCAAGATCAACATCGACACCGACATCCGCCTGGCAATGACGGGCGCGGTGCGCAAGTTCCTGTTCGAGAACCCGTCCAAGTTCGACCCGCGCGAGTTCAACAAGCCCGCTCGCGAAGCCGCCAAGCTGGTGTGCAAGGCACGTTTCGAAGCCTTCGGTTGCGCTGGCATGGCCTCAAAGATCAAGCCGCTGTCGCTGGAGAAGATCGCTGCGCGCTACAAGGCCGGCGAACTGACGCAAGTCGTACGCTGATCGCCTTCTGGCGACGAAGCTGCACAAGAGCGCGCCACTGGCGCGCTTTTTTTCGCCTCGGACACAACACAACGGACCTGCCCCGATGACCGGACACAATCGACACTGCTTTACCTACGGCTCGCTGATGATCCCGCACATCATGTTCGAGGTGTGCGGAATGAAGCCGGCGGCGGTCCCCGCCGTACTCGAGGACCATCGCCGGCACCCGGTGCGCGGTGAGGATTACCCGGGCATGGTCGCCACCCCCGGCCATGCGGTCAGCGGCGTGCTCTACCTCGACCTTCCCCCGGCGGCGCTGGCGCGCCTGGACGCCTTCGAGGGCGAGCAGTACCAGCGCAGCGCAGTGACCGTCGTGGACGCAGCGGGAAGACAACTGGCTGCCGAGGCCTACGTGTTTCGGCCCGAATACGCGGATCTGCTGCTGCCGGGCGACTGGGACGTCGCCGCGTTCGAGCGCGAGGGACGGCAGCGCTTCGAGCTCAAGTTCGTCGGCAAGCGGGGCGACTGAGCGCGGCGACCGCGCCGCCGGTTTCCTTCTGCCCGGACCACTTCTCCGCGCCAAGGCACACCACCCGGTTGCGGCCGTACGCCCTGCCCCTGAACCCGCGATGTCGGCCCTGCCCGCGCGCTCCGGTTCTCATCCGGGCAGGCTGAAGACCCGGCCAGCAGCGAGTCACCCGGTGATCGCGCGCATCATCGACGCCCCATCCGACTGCAGGAAGTCGAGCAGCGCCTCCAGCGCGGGTGTCAGCGGACGTTCGGCATGGACCAGCACGTTCCACTCGCGGATCACCGGCGTGTCGACCACATCGAGCCGGACCAGGCGACCGCTCTCGACCTCCATTGCAAAGGTGTGGTGGGACAGGAAGGCGATGCCCATGCCCGCCATCACGGCCTGCTTCAGGGTCTCGTTGCTACCGAGTTCGTCTGCGGCAAGTGGCTTGACGCCGTGCGCGCGCAGAAAACGCTCGAGGTTGCTGCGCGTGCCCGACCCGCGTTCGCGCAGCAACAGTCGCTCACCGGCGAGTGCGGCAGGCGGGATATTGCGCCGCGCCGCCAGTGGGTGGTCCGGGCGGGCAACGAAGGACAGACGATGTGGCGAAAACGGAATCCGGCGCAAGGCCATGCCCCCCGGCGGCTGACCCATGATCGCGAGGTCGGCACGCTGCTCCTGAAGCAGTGCATGCACGCGGTCGCGGTTCTCCACCGTCAGGCGGAACTTGATGTCCGGGTAGCGGCGTCCGAACTCCGCCAGCAGGTGGGGCACGAAATACTCTGCGGTGGTGATGGCCACGACCTCCAGGGTTCCCGAGGCCACGCCTCGCATCGACTTGAGTTCCACTTCGGCCAGCTCCAGTGCAAGCAGCGCTTCACGCGCCCTGCGCACCAGCACCTCCCCGGCGGGGGTGAGGCGGATTTCCCGCCGACCGTCCACCAGCACCTGACCGACCACCGTCTCGAGCTCCTTGATCTGCATCGACACCGCAGGCTGCGTGAGGTGCAGCAGGCGGGCTGCCTGCGTGAAGCTGGAGGTATCGGCCACGGCGACGATTGCACGGAGCTGCTTCAAGGTCAGGCGATGCGCGAGTCTCATCAGAAAACCTTATCTCAAAACCCTAACATTCATCATTGGAGCTTATCTCAACAAAACCGTAATGTCTGCTCACCAGACCAGAGGAGACAGACATGGGCGCACCCGATACTCCGCAGCAGATTCTCGACCCCAAGAAGCGCTACCAGGCCGGCGTGCTCAAGTACGCCCAGATGGGCTACTGGGATCCGGACTACGAGCCCAGGGACACCGATGTGCTTGCGGTCTTCCGCATCACGCCGCAAGACGGCGTGGATCCGGTCGAAGCGGCAGCGGCCGTCGCCGGCGAATCTTCGACCGCAACCTGGACCGTGGTGTGGACCGACCGTCTCACCGCAAGCGACAAGTACCGTGCCAAGGCCTATCGCATCGACCCGGTTCCGGGCCAGGAAGGCCAGTACTTCTGCTGGGTGGCCTACGACCTCGACCTCTTTGAGGAAGGCTCGATCGCCAACCTCACCGCCTCGATCATCGGCAACGTGTTCAGCTTCAAGCCGCTCAAGGCTGCACGCCTCGAAGACATGCGCCTGCCGGTTGCCTATGTGAAGACCTTCCGTGGCCCGCCCACCGGGATCGTGGTCGAGCGCGAGCGCCTGGAGAAGTACGGCCGGCCGCTGCTGGGCGCAACGATGAAGCCCAAGCTCGGGCTCTCAGGCAAGAACTATGGCCGCGTCGTGTACGAAGCGCTGCGTGGCGGCCTGGACTTCACCAAGGACGACGAGAACATCAACTCGCAGCCCTTCATGCACTGGCGCGACCGCTTCCTGTACTGCATGGAAGGCGTCAATCAGGCGGCGGCACAGACAGGCGAGATCAAGGGTCACTACCTCAACATCACCGCCGGGACCATGGAGGAGATGTACAAGCGTGCGGAATTCGCCCGCGACCTCGGTTCCTGCGTGGTGATGGTCGACCTCATCATCGGATGGACCGCCATCCAGTCGATCAGCAACTGGTGCCGCGACAACGACATGATCCTGCATATGCACCGCGCAGGCCACGGCACCTACACGCGTCAGAAGAATCACGGTGTGAGCTTTCGTGTGATCGCCAAGTGGCTGCGCCTGGCCGGCGTCGACCACCTTCATGCGGGCACTGCGGTGGGCAAGCTCGAGGGTGACCCCATGACGGTTCAGGGCTTCTACAACGTGTGCCGCGACACCGTGACGAGACAGGACCTGCCGCGCGGCCTGTTCTTCGATCAGGACTGGGCCAGCATCAAGAAGGTGATGCCGGTGGCTTCGGGTGGCATCCATGCCGGGCAAATGCATCAACTGCTCGATCTGTTCGGCGACGAAGTCGTGCTGCAGTTCGGCGGCGGCACCATCGGCCATCCGATGGGCATCCAGGCCGGCGCCCAGGCCAACCGCGTAGCGCTGGAAACCATGGTGCTGGCGCGCAACGAAGGACGCGACATCGTGAACGAAGGCCCGCAGATCCTCGCCGACGCTGCCAAGTGGTGTCAGCCCCTGCGCGCCGCCCTCGATACTTGGGGCGATATCACCTTCAATTACACCAGCACCGACACATCGGACTTCGTGCCCACCGCCAGCGTGGCCTGATCGCGCAGCACGAAACCATCAGAACAGAACGAGGAGACACCACCATGCGCATCACTCAGGGCTGCTTTTCATTCCTGCCCGATCTGAGCGACAGCCAGATCGGGGCCCAGATTCACTATTGCCTGAACCAGGGCTGGGCGGTCGCACTCGAATATACGGACGATCCGCATCCGCGCAACACCTACTGGTTGATGTGGGGCCTGCCGATGTTCGACCTGGCCGACCCGGCCGGCGTCATGCAGGAGTTGCAGGCCTGCAGGCAGGCCAATCCCGGACACTACATCCGGGTGAACGCATTCGATTCGACCAAGGGCTGGGAGACAGTGCGCATGTCCTTCATCGTCCAGCGCCCCCCGAGCGAACCCGGCTTCCGTCTGGTACGCCAGGAGACCGGAGGACGAAACCTGCGCTACACGCTCGAAAGCTACGCCGTGGGCGCAGGTACAGAGGGCGCCCGATACGCCGGCTGAAGCCGGCCGAACGCAGGGCGGAACAACGCATTCCGCCCGCACACCGAATGCTGCATGGAGGAGACCGACATGAGCGCCAGTGACCTGCAAGGCCTGACGGGCGAAACACCGCCCACATCCGATGCAAGCATCGACCTCGCCGCCGAATACGCCGACGCCGGCATTGGCGACGTCCTCGAACGGCTGGACCACGATCTGGTCGGTCTCGCGCCGGTCAAGCGCCGGGTGCGCGAAATCGCCGCACTGCTGCTGGTCGACCGGGTGCGCCAGCGCCTCGGGCTCACGACCGCAGCGCCTTCGCTGCACATGAGCTTTACCGGCAACCCGG
Source organism: Parazoarcus communis (assembly GCF_003111665.1). NCBI lineage: Bacteria > Pseudomonadati > Pseudomonadota > Betaproteobacteria > Rhodocyclales > Zoogloeaceae > Parazoarcus > Parazoarcus communis. The sequence goes on along the minus strand of NZ_CP022188.1, from coordinate 2,697,590 downwards.
GGACCGGCAAGACCACGGTCGCCATGCGCATGGCCGAGATCCTCCAGCGACTCGGCTATTGTCGGCGCGGCCACGTCGTCGCCGTCACCCGCGACGATCTCGTCGGCCAGTACATCGGCCACACCGCCCCCAAAACCAAGGAAGTCCTCAAACGCGCCATGGGCGGGGTGCTGTTCATCGACGAAGCCTATTACCTGTACCGTCCAGAGAACGAAAAGGACTACGGGCAGGAGGCCATCGAGATCCTGCTGCAGGTGATGGAGAACCAGCGCGACGATCTGGTGGTGATCCTCGCCGGCTACGCCGACCGCATGGAGCGCTTCTTCGAGTCGAACCCGGGCATGAAGTCACGCATCGCCCACCATGTGGACTTCCCGGACTACGCCAGCAGCGAACTCGGCGAGATCGCCGAACGCATGCTCGCGCAGTGGAACTATCGCTTCGAACCCGCCGCGCGCCTCGCCTTCGACGAGTACATCGCCCTGCGCCGCACCCGCCCCCACTTCGCCAACGCGCGCAGCATCCGCAATGCACTCGACCGCATGCGCCTGCGCCAGGCCCTGCGTCTGTTCGAGACTGGATCCACGGTTGATGCCAGCGCGCTGTGCACGCTGAGCGAGGCCGACGTACGCGCCAGTCGCCAGTTTGCCAGGCCGGCAACGACCACCGAACCGACGTTCGATACCGAACTCGACTTCGACCCCGAGCGCGGTACCGACCGCAGCGACTACTGAACCCGCACACAGAGGCCGCCCCATGTTCAACATCGAGCGCAGCACCCTGACCGAGTACCTGATCGACCAACGCCGTCACCACCCCGAAGCCACAGGGGAACTCAACGCCCTGATCCTGCAGGTCGCCCAGGCCTGCAAGGCCATCTCGCGCGCCGTTGCCCACGGCGCACTCGCCGACATGCTCGGCGACCATGGCAGCGCCAATGTGCAGGGCGAGCAGCAGAAAAAGCTCGACGTGCTGGCCGACGGCATCTTCCTGCGCGCCACCCACTGGGGGGGCGGTCTCGCCGGCATGGTGTCGGAGGAAAACGAAGCCCCCATCCCCTTGCCCGCAGGTCACGCCCGCGGCAAATACCTGCTGGTGTTCGACCCCCTGGACGGCTCGAGCAATATCGACGTCAATGTCTCGGTCGGCAGCATTTTCTCCATCCTGCGCGCCCCCACGCCCGGCGAGGACGCGGTCGCCAACGACTTCCTGCAACCCGGCACACGCCAGGTTGCCGCCGGCTATGCGATCTACGGCCCCTCCACAATGCTGGTGCTGAGTGTCGGAACCGGCGTGGCAGGCTTCACCTTCAACCCGATTCTCGGCGACTTCTTCCTCACCCATCCGGACATCCGGGTGCCGGACAGTACCCGCGAGTTCGCCATCAACGCATCCAACTCGCGCTTCTGGGAGCCGCCGGTGCGACGCTATGTAGACGAATGTCTCGCGGGTCACAGCGGACCGCGCGGCGCCGACTTCAACATGCGCTGGATCGCGTCGCTGGTGGCCGAAACCCACCGCATCCTGATGCGTGGCGGCGTGTTCCTTTATCCGCGCGACAACAAGGCCCCCAGCCGCCCGGGCCGCCTGCGCCTGCTCTACGAGTGCAATCCGATCGGTTTCATTGTCGAACAGGCAGGCGGACGCGCCTCGACAGCAAGCGGTCCGGTGCTCGAGGTCAAACCCGAGGCCCTGCATCAGCGCATCGGCTTCGTGTTCGGATCACGCGAAGAGGTCGAACGCGTCGAGACCTACCACGCCGACCCGACCGCTGGCCTCGAACGCCCGCTGCCGCTGTTCAACACCCGTTCGCTGTTCAGCGACAACCACGCCTTCTCACAGTAAGGAGGACGACCATGTCCGAACGCCACCCCATCGTTGCCATCACCGGCTCGTCCGGCGCCGGCACCAGCACGGTCCAGCGCACCTTCGAGGAAATCTTCCGGCGCGAGAGCGTGACTGCTGCAGTGATCGAGGGCGACAGCTTCCATGCCTTCGACCGCAAGACCATGCGCGAGAAACTGGCCGCTGCCGAAGCTGGCGGCGAGTTGTCCCGTTTCAGCCACTTCGGCGCCGAGGCCAACCTCTTTTCAGAACTGGAGAAACTGTTCCGGACCTATGCCGAATCGGGCAGTGGCCGCCGCCGCAAGTACCTTCACAACCTTGAGGAGGCGGCCGCCTACAACCAGGAACCCGGCACCTTCACCGAGTGGGAAGAGATCCCGACCGGCACCGACCTGCTGTTCTACGAGGGCCTGCACGGTGCGGTGCAGATGGAAGGCGCCGACATCGCCCGCTTCCCCGACCTGCTGATCGGCGTGGTGCCGGTGGTCAACCTGGAATGGATCCAGAAGCTGCACCGCGACAAGAACATGCGCGGCTATTCGACCGAGGCGGTGACCGACACCATCCTGCGTCGCATGCACGACTACGTGCACTACGTGGTGCCGCAGTTCTCCCGCACCCATGTGAACTTCCAGCGCGTACCGATGGTGGACACCTCCAACCCCTTCATCGCCCGCACCATTCCTACCGCCGACGAGTCCATGGTGGTGATCCGCTTCGCCAACCCCAAGGGCATCGACTTTCCCTACCTGCAGAACATGATCGACGGCAGCTTCATGAGTCGGGCCAACACCATCGTCGTGCCCGGCGGCAAGATGGAACTGGCGATGCAGCTGATCTTCACCCCGTTCATCTGGCGCCTGATGGAACGGCGGAGGAAACTGCTGTGACGACCTCCACCCAACTCAACACCAGCACAGGCGCCGCGTGGGCTGTACGAGGTGTTTGTGCAGCGATCGAGGACTGTACGCGCCCATTCCGCAGAACGCGGAACAAACACCTCGTGCAGCCGGCAGTTGCGTCAGCCAGGGAAACATCAGGCGTCCGATGGTTTGCGAGCGACCGTGCCTGCGCTTCGTGGCGCACGGGGCATTCACTCCGTCAGCCTGCGGAACTCGCTCGCTGCGCTCACTCAGACAGTCCTCGGCCGCTCCGTGAATGCCCCGCACACCACGGAGCACGTGCCAGTTCTGAAAAAAATGAGTTGCTGCCACGCCTGACGGACTGCATGAAGCCACCCGCGCCAAGCTGAGTGTGCGGGGTGTTTGTGGCGCTGCCGAGGACTGTCTGAGCCCGAAGGGCGAGTTCCGCAGGCTGCAGAACAAACACCCCGTGCGCTCAGCGCTTCGTGGCACGCACGCATCACACGACGCGCCCAACAAATTCAACATCCCGGAGCCAACTCCAATGAACATGCGCCTGTCACAATCCGCGCAGGACACCCTGTGCGCCAACGCCCTGCGTTTCCTCGCCATCGACGCCGTCGAGGCCGCCCAGTCCGGCCACCCCGGCATGCCCATGGGCATGCCGGAAATCGCCGTCGCACTGTGGACCCGCCACCTCAAACACAACCCCGCCGACCCCACCTGGCCCGACCGCGACCGCTTCATTCTCAGCAACGGCCACGGCTCCATGCTGCACTACGCCCTGCTCCACCTCAGCGGCTACGACCTCCCGCTCGACGAACTCAAACGCTTCCGCCAACTGCACAGCAAAACCCCGGGCCACCCCGAATACGGACTCACCCCCGGCATCGAAACCACCACCGGCCCCCTCGGCCAAGGCCTCGCCAACGCCGTCGGCATGGCGCTCGCCGAAAAACTCCTCGCCGCCGAATTCAACAGACCCGACCACACCATCGTCGATCACCACACGTGGGTCTTTCTCGGCGACGGCTGCCTGATGGAAGGCATCAGTCACGAAGCCGCCAGTTTTGCCGGCGTGCAACGCCTGTCCAGACTGATCGCCTTCTGGGACGACAACCGCATCTCCATCGACGGAGATGTTGCAGGCTGGTTCGCCGACGACACCCCGGCACGCTTTCGCGCCTGCGGCTGGAACGTCATCGAGAACGTCGACGGTCATGATGTCGATGCGGTCGATGATGCCATCCGTAACGCACGCACCAACGCCGCAGCCGACACCGGCCCGACCCTGATCTGCTGCCGCACCACCATCGGTCGCGGCAGCCCGGCACGCGCCGGTACCGCCAGTGTTCATGGCGCGCCGCTGGGCAAGGACGAGATCGCCGCCACCCGAGCCGCCCTCGGCTGGGATCATGCCCCGTTCGACATCCCCGAAGAAATCCGCAACAGTTTCGATGCCCGCACAACGGGCACCGCCCGCCAGAGCGCGTGGCAGGCACAGTTCGATGCCTACGCTCAGGAATGGCCCGAACTCGCCGCAGAATTCACCCGCCGCATCACCAAGCGCCTGCCCGTCGGGTTCCGCGTCCTCGCCGATGCCATCCTGCGCGGCGTGCATAACGAAGCCGCCACACTTGCCAGCCGCAAGGCCAGCCAGCACGCCATCGGCCGCCTCGCCCGCGCCCTGCCCGAACTGCTCGGCGGGTCTGCCGACCTCACCCACTCCAACCTCACCGACTGGCCCGGCTGCGGCGCAGTGCGCGCCGACCAGGCGGGGCGCCACATCAACTGGGGCGTGCGCGAGTTCGGCATGGCCGCCGCCCTCAATGGCATCGCACTGCACGGCGGCCATCTGCCCTTCGGTGCCACCTTCCTCGTATTTTCCGACTACGCCCGCAACGCCATGCGCATGAGCGCGCTGATGCGCCAGCGCGTCGTCTACGTGATGACCCACGACTCCATCGGCCTCGGCGAAGACGGCCCCACGCACCAACCGGTCGAGCACCTGCCCAGCCTGCGGCAGATCCCCAATCTCGACGTCTGGCGCCCTTGCGACGCAGTCGAGACGCAGGCCGCGTGGAACGCCGCCGTGATGCGCGCGGACGGCCCCAGCGTAATCGCCTGCTCGCGCCAGAACCTGCAGCATCAAGCGCGCGACGCCGAACGCCTCGGTGACATCGCACGCGGCGGCTATGTGCTGGCCGAAGCCGACGGCGGCCAGCCTGCGATGGTCCTGATTGCCACCGGCTCAGAGATCTCGCTGGCCATGGAAGCGCGGTCCCTGCTGCAAGCCGAAGGCATCGCCACCCGCGTCGTCTCCATGCCGTGCACCGCAGCCTTCGACCGCCAGCACGAAGCATGGCGCGATGCCGTGCTGCCAACCGACGTTCCGCGCGTGGCGATCGAGGCTGCACAGCCCGACGGCTGGTGGAAATACCTTGCCGGCGCACCGCGCGCCGCTGTCATCGGCATCGACCGCTTTGGAGAATCGGCCCCGGCGGGCGAGCTGGCGACTCTGTTCGGCATGACGCCCGAACGCATCGTGGACACAGCCCGCCGACTGCGCTGACACAGGATCACACCACTCGAGGAGACAGCATGACCACCAGAGTCGCCATCAACGGTTTCGGACGCATCGGCCGCAACGTGCTGCGCGCGCACTACGAAAGCGGCAAACGCCACGACATCGAGATCGTCGCCATCAACGACCTCGGCAGCCCCGAAACCAACGCCCATCTCACACGCTACGACAGCATCCACGGCCCGTTTCCGCATCCGGTCGAGGTCGGCGACGGCACGATGACAGTTGCCGGCGACCGCATCCAGGTCTTGGCCGAACGCGACCCGGCGCGACTGCCGTGGCAGCAACTGGGGATCGACGTCGTACTCGAATGCACCGGACTCTTCACCTCGCGCGAAAGAGCCGGCGCACACCTCGACGCCGGTGCCGGCAAGGTGCTGATCTCGGCACCCGGTGGCGACGATGTGGACGCCACCATCGTCTATGGCGTCAACGACCAGACACTGCGCCGCAATCACCGCGTGGTCTCTAACGCCAGCTGCACCACCAACTGCCTCGCGCCGCTCGCCTTCGCCCTCCACCGCCCGCTTGGCATCGTGCGCGGCCACATGCTCACGGTGCATTCCTACACCAACGACCAGGTGCTGATCGACGTCCATCACGCCGACCTGCGCCGGGCGCGCTCGGCCACGCAGTCGCTGATACCCACCAGAACAGGCGCCGCAGCTGCGGTCGGCCTGGTACTGCCCGAGCTCGCAGGACGGCTCGACGGCTACGCGATGCGCGTCCCCACCCCGAACGTCTCCTTCACCCACTTCACCTTCATGGCTTCACGCACCACCAGTGCCGGCGAGGTCAATGACCTCGTGCGCGAAGCGGCCCACGGCGCCTTGCGCGGCATCCTCGGTATCAACGATCTGCCGCTGGTGTCCTGCGACTTCAACCACAACCCGCACTCCAGCCTGTTCGACGCCACCCTGACCAAGGTCGATGGCGAGCTCGTCACCGTCACCGCCTGGTACGACAACGAGTGGGGTTTCTCCAACCGCATGCTCGACACCGCCTGCGCCATGACGAGCGCCGACTGAACACTTTTCGCCACCACCGAGGAGACACCCGATGGCCATGATTTCACTGCGTCAGTTGCTCGACCACGCCGCCGATCACGGATACGGCATCCCCGCCTTCAACATCAACAACATGGAACAGATCCAGGCGATCATGCAGGCCGCCGCCGCGACCGACAGCCCGGTCATCCTGCAGGCATCGGCCGGTGCGCGCAGCTACGCCGGAGAGGCCTTCATCAAGAAGATGGTCGAGGCGGCCGTCGAACAATGGCCGGAAATCCCGATCTGCCTGCACCAGGACCACGGCGCCAGCCCCGCCATCTGCCAACAGTCGATTCGCGCCGGCTTCACCAGCGTGATGATGGACGGCTCGCTGCGCGAGGACATGAAGACACCCGCAAGCTACGACTACAACGTCGAGGTCACCCGTCGCGTGGTGGACATGGCACACGCCGTCGGGGTGTCGGTTGAGGGCGAGCTCGGTTGCCTCGGATCGCTCGAAACCGGCCAGGCCGGCGAAGAGGATGGCGTCGGCGCGGAAGGCACGCTGGCGCACGAACAGATGCTCACCGACCCGGCCGAAGCCGCCGCATTCGTCGACGCCACCGGCGTCGATGCACTCGCCGTGGCCATCGGCACCAGCCACGGCGCGTGGAAATTCACCCGACCGCCCACCGGTGACATCCTCGCCATCGATCGCATTGCTGCCATTCACCGCAGCATTCCCGACACCCACCTGGTCATGCACGGTTCGAGCAGCGTGCCCCAGGAATGGCTCGCCATCATCCGCGAACATGGTGGCGACATCGGCGAAACCTGGGGCGTGCCGGTGGACGCCATCGTCGAAGGCATCCGCCACGGGGTGCGCAAGATCAACATCGACACCGACCTGCGCCTGGCCATGAGCGGTGCGATGCGCAGACTTGTCGACACGGAGCGCAAGGAATTCGATCCGCGCAAGTTCTTCAAGGCCGCGAAAGAAGCCGCCGCAGGCATCTGCCAGGAGCGCTTCGAGGCCTTCGGCTGCGCCGGCCACGGCAGCCGCATCAAACCGCTGCCTCTGGACGCGATTGCCCGGCGCTACGCGCTCAAGCGCGCGGCCTGAGCCATCCCGCATTCCATCCGATTCCCTGCCCGTCCCGGGTTTGAGTGCCCGCCATCCTCACGATGGCGGGCATTTTTTTCCATCTCTCCCGAACCCATTGCCGTCGGTGGTGGTGGCCGCGTCGGCCTGCGGTCCGGATCGTTCGCGCCCTTCACCTTATGATCGGGCTTCGCATCGGCAATATTCCGTTTTGCTTTTTCCGGGTACGCTTGTGCCTGAAGAACAGGGTCGAACGACAACCCGCACTCAGTGCAGGAAGCCAGCCCCGGGAGAGCACGAATGACAGACGAGCAGAACCCACCACTCGACATCGGCATCGACGGCAGCCTGTATGCCGGTCTGCAGGAACTGGCAGCGAACGCCTTTCCAAAGCGCTGCGCAATGTGCGGCCGGACCTATGCCAACGTCGACGACTACGTCGGCCAGACCGGGCGCGTGGGTAGCGGACGCAGCGGACTCAAGCAAACCCTGGATGACGACGGCGCGGTCATCGTCGAACTGTTTCGCAACTGCGTTTGCGGATCAACACTGATGGACTGCTTCAACAATCGCCGTGACCGCAGTGCGGCCGGACTGAAGCAGCGCGACCGCTTCGGTCAGTTGATCGAATCGCTGGTGGAACGCGGGCTTGATCACCACACGGCACGCACCGAACTCCTCAAGGTCATGCGCGGAGAACACAGCACCATCCTCAGGCCCGTGCCGCGCAAGACCGGCTGAAGCCGTCAAGCCGCCCAGGCGCGGGAGACGAAGCGTGTGAAGACCGCGTCATATGAATGGCAAGCAGCACGACTGTAACCCGGCCCATTCAAACTTCGTAAAAAAGCGTTGACTTCACGAACGATTGGGGTAGAGTTACATACATATTGTGCACTGCAACATAACCACCGGAGAAACACCATGGCTACGAAACCCGAATTCCAGAACCCGATTGAAGCTGTTCAAGCCCTTATGGCCGTTCAGGCTCAAACCATTGGCAAGTCCATCGAACTGCAGAAGAAGGCCAGCGAAGAGCTGATGGCTTTCTTCCAGGCCGAAGCCCAGAAGGCTACCAAGCTGAAGACGCCGGAAGAGCTGGTTCGCTTCAACGTCGATGCCAACACCGCACTGTTCAAGCTCCTGCAGTCGCAGGGCGAAGCCTTCACCGCACTGGCCACCGAAGTTGGTCAGGCTGCCATGGCCAAGTTCCAGAACATCGCCAAGTAAGTTCCGCTTCAGCGGCACTGCTTGACCAAAGCCCCGATGGCCTGCCATCGGGGCTTTTTCTTGTCCGCAGCATCGACGCGGGTGCTAGGATTCGGACCCCATGCGTATCGAACAGATCTCCCGCCGCCTGCACGATCTCGGCGCCAAAACCTGCCATGAGCAAAGGGTGCTGCGAGGCTGGATTCAGCGCCGGCCGCTCGACGCCGGTCGTCGTCCCGCCGAGCACTTCCTGCCGCAGTCCATCCGCAACGCCCTGCCCGAACTCATGGCCGAGCTCGATGGCCTCGCACGGCTGAACGCAGCGCACCCTGGCGACGACGGCTCCTCGCGGCTGCTCGTAGACCTGGCCGACGGGCAGACCGTCGAGAGCGTGCTGCTGCCGCGTGACGGTCTGTGTGTCTCCAGCCAGCTCGGCTGTGCAGTCGGCTGTGTGTTCTGCATGACGGGCAAGGACGGTTTGCTGCGCCAGCTCGGCAGTGCAGAAATCGTTGCCCAGGTCGCCCTCGCCCGCAGCATGCGCCGGGTGACCAAGGTCGTGTTCATGGGCATGGGCGAACCGGCACACAACATCGACAACGTGATCGAAGCCATCGAGTTCCTCGGTACCATCGGCGGCATCGGGCACAAGAACCTGGTGTTCTCCACGGTGGGCGATCCACGTGTATTTGAGCGCCTCCCGCAGATGACGGTGAAACCGGCGCTGGCCCTGTCGCTGCACTCGAGCCTGCCCGCGCTGCGCGAGAAGCTCCTGCCGCGCGCGCCCCGCATCGCCCCTGCCGAACTGGTCGAACTCGGCGAACGCTATGCCCGCGCCACCGGTTATCCAATCCAGTATCAATGGACGCTGATCGAAGGCGTCAACGACAGCGAGGAGGAGATGGAGGGCATCGTCCGCCTCCTCACCGGCAAGTACGCGATCATGAACCTGATTCCGTACAACGCCGTACCCGAACTCGACTTCCGCCGCCCCTCATGGGAGCGCGCGGCCGAGCTGGGCCGCTGGCTGCATCGTCGAGGCGTGCTGACCAAACTGCGCCACTCGGCCGGCCAGGACGTCGATGCAGGCTGCGGTCAGCTGCGCGCCCGCTCCATCAGAATCGAGCGCCGCCGGCCAGCCCACGCTCAGAGCCCGAACGACGCAACAGCCGCCCCGGTGGCACCCGCAGCATGACCCGTCAGCGCCGCATCCCTGCCGCATGGATGCGCGGCGGCACCAGCAAGGGCCTGTTCATGCTGGCAAGGGATCTACCTGCCGACGACGCGACCCGCGACGCCCTGCTCGCCCGCCTGCTTGGCAGTCCCGACCCCTATGGCAAGCAGATCGACGGTCTCGGCGGTGCCACTTCAAGCACCAGCAAGGTCGTCATCCTGGCGCCCTCGGGCCGGACCGACTGCGATGTGGACTACCTGTTCGGCCAGGTGCCGGTGTCAGGCGAACGCATCGACTGGTCCGGCAACTGCGGCAACCTGACCGCGGCCGTTGGTCCGTTTGCCATCAGCCGGGGCCTGCTGCAGACGCCGGCCGACGGCATGGCAAGGGTGCGCATCTGGCAGGCAAACATCGGCAAACGCATCCTCGCGCAGGTGCCGATGCAGGCTGGCGAGGTGCAGGAGGCGGGCGACTTCATGCTCGACGGCGTCGCCTTTCCCGCCGCAGAAATCCGGCTCGAATTCCTCGACCCCGCAGGCAGCGGCGCGGCCGAACTGTTCCCGACGGGGCGGATGCGCGACAGCCTTCAAACGGCGGAAGAGACCGTCGACGCCACCCTGATCAGCGCCGGCAACCCGATGATCCTGATCGACGCGGCCACGCTCGGCCTCGATTGCAGTGCCCCGCAAACGGTACTCAATACCCAGCCCGAGCTACTGGCGCGCTGCGAGCGCATCCGCGTTGCAGGTGCCCTCGCCATGGGTCTGGCAGCGAACGCGGCCGAAGCGAAGGCGCGCGCTCACACGCCCAAGCTCGCCGTACTCGACGGTCCGAAAGCCTTTCGCGCTGCCAATGGGCGCGAGTTCGCTGCCGACGACACCGACCTCACCTGCCGGGTACTGTCGATGGGCGTCTTTCACCACGCCATTCCCGGCACTGCAGCCATTGCCATCGCTGCGGCTGCGGCCATCCCGGGTACGCTGGCGTCACACCATGTCTGCAACCAGGGTACTTCACCGCTCAGACTCGCCCAGCCTTCCGGTTGCACCCGGGTCGGCGTAGACGCGCACCAGACCGAGGCCGGCTGGACGCTGGGCAAGGCCGTGATGAGCCGCAGCGCACGCATGCTGATGGACGGATTCGCCTGCCTGCCAGGCTGAGGCACCCGGTGAGCGGCCAATCTCCCGGCCACCGCAGCCCCTGACTCAGCTTGCGACCGCGGGCGCGCTGTGGACGAGCAGCATGATCTGCGCTGCCGGCGCCGGCCGGCCAAACAGATAGCCCTGATAGGCATCGCAACCTGAATGCGCAAGAAAGCTGCGCTGGGCTTCGGACTCGACGCCTTCTGCAATCACGCTCAGCCCCATCGTGTGCGCGAGCGCGATGATGGTGCGCGCAATTGCTGCGTCGTTCGGGTCCACCAGCACGTCGCGCACGAAGGACATGTCGATCTTGAGCTCGGTCAGCGGCAGGCGCTTCAGATAGGACAGGGAAGAGTAGCCGGTGCCGAAATCGTCAAGCGAAAACCCCACCCCAAGCGCACGCAACTCGTGCATGCGGGCGATGACCGTTTCGACATCCTCCAGCAGCAGGCTCTCGGTCAGCTCAAGCCTGAGCAAGCGGCTTGCCGCCCCGGTGAACTCGAGCGCTGACTTGACCTCGTCGACAAAGTCGGGATGCCGGAACTGGCGTGCGCTGACATTGACCGACATGGTCATGGCTGCCAGGCGCGGCACGTCGGCCCACTCAGCAAGCTGTCGGCAAGCAGCAAGGAGCACCCAGCGCCCGATGTCGAGGATCAGCCCGGTGTCTTCCGCAACCGGAATGAAGCTGAGCGGCGACACCATGTTGCGCTGCGGATGATTCCATCGCAGCAGGGCCTCGACGCCAATCAGACCACCGGCCGAACTCACCTGTGGCTGATAGTGCAGTTCGAACTGCTCCTGAGTCAGGGCACGGCGCAGGTCAGCCTCGAGTGCCGCACGCTCGCTGAGCTGTGCCTGCATTGCCGGCCCGTAGAAGCAGAGCCGGTTGCGCCCGTCGGCCTTCGCCTGGTACATCGCCAGATCGGCCTGCTTGAAAAGCTCGTCGATATTGACCTCGTGCCCCTCGAACAGGGTCGCACCAATGCTGGCAGTACTGCAGGTCTCATGCCCCCCGAGCTGATAGGGCTTGTTGAGCGCTTCGAGCAGCTTGGCGCCAACACCCCGCGTGTGCGCCATGGCTTCATCGGCGTCGGCGCTCAGCCCCTCAAGCACGAGCACGAACTCGTCCCCACCCAACCGGGCCGCAGTATCACCCTCGCGTATCGTCGCGGCGAGGCGCACGCCCATCTCCTTGAGCAGCAGATCGCCGAGATCGTGCCCCAGCGTGTCGTTGAGGGTCTTGAAGTTATCCAGATCGATGAACAGCAAGGCCCCTTTGCGATGATTGCGGGCGCAACTGGTCAGCGCCCGCTGCAGGCGGTCGCTCAGCAGCCGGCGGTTGGGCAGGCCGGTGAGCGGATCATAAAAAGCGAGCGTATTGATGCGGTCCTCGGCGTCCCGCAGCTCCCTCACCTGCGTGTTCAGGCGCTCGGCGTGATCGCGCAGCGCCAGCTGGTTTCGGTGCAGCAGTTCGCGCATGCTCTCCTGCGCCTGTGCCAGTTGGGCAATCTCTGCAATCCGGCTCTGCACCGGCCCCGGCGGGGTGAAATCGAGCGCGCCGATGCGCTTGCTCGACGCGGCAAGTGTCTCGAGCGGACGGGCGATGATGCGCGCCTGCACCTGGGCGACAGTGCCCGCAGCAGCCAGCAGCAGCAGCAGGCCGCCCGCAAGCCCAAAGCCGATTGCAGTCCAGGCGGGCGCAAAGTCGGCTTCAGGCGCAAGCACCAGCACCCAGAAGGTCTGCCTCCCTAGGCGATAGGCCCGCGCGCTGAAGAGCCAGCGCGCCCCATTCGAGACGAAGTGCGCCACACCGACCGGCTGTCCTCTGGCGCTTCGCCACACTGGAAGCAGATCGCTGACCGCATCGACGCCAAGGGTGCCGACCGGCAAGAGTACGTTACCCAGCCACTCATCGACGCCAACACCATCGGGTCGCCTGGGCAGTCCGAGCACGCGTTCGTCCTCGGTCATGATCAGCGCCAGCCCCTGCCGACCAACCCCTGCATCCAGCGTCGCAGCCGACAGATCGCGCAAGGTGAGATCGAAGCCGATCACCAGGTCCCGCCCGTCTGCCAGCATGGTGTGCCGGGACGCGGTAATTCCGGGGTCACCGGTGGTGAAGAAGGTGTACGGTCGCGTCCAATGCACGGTTCCGGGCGCCGCCTCCGTGAGCGCCCCGGTAAACCACGGGCGCTTGCGGGCATCGTAGTCCATGGCCTCCCGGCGCTCCTGTGCCTTGACACCCGGCACAAGGTCGACGAAAAGCTGCATCTGGCCCCAGCGCGGGATATCGGTCAGACGGTTGCGCCACTGCCCCTCGCCACGCTGCAGCAGCATCCAGCCCTGGCCCGTCGACGTACCGGCCACCACCGAGGTGATATAGGGCGACGCGGTGAGAACCGGCATGAAGTACTCGTTGAAACGCGCCGGATTGTCCACGTCGGGCAGGTTGGCACCGATCCATGCGAGGCTGATGGCAAGCTGGCGCTCTTCGGGCTCGAAGGTCTGGCGCAGCCGTGCCTCGACCCGCTCTGCGGCAAGATTGAAATCACTTTCGGCAACCCGTTCGAGGACCGGCAACATGCCAAGCGCAACAAAGCCGATCGTGACAACCAGCGAACTGCCGAAGGCGAGCAGCAAGGCCCGCAGCAGCAGTGTTCGACGCAGTGAGATGGCTGAGCGAGAAGAACCCAAGGCGGGCATGTCTCCGGCAAGGTGGTCGGGTCAGCGCGCGTGTCCGGCCATACATCGTAACGGCTCGAACGGGTTTCCGAAACTCAGTCGCGCCCGGGCGTCCGACTCTGCGCCAGCAGGGCCAGTGCCTCCGGATACCTGAAGCAGGCTACATTGTGCTCGAATTCTGCAAAAACAGAACCGAGTGCCGTTGCGAAGACGCTACGCTCGTCCTCGAGCAGGCGGTTGGCGCGCATGTTTGCGTTCGCCAGATACAGCTTCATTTGCGCGACTGCAGCTTCGAACACCTCGGGCGCGCACTCAGCAGAAGAGGGGTCCGCAGGCACCGGCGCCTGCGCGGCGTCTGTTGCCGCCACCGCACGCGACGGCAACCAGCGCAGCAGTGTCGAATACAGGTCCTGCGGATCCACTGGTTTGGCCACGAAGTCGTCCATGCCCGCCGCAAAGCAGGCACGACGGTCCTCCTCGAAAACGTTGGCCGTCAGGGCGACGACCGGGGTGTGACGGTTGCGCGTCTGCGCCCGCAAGGCCCGCGTGGCGTCCAGTCCGTCCATCTCGGGCATCCTCATGTCCATCAGGATCAGATCGAAGTCGCATGTGCGACAGCGCTCGAGCACGGCCCGCCCGGTGGAGACCGATTCGACGGCCAGGCCGACTGCATTCAGCAGATCCAGTGCCACTTCGCGATTGACCGGATTGTCTTCAGCCAGCAGTACACGAGCGCCTGCATGTTGCTCGCGAAGGACGCGTTCGGACTCGCCGGCGGACACGGACGGGGGGTTGGCCACCGCGCCGCGTCCCCGCCTGAGCACGGCAGTGAACCAGAAGGTGCTGCCCTGCCCCGGCTCACTCTCGGCGCCCGCCTCTCCCCCCATCAGGGTCGCTAGCCGGCGGGTGATCGCCAGGCCAAGACCGGTTCCCCCAAAACGCCGGGTGGTAGACGCGTCCGCCTGTTCGAAGGCATCGAACAGGCGGGGAATCTTTTCAGCCGCCACACCCATGCCGGTGTCCCTGACCTCAAACCTTACGAGCAACTCATCACCCCGGTCTTCTGCAACGGATGCGCTCAGCGACACCGAACCGTGCTCGGTAAACTTGATCGCATTCACTGCGTAATTGAGCAGGGCCTGACGCAAGCGGGTGGCGTCGCCGCACAGCCGTCCCGGCACATCGCGGGTGTCAAACTCAACGGTCAGCCCCTTTGCTTTCGCCTGCTCGGCGATCAGGGACTGCACATGCTCGAAGACTGCGCCCAAGGCAAACTCGCTGTTCTCCAGCCGGAGCCGGCCCGCCTCGACCTTGGACAGGTCGAGAATATCGTTGATCACGGACAGAAGGTGACGCGCTGCACTGCCCACCCGGTCCAGGCGTTCGATCTGGCGCTGCGCAGGATGATCCCGGCGCAGGAGGTGGGTGAGGCCGATGATGGCATTCATCGGGGTCCGGATCTCATGGCTCATATTGGCCAGGAAAGCGCTCTTGGCCTCGCTGGCCGCGTTCGCACGTTCGGTGGCATCCCTCAGCTCGGCCGTCCTGCTCGCTACCAGCTCTTCGAGATGCTTGCGGTGCTGCTCCAGTTCGGCCTCGATAAGCTTCTTCTCGGTGATGTCCTCCTGCAGCGACATGTAGTTCGAGATGCTGCCGTCTTCGCGGTGGATCGGCACCACCCGAGCGAACACGGCATAGCTGCTGCCGTCCTTGCGCTGATTGATGAACTCGCCGCTCCACGCCTCACCACGCGACAGGGCTGACCACAGTTCCTTGAAGCTTGACGCGGGCGTCAGGGTCTCGCCGAACATGCTCGCAGGCTGACCGAGCACCTCGGCAGCCAGATAGCCGCTATGCCCCGTGAAGGCTTCGTTGACGTATTCGATCCGACCCTCGAGATCGGTCACGATGACACTCTCGGGGCTTTGCTCAACGACCTGCGACAGCTTTCGCAGTTCGGACTCGACGGCCTTGAGCGCGGAGATGTCACGCGAAATTCCGTACATACCGGTGACCTCGCCACTCGCTCCGCGCAACACCCCCTTCGTGGCAAGATACGTGACTTCGCGGTCGGCCAAGCTCACCGTTTCCTCAAAGCTCATGGTCTCCCCGGCTGCCATGACCTGCTGGTCGTTGGCCATCACCATCTGCGCGTAAGCAGGCGGAAAGAGCACGCGGTCGTCATGCCCCAGAACTTCCTCCGCGTCCTTGCCGACAAAGCCGGCCGCCGCCTTGTTGAACAACAGGTAGCGGCCGCTGAGGTCCTTGGCAAAAATCGCATCGCTCGAACTCTCGGCAATCGCGCTCAGGAGTCGTGCAGCCTGCAGACGGCTGCGCTGTTCCTCATGCCTGCGCCGACTCGCCTCGGTGAGCCGCAGCAGCATGTCGCGCACCACGCCATAGAGCAGCAGTGAGGTGATGAACACGAAGAACCAGCCCTTGAAGGTCTGCAGCCAGGCCTTGTCTGCGATGGCGTCGGGCAAGAGATCGAGCGCACGGTCGGAGAGCACGATCCATACGCTCGCGAACAAGGCGTAGGGCAGCACCACCCGCCAGGCGGCACGACGAAGCGCCTTGCTGTCAGAATCTGTCGCCGTTGCCGACGGGTCTGCTTCCATTCGGTCAGTCTCCTGCAGCGGTCAGGTGCCGCCTGAGGACAGGGCGCGATGGACATCCCGATGTTGCTCCGCGATGTCGACAAATGCGTCGAATCCGCTCAGGAAGGCGTCGACCACGTCCGGGTCGAAGTGCAGTCCGCGCCCCGCCTCGATGAGTTTCCGCGCGTCGGCGTAAGACATGCCTGCCTTGTAGATGCGATCCGAAATCAGCGCATCGAAAACATCGGCAACGGCCATCAGCCGCGCCGAAACCGGAATCTCGTCGCCCCTGAGCCCGTCCGGGTAGCCACTGCCATCCCAGCGCTCGTGATGCCAGCGCGCGATCTCCTTTGCCAGGGCCAGAAAGGGCAAGGGCTGCTCGATGTCCCCCTCTGCCAGTTCGATCGCCTCCGCACCAAGGCGGGAGTGCGTCTGCATGATGATCCATTCATCGGCAGCAAGTGGCCCGGGCTTGAGCAGAATATGGTCCGGGATCCCGACCTTGCCGATGTCGTGCAACGGCGCCGAGCGCGTCAGCAGCTCGATGTAGCCCGGGTCCAGCCTCGCTTGAAAACGCGGATGAGCCTGCAGCCGGGTGGCCAGCAGACGCACATAAGCCTGCGTGCGCAGAATGTGGTTGCCGGTTTCCGGGTCGCGCGTTTCGGCCAGGTGAGCCAGCGCGCGGATCGTCACCAGCTGCGTCATGTCGTTCTCGGCCATTCGCCGCGCCACTTCTGACTCGAGATCAAGGTTCCGGTTGTGCAGCATTTCTCGCGCGCGTTTGACCTCAAGCTGGTTGCGCACGCGGGCGAGCACAACCGCAGGGTGAATCGGCTTGGTGATGTAGTCCGCCGCGCCGAGTGCCAGACCCTGCTCTTCGTCGCGCGGGTCGTCCAGCGCGGTGAGGAAGATCACCGGAATGTCACGTGTCGCAGGCTGCCCGCGAAGGTGCGCCAGCACCTCGTAGCCGTCCATGCCCGGCATCATGACGTCGAGCAGGATCAGGTCCGGCACGGGTCCGTGCGCACAGATCTCGAGCGCCCGTGTGCCCGAAGGCGCCGCCAGCACATCGTAGTGAGGCTGCAGCAGCACCCCCAGGACCGCGAGATTGTCCGGCACGTCATCGACGACGAGGATCGTTCCCCCAGCCTCGGGGAGCACGTCAGGACTGGGCTCCGTATTCTGTTCAGGCCACATGTATGAATTCCGTCATGTTCGGTCGTTCCCGGCAAGCACACAGCATGAAGCAGCACCCTGACATCGCGCAGTCCGCCACCTTGCACCATGCGTCACGGACGCGCCGGCGCGGTACCCGCCTGTCGCCCCCCATCATGGCTGGCGCCGCCCTGCCACGCCCACGCGGGCCGCTCGAAGGCTTCGGCCAGGTAGTCGATCAGCACACGGATCTTGACCGAGAGGTGTTTGCGCGAAGGATAGACCGCGTAGACATCGATCTCCCCGACCAGACATTCTGGCAGCACTTCAACCAGACGACCCTGTGCAAGATCATTTCCCACGAGAAAATCAGGCTGCTTTACCAGCCCCTGGTGAGCGAGCGCCAGCGCGCGGCAGGTGTCGCCGTTATTGGTGCGGACATGCGGTTTGGTCTGCACCTCTTGCTCACCCTGCGGCGTCGTGAAGCGCCAAACGTCACCCTGCGCTGCATAGCTGTATGCAATCACGCGATGACGGGCAATGTCCTCGACCGAGGCTGGCACGCCGTGCTGCTCAAGGTATTCCGGACTGGCGCAGATCAACAGCCGGGTGGACGCAAGCCGCCGATGGACAAGGGTCGAATCCTGCAGCCGACTGATGCGGATGACGACATCGAAGCCTTCGTCGACGACGTCGACCAGTCGGTCGGAGAGACTGATGTCGAGTTCGACATCGGGATACTTCGCCATGAACCCGCCCCACAGGGGCGCGAGGTGCTGTATTCCGAAAGAATAGGGCGCGTTGATGCGCAGACGCCCGACCGGATTGCCACTGACCACGCCCACTGCACGATCCGCCTCTTCCAGTTCGGCAAGGATCTGTTTGCAATGCCCGTAGTAAGCCCGCCCGGCCTCGGTCAGCGACAGCCGCCGGGTCGTGCGCTGCAGCAGGCGGGCACCGAGGCGGGTCTCGAGCTCGATCACACTGCGCGACACCGCTGCCTTGGACAGGCGCAGCACTTCGCCCGCTGCGACAAAACTGCCCGCCTCGACGACTGCAACAAAGCTGTTCATTTCGCGGAAACGTCCCATTGGGACATTGTCTCGATTTCAGAGACAGTAAGTCAAACGCTCAACTATTTATCCACCCCTGAGTCGTCAATACACTGCGGACATCGAATACGCACCAGGACAAGGCGGACCCCGTGCCACTCCCTACACTCTTCATCTCTCACGGCTCACCCATGTTCGCCGTCGAGCCCGGCCTGCTCGGCCCCCGGCTCGGCGAACTGGGTCGCAGACTGCCACGACCACGTGCCGCAGTCGTGCTGTCGCCGCACTGGATGACCCGCGGGGTCAGGGTTCAGAGCGGCGCCGCACTCGACACCATTCACGACTTCGGCGGCTTTCCGCGCGAACTGTATTCGCTCCAGTATCCCGCCCCTGCGGCGCCCGCGCTTGCCGCGGAAGTCATCGCGACGCTCGCCCACCACGGCATCGAGGCACGTGCCGACGCCGGGCGCGGTCGGGACCACGGCGCATGGGTGCCGCTGATGCACCTTTTCCCCGAAGCCGACGTTCCCGTCATTCAGGTCTCACAACCGGCCATCCCGTCGCCGCTCGCCTTGCTGGAGCTCGGTCAGGCCCTTGCCACGCTGCGCGAGCAGGACATTCTGTTCGTCGCCTCAGGCAGCCTCACCCACAACCTGCACGAAGTATTCGCTGAACACGCAGCGCAATCCGGCGTCGAAGCCTATGCCAGCACGTTTGCCGACTGGGTATGGAAGCAGATCGATGAGGGCGCACTTGGCGAACTGCTGGACTACCGTACAAAAGCGCCATTTGCAGTCCGCGCCCACCCCACCGACGAACACTTTCTGCCCCTGTTCGCGGCAATCGGCGCGGCCGGCAAGGACTGGACGCAGAGCGCACGCATTTCGGGCGGCATCACTCACGACGTGCTTGCAATGGACAGCTTCATGTTTGGCACCGGGCCCGGCCTCGCGCCGCCGAACCGATAAACCCGACGGACAAGACGATGAACACAACCTACACACGCACTGCCGTTTCGCTGCACTGGCTCATGGCACTCGGGCTGATCGGTGCATTCTCGCTCGGCGTCTACATGCACGAACTGCCGCTGTCGCCATTCAAGCTCAAGCTCTACTCATGGCACAAATGGGCAGGCGTCAGCCTTTTCATGCTGGTGCTGGTGCGCCTCGCCTGGCGCCTGCGCCACCCGGCACCGCCGCTGCCCGAGACCATGCCCAAGGCGCTGCGGATGATCGCCCATGGCACCCATGTCGCGCTCTACCTGCTGATGCTTGCCATCCCGCTTTCCGGCTGGCTGATGAGTTCGGCCAAGGGTTTCCAGACCGTCTGGTTCGGCATCGTCCCTCTGCCCGACCTGTTGTCTAAGAACGCTGAACTCGGCGACCTGCTGCAGTCGGTGCATGAAGCGCTGAACCTCAGCCTGGCCGCACTCGTCATCGCCCATATTGGCGCGGCACTCAAGCACCACTTCATCGACCGTGACGACATCCTGCGCAGGATGCTGCCGGGGAAACGACAGGGCTAATCGGCCTGAACCGCGCCCCCCATTCACCACAACAGCACCTTGCATGCTTGCAAGTGCGCACACCCACCCGGAGCCCCTCATGAAAACAGGCACACTGCGAAACTTCGCCACGGCCGCTGCCCTCTCGCTGGCCACAATCACCGCCGCAAGCGCGGCCGAATTCACCGCTATCGATAAGGCAGCAAGCCGCTTCACCTTCCAGTACACCCAGATGGGTGTCGGCATGGATGGCAAGTTCGACCGCTTCGCCGCCAATATCAGGTTCGACCCCGCCCACCCCGAAGCCGGGCGCGCCGCCTTCGACATCGAGGTCGCCAGCATCGACACCGGCTCGACCGAGGGCAATGAAGAGGTCAAGACCAGGACCTGGTTCAACACGGCCGCGCATCCGCTTGCCCGCTTCGAATCGACCGCGTTCAAGGCACTTGGAGACAAGCGCTACGAAGTCGCGGGCAAACTCACGATCAAGGGCCAGACCCGAAACGTGACCGCACCCTTCACCTTCGAAGCGCAGGGCACGGCGGCCACCGTAAAGGGCAGCTTGAAGCTCAAGCGCAACGACTTCGCAATCGGCGAAGGCGAATGGGCCGACACCACCATCGTCGCCAATGAAATCCAGATCAACTTCCAGTTGCGTGCGCTTCAGGCTGCCCCCTGAAATCGTCACTGCACCACCACTGCGCCACTTTCCCACCCTCAACTCAATCAGGACCAAAGATGAAAAAATCCCTCGCCATTCTGGCGCTCGCAGCGCCGTTCGCCCTGTTCGCGGCACCCTCGCATGCCGCGCCGGAAACCTATGCAATTGACGGCACGCATACCTTCCCGCGCTTCTCGTATTCCCACTTCGGTTACTCGAAGCAGCTGTCGCGCTTCAACAAGACCACGGGTACGGTGACCCTCGACAAGGCCGTTCGGACCGCTGCGGTAGATGTCACCATCGACATGAAATCGGTGGACACCGGCTTCGAACTCTTCGACGGCCACATCCAGGGCAGCGATTTCCTCGATACCGCCACCTTCCCCACCGCACACTTCAAATCGACGAACGTGGTGTTCGACGGCGACAAGCCGGTCAGCATCGACGGGAACCTGACCATCAAGGGCGTCACCCGTCCGGTCACCCTGACGGTCACCTCCTTCCAGGCCATGCCGCACCCCATGCTGAAGAAGGATGCCATCGGCGCCAACGCCACGACGGTGATCAAGCGTAGCGAGTTCAACGCCGGCAAGTACGCCCCCAATGTCGGCGACGATGTCACCCTCGACATCGCGATCGAAGCCATCAAGCAGTAAGGGTTCATGCAGGCACGCCGCGTCGTCCGGCGCGGCGTGCTTGTCTGCCTGCGTACATTGGGCAAGAATGCGGCATCCCGCCCACTCCGTGGCGCCACCAGGCCATGAACCGACGCCATGCCCCTGTTCAACGAACATCCCCTGCGCCTGTCCCTGAACGACGAGGTTCACGCCCGCCCCCCGGTTCCGCTCGACACCCCTGAGTTCGTCACTTACCTGGCCTTCCTGCACCACGAAGGCAGCGCGGGACGCGAGACCAGGCACCTCGAAGCACTGGCTGAGCAACTCGGCCTCCCGCAACCGCAGACCGAGACCGGCCACGTCTTCATCGATGCCGAATCGTTCCGCCTGAAGTGGGAGCGCCACAACGAGTTCTCGAGCTACACCTTCTTTCACCGCATCGCACCAGATGACAGCGCGGGCGAGAATGCCCTGCTGGCGGTACCGGCCAACTGGCGCAAGGACATTCCCGGCCAGCTCGTCGCCGCCGCGCATATCGAGCTGCGCTCGGTCTCGGACGTGCCGCCCGATACGGTCATGGTGCAGGTTTCACCACACGGCAAGACCCTGGTGGCCGCACAGGTCGCCGAAGGCGCGGGCTGGGTCTTCACCGATTTCCACATCCACGAAGACGGCTTCTCGCATTTCCTGCTGATCGACGCCGGCCTCACCCCGCGGCAGTCCGGCCGCATGGTGCAGCGCCTGGTGGAGATCGAGACCTACCGCGTGATGGCGCTGCTCGCCTTCCCGGTCGCCAAACAGGTTGGGCGGCTGCTGTCGCGCGCCGAAGACGAACTGGCGGACCTGATGGACGGGCTGGAGCAGGCGCGCAATACCGAGGACGACCGCGCTGTCCTCGCCCGGCTGACCCGTCTCGCAGCCGAGGTCGAGCGCTCGGTGGCCCGCACCACTTTCCGCTTCGGCGCCGCAGCCGCCTATTACCGCCTCGTGGGACAGCGCATCGAAGAGCTGCGGGAGGTACGCCTGCCGGGCTTCCCGACCGTGCGCGAGTTCATGGAACGCCGGCTCACGCCGGCCATCAGCACCTGCGCCACCATCGCCCGCCGTCAGGAGGATCTCTCCGGCCGGATCGCGCGCAATTCGCAACTGCTGCGCACCCGCGTCGATATCGAGCTCGAACGCCAGAATCAGGAACTGCTCGCGCAGATGAACCGGCGCGCAAAGATCCAGCTCCACCTGCAGGAGACAGTCGAAGGCCTGTCCATCGTCGCCATCACCTACTACGCATCGCAGCTGGTGAACTACATGGCCAAGGGCGCCAAGCACCTCATCGAACCAGCCACGCCGGAAATCATCACCGCTGTGTCGATCCCCGTCATTGCCGGGCTGGTAGCAATCAGCCTGAGGAGCTTGCGCAAGAAGCTGGCACAGGAATCAGAATGAAAAAACGCCAGCGAATGCTGGCGTTTTGAACTGCTTGAGACAGAAGCAATCAGGCTTGAGTCATCTTGCGACGACGAAGCACGCCAAGACCGGCGATACCGATACCGAGCAGCGCGAGCACGCCAGGCTCGGGAACGTTATTGTTACCCTGACACTGCGGCAGCGTGGGGTTCAGCTGGCAGAAGGTCAGTGTTTCCTGCAGCTTGGCGCTCGCAAAGTCAGTCACGAACTGCGTGATCTGGGCTGCATTAGTCGTGTTGAACAGCGACAGATTGAAGACTTGGCCGCTATGTCCGGTTGCCAGGGGGCCGATCGATGTAATCGTACCCGCTCCCGACAGCACGGCGTTATACAGCGCGTTGTTGGTGGTCAGAAGGCCATCGACAATTGACTGCGTCACTGCACTGCCGCCGACCGTGCCGCGAGCGGTGGTGTCGCCGTTCGACGGCTCGTCGGTAAAGATGATGATGTTCTTGACCGCATTGCTGCGGAAAGAAAACAGCGATGTCTGACCATCAAGTGCGTTGAGTGCGAAAGCGGAAGCAGTATATGCGGGTTCAGTACCACCTGAAGTCCCCAGCCCCGCAGCAGCCGTCGCGAAGAGCGATGCGGAGGTCAGATCCGTCACCATACGTGGCACAACCGAACTGTTTCCGTACCCAACCAGGCCATATCGGGCATCAACCTGCCCGGTGCCGGTCAGGGTTGAAGCGAACAGCCCGATGTTATTGCGCAGGTTGGTCTGGACAGTGCCCATGGAACCCGACTCGTCCACGATAAAGATGATGTCGCTGAGAATGGCGGATTGGGCTGGTGTGCCAAAACCGACCATCGCAAGACCCAATGCCGTGGCCGCGAAAACTTTTTTGATTTTCATCATATCCCCCAAACAGTATGCAGTCAGTTCATAAACAGTTACATGACCACCTAAAGCAAACTACGTGCCACATTATATAAATCAATAAGTTAATTCATTTTTGCGCATATTTTGGCCGTCAGTTGTAAAGAAACTCGACAATTGATCTTTAGATAGAACGAATCAGGGTGCATACATCGGCCACGACGACGGAGCATCGAATCTAAACGTTCAAGCCTCGCCCCCACGCTTGAAACGCAGCCAATTCGCCAGCGAGCCCTATAATGCTGTTTTGTCCAGACGAGACATCTTCACCGTGACCTCCCCGCTTTTCGAATCCACCATCAAGAGCCTGCCGCTGCTCGGTCGCGGCAAGGTGCGTGACATCTATGCAGTCGACGCTGACAAGCTGCTGATCGTGACCAGCGATCGCCTGTCCGCTTTCGACGTCATCCTGCCCAACCCGATTCCGGACAAGGGACGGGTGCTCATCGCGATGGCCAACTTCTGGTTCGACAAGCTCGGCCACGTCGTTCCGAACCAGCTCACCGGCATCGACCCCGAGACGGTCGTCGCCGCCGACGAGCGTGACCAGGTGCGTGGCCGTGCGCTCGTGGTGAAGCGCCTCAAGCCGTTGCCGATCGAGGCGGTGGTACGCGGCTATGTGATCGGAGGCGGGTGGAAGGACTATCAGGAAAGCGGCGCAATCTGCGGCATTCCGCTGCCCGCCGGCCTGAAACAGGCCGCAAAACTGCCGGCGCCGATCTTTACCCCGTCATCGAAGGCCGAAGCCGGCGAGCACGACGAGAACATCTCGTTCGCCCAGGCACAGGCAAACTCCGACGCGCAACTCAACGCCAGCCTTGCCGGCACCGGCAAGACCGGCGCAGGCCTTGCCGAGGAAGCACGTCAGGCAGCACTCGCGCTGTACACCGAAGCGGCCGACTATGCCGCAGGACGCGGGATCATCATTGCCGACACCAAGTTCGAGTTCGGCATCGACGCAGCCGGCACCCTGCACCTGATCGACGAGGCACTCACACCTGATTCGTCCCGTTTCTGGCCGGCCGACAGCTATCAGGAAGGCATCAGCCCGCCGTCCTACGACAAGCAGTACGTTCGCGACTACCTCGAGACCCTGGACTGGAACAAGCAGGCACCGGGCCCAGTGTTGCCTGCCGACGTTGTCGAGCGCACCGCCGACAAGTACCGCGAAGCCTATACCCGGCTGACCGGGCACACGCTGGCCTGATCCCGATCCGCCCTCTCCGCAACGGAGAGGGCTTTCAAGGCTCGCGACGGCAAACCGGGCCGTCCGTCCTGCCTGACTTCGCCTCCCCTGAATCCGCACGCGAGTCGCGAACTCGTGGCCGCAGTTCCCCTCTAACGGGGGTCCGGAACGGTTCCGCGCCAATGACGATACCGGCCGGCATCCATCCACCCGAAGGAGGTTGTCATGGGCAAGACATTCAACACCCTGGATCAGCACTTCCACCTGCCCCATGTCCGGGAGGTCAAGGCAGACCGACCGTTCAGATGGCTGGCGCTGGGCCTGAGCGACATGCGGGACAATCTCGCGGCCAGCCTTGCCTACGGGGTCTTCTTCGCAATCGCCGGTTACCTCATATTGTCCTACGCAGCGAACATGCCGTATCTGTTCACTGCGGCCATCTGCGGCTTCTTCCTGGTCGGGCCACTGGCCGCCGCAGGCCTGTATGAGATCTCGCGCCGACATGCTGCGGGACAGACTGCCTCGTTATCCGACTCCCTGGCCGGCCTGCGCAAGCACCGCGAAGGGCTGATGTATTTCGGTGCCTTCTTCGCGATCGCCCTGATCGGCTGGGAGCGCATTTCGGCCATCCTGTTCGCTCTTCTGTACCAGGGCGGGGCACCCGATCTGTCGAACTTCTATCGCGATGTTTTTCTGTCCGGCGAGTACACCCACTTTGTCATCGCCTATCTGGTGATCGGCGGTGCGCTCGCTGCGGTGGTATTTTCCCTGTCGGTGATCTCGATTCCGATGACCATGGATCGCGACACCGACGGCATCACCGCCGCAATGACCAGTATGCGCGCCGTTGGCGTGAATCTCGGCGCCATGGCGGTATGGGCTGCACTCATCGTGGCACTTGTCGGCATCGGCTTCGCCACCATGATGATCGGCATGGTGGTCATACTGCCCCTGCTCGGCCATGCCAGCTGGCACGCTTACCGTGAAATGATCGAGTGAGCGCCGACGATGAATTTCGCCAAGGGCGCCGATAGCGGCGCCCTTATCATTTTTTGCGGCACAATAGAAACATCAACGGACAAGACAACCCGGACATCATGCAAGAATCGCTTACCCCGAATACAGCCAACCCATTGCTGGACTTTTCCGGCCTGCCCCGTTTCAACGATATCCGCCCCGCGCATGTCGCACCGGCCATCCAGCAACTGCTGGGTGAATATCGCAGCCTGATCGAAACCCTGACCCACGCCACGGATACGCCGACCTGGGATGATTTCGTCGTGCCGATGAACGAAGTCGGCGAGCGCCTGGGCCGGGCCTGGGGCGTTGTCGGCCACCTCCACAGCGTGATGGACGTGCCCGAATGGCGTGAGGCCTATAACGCATTGCTGCCCGAGGTTTCGCGCTTCTATGCCGAGGTCGGGCAGAACCTTGCCCTGTTCGAAAAGTACAAGGCCCTGAGCGAAAGCCCGGAATACGCCACGCTGTCGCCTACCCGGCAACGCATCCTCGATCATGAACTGCGCGATTTCCGTCTGTCGGGTGCAGAGTTGCCGGACGCGGAAAAGCCCCGCTTTCAGGCCATTCAGGAAGCCATGTCGCAACTCGGTGCCAAGTTTTCCGAGAACCTGCTCGACGCCACCAACGCGCACGCTGAATGGGTCGAAGACGAAGCGAAGCTCGCCGGCATTCCGGCCGATGCAGTCTCTGCCGCGCGGGCTGCCGCGGAGAAAGAAGGCAAGCCGGGCTGGAAGTTCACCCTGCAGATGCCGTCCTACCTGCCGGTACTGCAGTACGCCGATGATCGCAGCCTGCGCGAGCGCATGTATCGCGCCTATGCAACCCGCGCCTCGGAACTGGGCAAGCCCGAATGGGACAACGGCCCGCTGATCGGTCGCATTCTCGCGCTGCGCGATGAAGAGGCGCGCATGCTGGGGTATCGCAATTTTGCCGAAGTGTCGCTGGTGCCGAAAATGGCCGACACTCCGCAACAGGCACTCAGCTTCCTGCACGAACTCGCCGCCAAGGCCAAGCCTTTTGCCGAGCGCGACCTGGAAGAACTGCGCGCCTTCGCCAGCCGCGAACTCGACATCGCCGACCTGCAGCCTTGGGACGTGGGCTACGCCTCGGAGAAGCTGCGCCAGGCGCGCTACGCCTACTCCGACCGCGAAGTGAAGCAGTACTTCCCCGAACCCCGGGTCCTGGACGGCCTGTTCGGCGTGATTCGCACCCTGTATGGCGTCGATATTCTCCCCGACCAGGCCCCGCTGTGGGATCCGGATGCGCACTTCTTCCGCATCGAGAAGGCGGGCGAACTGGTCGGTCACTTCTACCTTGACCTGCACGCACGCGAAACCAAGCGTGGCGGTGCATGGATGGATTCGGCCCGCAGCCGTCACCTGGGGCGACATGGCACCACGACCCCGGTCGCCTATCTGGTGTGCAACTTCTCCGGACCGGTGGACGGCAAGCCGGCAACCTTTACCCACGACGACGTCCTGACCCTGTTCCACGAAGTCGGTCACGGCCTGCATCACCTGCTGACGCGGGTCGACGAGCTGGCAGTGTCGGGCATCAACGGCGTCGAGTGGGATGCGGTCGAGCTGCCGAGCCAGTTCATGGAGAACTTCTGCTGGGAATGGGATGTGCTGAGCGGCATGACGGGGCACGTAGACACGGGCGAACCCTTGCCGCGCGCACTCTACGACAAGATGATCGCCGCCAAGAATTTCCAGAGTGGCATGCAGACCGTCCGCCAGCTCGAGTTCTCGATGTTCGACCTGCGCCTGCACAGCGAGCTCCAGCCGAGTGGGGAAGGCGATCAGGCCACGGTAGCCATCGAACGCGTGATGGCACTGCTGACCGAGGTCCGCAACGAGGTCGCGGTGCTGATTCCGCCAGCATGGCATCGCTTCCCGCACAGCTTCTCGCATATCTTTGCTGGCGGTTACGCAGCGGGCTACTACAGTTACAAGTGGGCCGAAGTGCTGTCGGCCGATGCGTTCGAGGCATTTGAAGAGGCCGGCGCGGGCAAGGGCAGCTTGCTCGACCCCGAAACCGGAGCACGTTTCTGGCGTGAAATCCTCGCAGTCGGCGGCAGCCGTCCCGCCCTGGACTCGTTCAAGGCCTTCCGCGGCCGCGAACCGCGGGTCGATGCACTGTTGCGACACAACGGAATGGTAAGCGCATGATCAGACCTGCCCTGCTCGTCCCCCTGCTTGCCTTGGGCCTGTCGGCCGCGGTGCCGGCACAGACCACTTACAGGTGGGTGGACGCGCACGGGCAGGTGCATTACTCCGACCGGCCTCCCCCACCCGAGATTCAGGAGCTCGAAGCCAGACGCTTTGCAGCGCCACCACCCGACCCGACCTTGTCCTACACCTTGCGCAAACTCACGGCGGATTTCCCTGTCACGCTGTACACGGCGAGTAACTGCGGCGATTTGTGCGATTCCGCGCGCAGCCTGCTTGGCTCGCGCGGGATTCCGTACACCGAGTTTCCGCTCGCAAATCAGGCCGATCTGGCAGCCTATCGGGAACGCTTCGGCGTACCCGAACAGGTACCGTCACTGAGTGTGGGAAGCGCGCAATTCAAGGGGTTTGAACCGGGCGCCTGGAACCGGCTGCTGAACGACGTGGGCTACCCCAAGGCGCCCTGAGCAGACGCCGGCGCAGCCTGTCGCACAACGCGCGGGCCGCGCACTCGCCGCCCGTGCACCATCCCGCGCGGAGGATCGATACGGGTCAGAACGGCAGCCCAAGGGCTCCGAGCGCCTCAGGGTCGAGTGGCTCGCCATTGACCAACAGCGCACCGTCCTTGTAGCGCATGTCGGTCGTCAGCAAACCGTCCTTCTCCAGCACCACCCCGTTACCCGTGATTCCGGCAACGCGTTCATTCACCGCGGCACTGACGGCCTGATCGATCTCGGCATCGGACGCATCGATTTCCATTTCGGTCACATAGCCGACAATGCTCTGACGCTCACTCATTTCGATCAGGCGCACAAGCAAGGCCTTGGGGATGCTTACGCGCAGGCTGGCAACGAGATCGCTGAAGGGGTTCATGCCAGCCTCCCCCTCGGTACCGACGTAGTCGATCCGGGCACCCATCTCGGCGCGGCCTTCGTTCAGGCTCGCCCCCACGCGCTTGAGCTCAATCGCGGGCGAGCGCTTCAGCATGACAGGCAGCTGCTGCATCACCGCGCCCATCAGTTCTGCCTGCTGAGCTTCGATATCGGCGGCTTCGCCTGCGGTCTGCTCGACACTGCGGGTGATGGAGTCGAGGGCGCCGGCGTCGATGCGCTCGAGGGCGAGCACGAAACTGAGGTCGTCCACGGTCTCACCGCCGCCGACCATCTGCTTCACGCCGAAATCGACGCTCATGTTGACCACCTCGCCATCGAGCGCAGCCTGGGATTCGATCTTCAGGCCATCGAGATTGAAGCTTGCCTCACCGCCGCGCGCGCTGAAGCTCGCGCGACCGACGCTCAGCGACGAAGGGCCGGTCCAGAACCGGTACTGCTGCGGCCGGGCGGAATCGAGCGTCAAGGCAAGGTTCTCGACAACCAGCACATTGCCATCCGGATCGCGGACGTCGAGCAAGGGCAGATCGATGCGCCCCTTCGCCTGCTGACGATCGGCACTGATCCTGATCTCGCCATTGATGCCGCCCCAGACCAGGTCCATTGCCTCGCCCGCCTTGCCGCGGTAATCGGGCGACGAGATACGGTGCTGCAGCTCGCCCCCCCAACCGACCAGGGTCAGGACTTCAAGCGGGGATCGCCCCTGCAAGGCAGCGTCGAATCCGTCTTTCAGTTCAGCGGGCAGAACGACATCAGAATGAACCTGAGCCGCACGTCCGGCGGGAAAGGGGCCATGGTCGATGTGGTGCGTCACGCGAAAGTCGATCGGCTCGTCGCCATCGTTCAAGGTCCATAGCGTGTGCGCCTCGGCACCGAAGATGCCGCGCTTGTAGTCGAGCACCCGGATCTGCACCGCGGGACTGCTCATCGCCATCATGCTGTCCCTGAAACCTGACTCGATATTGCCGCCGATCGCATAGCTCCCACCGACCAGCGCCAGCGCTGCCGCACCGATCGCCCCTGCTACCACTACTGCCTTGCCCATAACATCCTCTTTAGCCCGGAAAGCTTCGCGCATGCGCGCGAAAGGCCGTCATTATCACCGCATGTTCCGGCTGGCGCATCCGGATCGCACAAATAACGCGCAATTGTCGTCAGTCGGCAGAAACTCAGCGCGGCATCATGCGCACCCGCCCCATCTCTGACAGCGCCTTGGGCACGCCAAGATGGAAGCCCTGCCCATAATCGACGCCAATCTCGCGCAAGACCTCCAGAACTGCCTCGTTCTCCACGAACTCTGCAATCGTGACCAGGCCCATGGTGTGGCCGATGGTGTTGATGGCCTGCACCATGGCGCGGTTTGTCGGGTCGGTCGCGATGTCACGTACGAAGGAGCCGTCGATCTTCAAGTAATCGACCGGTAGCGTCTTCAGGTAAGCGAATGAGGACAGGCCACTGCCGAAGTCGTCAAGGGCAAACGCACACCCCAGCTTTCTGAGCTCCCCCATGAAGCTGACCACCCGTGACAGGTTGGCCACTGCCGAGCTTTCGGTGATCTCGATGCAGATTGCCCCCTGCGGCAGCGCTGCGCGCACCAGGCCGGCACAGATGTCCTCCAGCAGACGTTCGTCACTCAGGGAGTTTCCCGACAGGTTGATGCACCAGGTGCCCTCGACCCGACCCTCCTTGCGGTAAGTGTCGCTCACCCACGCGAGTACATTACGGAACACCCATTCGTCGATGCGCGGCATCAGGTTGTAGCGCTCTGCAGCCGGAATGAAGCTCCCCGGGCTGATCAGGCGTCCGTCCTCCTCCAGCCGCACCAGCACCTCGTAGTGAATGGAGTGCGCCACCGAAAGCGGCACGATGGGCTGCACGAACAGCCGCAACCGGTCTTCGTCGAGTGCGCCATGCAGTCTCGCGACCCATTGCATCTGGCCGTGGCGCTCCATCAACTGATCGTCATCGGGGCGGTAGACGTGCACACGGTTGCGCCCGCCCTCCTTCGCCGCATAACAGGCGGTATCCGCGGCAGAGAGGATGCGGCCCATCTCGCGCTCGGTTTCGGTCACCGGCACCAACCCGATGCTGACGCCGATCGAGAACGACTTTCCCTCCCAGGCAAAGCGGTAGGCACGGATCGCCTCGCGGAAGCCCTCTGCCATCGCAATGGCCTTTTCCACCGGGCAGTTGAAGAAAATCACGCCGAACTCATCGCCGCCGAGACGTGCGAGCAGATCTGCTGCGCGCATGCGTTCGCGCATCAGCGTGCACACCTGACGCAGGAGTTCGTCGCCGGCCACGTGGCCACAGGTGTCGTTCACGACCTTGAACTGGTCGAGATCGAGATAACAGAGGATGTGCGTTGTCCCTGGAGGTACGCCGGGTGTCAGCAGGTCGGCAAGCCGGCGTTCGAATTCGCGCCGGTTGGGGATACCGGTCAGCGCATCCTGGCTGGCCTGCCGGGTCAGTTCGCGGGTCAGATTCAGGGTCACAGTGACGTCCTGACACACGAGCACCACGCCGATCAGGTAGCCCAGGCGGCTGCGTATCGGGGCAGCGGAATCCTGCACCGGAATGCGCTCCCCGTCCCGGCGCACGAGCAGGCCATGATCGGGCGCCCGCATCTCGCGGCCGTTCGAGAGCACGGTGCGGACCGGATTCTCCAGCGCACGCCCGGTGAGCTCCTCTTCGAGACAATAGATGCTTGCGATGTTGCGGCCCTTGGCCTCGTCCAGCGTCCACCCGGTGAGGCGCTCGGCCATCGGATTGAGGTACTGCACCGTGCCGGTTTCGTCGGTCGTGATCACGCCGTCGCCGATGGACGCCAGCGTCACCTGCGCGAGATCACGTTCGTTCTGCAACTGATCGGCAATCTGGCGGCGTTCGGTCACATCCCGCATCAATCCGGTATAGACCTTCTCACCCTGTGCGCGGCCCTCGCTGACCGAGATCTCGAGCACACGGGGCGTCTTCCCCTGCCGGTGCAGTCGCAGTTCCATCTTGTCCTGCAGTCCCATCAGCCGTTCGATCTGACGCGCCGGCCGCAGCGGCGGGTCAGCCAGCAGATTGGCCAGCGGCATGCCGACAGCGTCTGCACCCTGCACCTCAAGCAGTTTCTCCGCGCCCGGATTCAGGCTGCGCAGGAGGCCATCCTGACCAAAGGTGACAATGCCATCGCGCACATCGCGGATGATGGCGCGGGTCTGCCCCACCGCACGCTCCAGTGCCTCCATCATGCGGTTGTATGCGGAGGCGATCTGCCCGACTTCGGTAAACGGCTCGACCGGCACCCGTACCGACAGTTCGCCGGTCTTTTCCTGCACCTCCATCGCCCGCAGCAACTCGAGCAGTTCGGTGCGCGCGCCATGTTCCGACACGTTGAGACCGAGAACCTCCTCCTCCGCAGAGACTCGCAGGGGGATGAAGCGGTCCAGTCCGCGCAGCAGCACCCAGGCCAGCCCGAAAGACCACACGCCGCACGTAACCACCCCGAGCAGTTGCACCAGAAACTGCTCCCCGCGCCCGAGGCCGGTACCCAGCGCAAGCGGGTCGGCAAACAGTGCAACCGCGAGCGTGCCCCATATGCCTGCCGCAAGATGCGCCGGGATGGCCCCGACGGCGTCGTCGACGCGGTATCGCAGCAGCAACTCATGGCAGGACACCATCGCCAGCGCACCGCCTGCGCCGACAATGAGCGCCGCGCCGGAATCGAGCACGTGCGCCCCCGCCGTCACCGCGACCAGACCTGCAATGCCGCCATTCAGGGTATGAACCACGTCAGCGTAGCCGCGCTGACGCCAGCCCAGGGCCAGACCTGCGAGCACGCCCGCCACCGCTGCCAGCACGGTATTGACCAGAATGCCCGGCACCCGTCCGTCGAGCGCCAGCGTGCTGCCGCCGTTGAACCCCAGCCAGCCGAACAGCAGGAGCATGACACCGAGCATCGCCAGCGGCAGATTGCCGCCCGAGATGGGCTGCTCCCTGTCCTCCGCATCAAAGCGTCCGCTGCGCGGGCCGATGATCAGTACGCCGGCCAGTGCAACCCAGCCCCCGACGCCATGAACGACCGTTGAACCCGCGAAGTCGATGAAACCGAGGGCTGCCAGCCAGCCGCGTTCGCCGCCGAGTGTGCCACCCCAGGCCCAGTGACCGAACACCGGATAGATCAAACCGCCAATGATCGCAGCCACACCGAGATAGGCAGAAAAGCGCATGCGCTCCGCAACGGCGCCGGAAACGATCGTCGCCGCAGTCGAACAGAACATGGCCTGAAACAGGAAGAAGGCAGCCAGCGCACTCGTGCTGCCATGTCCAACCGAAAGCATGAAGTGATCGGTACCGGTCAGTCCGGCCGCTGACGAGCCAAACATCAGCGCGAATCCGAACGCCCAGTAAAGCGCCACCGCAACCGCAAAGTCCACCACGTTCTTGATCGCGACGTTGATCGCATTGCGACTGCGAGTGAGCCCGGACTCAAGACACAGGAAGCCCGCCTGCATCAGGAACACCAGGCCCGCACACAACACCACCCACATCACATCAATGTCGACCGCACTCATCGGATCATCCCGTTCTCCGTGCCTGCCGCACGGGATGGGGCGATACGCCCCATCGACCGCACCAGCCTGGTGCATTAGGCCAGCCTGCACACGGTGCAGGCGGATGCTCCCTCGTTGTCAGCAAGAAGAGTGCCGCTCCGAACCTTGCGCCGACGCTCATGGCACAATAGGCGCTGTTCCCACTGTCCGTCGCACCGGTCGGCCTGACGCAAGCGCGCGTCGCCCGGTGCCATAAGAGTTTCATGAAAATCGCCACCTGGAACGTCAACTCCCTGAAGGTCCGCCTGCCTCACGTCCTCGACTGGCTGGCGGCCAACAAGCCCGATGCCCTGTGCCTGCAGGAACTGAAGATGGAGGACAAGGCCTTTCCTGTCGCCGAACTGGAAGCGGCGGGCTATCACGCTGCCTTTATCGGACAGAAAACCTACAACGGTGTGGCGATCCTGAGCCCCAAACCGATGGACGCTGTCGTGCGCAACATCCCGGACTTCGAAGACGAACAGAAGCGCATCATTGCGGCTACGATCGATGGCGTCAGGGTGATCTGCGGCTATTTTCCGAACGGTCAGGCGGTCGGCTCCGACAAGTTCGAATACAAGCTGCGCTGGCTTTCGGCCCTGACCGAATGGGTCAAGGAAGAGATGCGCCAGTATCCGAAACTGGTCCTGACCGGCGACTTCAACATCGCCCCCGAAGCGGCCGATGCACATCCCGACTGGAAGGACGAGATTCACGTTTCAGAGCCCGAGCGCGCGGCCTTCCGCGCCCTCACCGCACTGGGGCTCATCGACGCCTTCCGGCTGTTCGAGCAGCCCGAGCGCAGCTTTTCATGGTGGGACTATCGAATGATGGCCTTCCGGCGCAATTTCGGTCTGCGCATCGACCACATCCTGGTGTCGCCCGCGTTGCAGGCCGATTGCAGCAGTTGCACCGTCGACAAGGCGCCGCGCAAGCTCGAGCGCCCTTCGGACCACGCACCGGTCGTCGTCGAACTCGCTGGGTGAGCACCTCATGACGAGTGCCGAGCGTTTGCAGAAAAACTATCCGGTCATCGACGAACTGTCGCCCGCTGCGCGCGCGCGCCTGCTGAACGCTGCACGATGGATGGAAGTGCCGGCGGACACGCTGCTTTTCGACGACCATCAGTCCTGCGAAGGTTTCCCTTTCGTGATCGAAGGCTCGGTGCGGGTCGCAAAGTGCGCCCCCAATGGCCGGGAACTGCCGCTCTATCGCGTTACGCCAGGTGAGACCTGCATCATTTCCTCGTCCTGCCTGCTCGGCAACGAGGACTACAACGCCCGCGGCATCACCGAGACCGACACCCTGCTGATGCTGCTGCCCAAGCCGGTGTTCGACGAACTGCTGGCCGAGCCGGCTTTTCGCGGCTTCGTCTTCAACCTGTTCGCCGAACGCATTGCCGATCTGATGCAGTTGATCGAGGAAGTGGCTTTCCACCGCCTGGACCAACGCCTCGCCACCCTGCTGCTGGGCAAGGGACGTATCCTGCATACGACGCATCAACACCTCGCAGACGAACTCGGCAGCGTGCGCGAATTCGTCAGCCGCCTGCTCAAGGGCTTCTCCGCGCAGGGTCTGGTCAGACTATCGAGGGAGCAGATCGAGATCCTCGATCCTGCAGGATTGCGCCGGATTGCCAGCGGCGCCGACAACCGCAGCCCCTGACTCGCGGTTCGAGGCAATAACAGCCACGCAGCTGAAATCCCGTGCTATGTATCCCCGGTTACAGACCGGGCCTCCTGCCGCGTGCTCCAATAGCGTCACTTTCCCCTTGGAGCACATCATGAAATCGAACGTGGGCAGCATGGACAAGATTCTTCGCATCGTTGCCGGCATCGTCTTGCTGGCACTGGCCATCATGGGCATTGGTACGCCGTGGACCTATATCGGTATCGTACCGCTGGTCACCGGCGTGATGGGTTGGTGCCCGGCCTACACCCTGCTCGGTGTAAACACCTGCCCGATGAAGAAACAGTAAGCTTCACGGCACACACGCAAAAGCCGGGCAAGCCCGGCTTTTTCATGCCTTTTTGCCCGCACTGCTGCAGTAGTTGGCGATAGCAACAAACTCGGCAACCGACAGGCGCTCGCCGCGCAGCCCGGGGTCGAGCCCCAGCGCAGCGAACCCTGCCTCATCGAGAAACTCCCGCAGGGTATTGCGCAGCGTCTTGCGCCGCTGACCGAAGGCCGCGGTCACGATGGCCCCCAGCAGGGCTTCATCCCTGGCGGTAAGTTCCTCGGCCGGCAGCGGCACCAGGCGCACGATGCTCGACATCACCTTGGGCGCCGGACGAAATGCCC
Organism: Parazoarcus communis; assembly: GCF_003111665.1. Classification (NCBI taxonomy): domain Bacteria; kingdom Pseudomonadati; phylum Pseudomonadota; class Betaproteobacteria; order Rhodocyclales; family Zoogloeaceae; genus Parazoarcus; species Parazoarcus communis. The sequence goes on along the minus strand of NZ_CP022188.1, from coordinate 2,661,925 downwards.
CCGGCGGCACATCGAACATCCGCCCCATGCGGAACCGGTACTGCAACATCACCGACAGGCGGCCATAGTCCTCGGTACCCGGCTCGGCCACCATCCGCATCACCACTTCCTTCTGCAACATGAAGGTCATGTCCTGCACCTGCTCCGCAAAGACCGCGAGGTGAAACAGGATGGGGGTCGAGATGTTGTACGGGAGGTTGCCGACGATGCGCAGCGGATTACCCAGCGTGCCGAAATCGAACTTCAGCGCATCGCCCTCGTGGATGCTGAGGCGTTCTGGCGAGTAACGCTCGCGCAGGCGGGCAATCAGATCGCGGTCGATCTCGACGACATGCAGATGATCGATACGGTCAAGCAAGGGCGCGGTCATCGCGCCCAGCCCAGGCCCGATCTCGACCATGGTCTCGCCGGGCTGCGGACGAATGGCATCGATGATGCGACGGATGATGTTGGGGTCGGACAGGAAGTTCTGACCAAAGCGCTTGCGTGCGCGATGGCCGTCTGTTTCGCGATCGTTGCTCATGCGGATTTCCGTTTTGAGGCCGCCATCGAAATCGCCAGCTCCACCGCAGCAAAAAGGCTGCCGGGGTCGGCGCGACCGCTGGCGGCCAGATCCAGTGCCGTACCATGATCAACCGAGGTCCGGATGACTGGCAGGCCCAGAGTGACATTGACGCCGCCGCCGAAGCTGGCGTGCTTGAGCACGGGCAGGCCCTGATCGTGATACATCGCCAGCACCGCATCGCCCTGTGCCAGTGTGTGCGGCACAAACAGGGTGTCTGCCGGCAGCGGGCCGACAAGCATCATGCCTTCCGCGCGCAGACGATCGAGAACGGGTGTGATCACCTCAATCTCCTCACGTCCCATGTGCCCGCCCTCGCCCGCGTGCGGATTGAGGCCGGCCACCAGAATCCGGGGAGCCTCGAGGCCGAAGCGGCTCTCAAGGTCACGATGCACGATACGCAGCGTCTGTTCGAGCAGTGCCGGGGTAATCGCAGCCGGCACCGCCGACAGCGGGAGGTGGGTCGTGACAAGGGCCACCCGCATTCCGCCGCCGACCAGCATCATCACCACCAGGGGCGTAGACGTCTTTTCCGCGAGGTACTCGGTATGGCCGGTAAAGGGCACACCGGCATCGCAGATCACGCCCTTGTGCACCGGCGCGGTCACCATGCCAGCAAACTCGCCCGACACGCAGCCCTGCAAGGCACGGTCAAGCAGGGCAAGCACGTAGGGCGCGTTCTCCGCATTCAACTCACCGGCCACCGCGGGGGAGGCAAGCGGCTGATGCAACACGTCGATCATGCCCAGCGCGGGGGCAAGTCCGGGCTGAAAACTGCGCACCTGCACTGCGCTGCCGATGCGGGCGAGGCGCTCTTCGATCAGTTCGGCATCGCCCAGCACAACCAGGTGGGCAGGCCACTCACGATCGGCCAGACTGGCGCAAAGCTCGGGACCGACGCCTGCCGGCTCGCCACTGGTAACCGCGAGCACCGGCAAATCGCCGGTCACGATGCTCACTCGCGTTCCATGCGGTAATCGACGTACGTGCTGTCACGCAGCTGACGCAACCAGTCCTCGTACGCGGCCTCGGCCTTGCGCTCACGCAGAATGGCACGCGCTGCGTTCAGCTTGCGCTCTTCGGTCACGTCCTGCACGCGGCGCTCCGTTACCTGGATCAGGTGCCAGCCGAAGGGCGAGCGCACCGGGGCGCTGATGTCGCCGGGTTTGAGGGCATTCATCGCACGCTCGAACTCGGGCACGGTGTCGCCCGGATTCACCCAGCCCAGATCTCCACCCTTGGCCGCCGACAGGTCGGCAGAGTTGGCCTTGGCAAGCTCACCGAAATCCGCGCCATTGACCACGCGCTCACGAAGTGCGAGCAGACGGGCCTCGGCTTCGGTATCGGAAAGCACCTCGGAAGTCTTGATCAGGATATGACGGGCACGGGTCTGTTCAAGTTGCTGCGGGCCAGCCGCCGCGCCGCCGCGCTTGTCCACCAGCTTGACGATATGCAGGCCGGAGGCACTGCGCAGCACCGGCGACAGCTCGCCCGGCTTCAGGTCGCGAGCGGCATCCGCATAGAGTGCCGGCAAGCGGTCGCGTTCGCGCCAGCCAATGTTGCCACCGCTGATGCCGTCGGACGCGTCCGAGGTTTCAGCCGCCACGCGGGCAAAATCCTCGCCCGAACGTAGCCGCGCCATCACCTTCTCCGCACGCTCGCGCAGCCGGGCGATCTGCTCCGGGCTGGCACTTTCGGGCGCGCGCAACAGGATGTGCGCGAGCTGGAATTCGATGCCGGAGAAGGCATCCGGATTGTTGGTCAGGAAATTCTCGATTTCCGCATCGGTTACGACAACCTTGTTGTCGACCTCGCGCTCGCGCAAGCGAGTCAGCACGATCTCGGTACGGATCTCGTTGCGAAACCGGCTCCAGCTCACGCCATCGCGTTCAAGCGCAGCACGCAGTTCGGTCGCAGAGAGCTTGTTGTTCTCGGCAATCCGGGCAATAGCGCGCTCAAGCATGCCGTCGTCGACACGCAGCGAGGTTTCACGCGCAAGTTGCAACTGCGCACGCTCGACGATGAGCCGCTCCAGCAACTGGCGCTCGAGCACCTCAGCAGGCGGCAACTGACCGCCCTGACGCTGAAGCTGGCGCGTCGCCTGCGCAACACGCTCACGCAGTTGCAGGGCGGTAATCACCTCATTGTTGACAACGGCGACGATACGATCGACTTCGATCGCCTTGACAGCGGCATGGGCCGGCAATGCGAGTGCAGCACAAGACAGGCCGACGGCCACCAGGGCACGGGAACGGGACAGGAATCGGTTCATGGTTTCTCTATGAAATGGGCCGCAGACGGTCATTCGACGCCGAAGACACGGTTACCGCCGGACTCGTTGATCTTGCCATAGCCCGGCACACTGCGTTTGATCAGGTTGACCGGACTGGTGCCGATGCTGGCAAGGTCGTTGAGTTCGAGTTGAATGAAGACTGACTTGGTCACATCGTTGGCATCAGTCGCGAAGCGGTGCATCGCCACCCGCACGACCCAGCAGCCGCCATCGTACTCAATGCCGCCAATCGCTTCGGTCAGACGATCTTCCTTGAGCGAATGCGTCAGGCGGGTCACACCGTACCAGCGCCCGCCAAGCGGCCACTGGCCGGAGATATCGAGGTCACGCAAGGTGTCCTTCGTATAGCGGTAGCTCAGGTTCAAGGTCTTGGCAAAGCCGGGCTGGTAACGCAGCGTGGTGTTGAAGCGCTCGGTACGGTCGTCACGCGGGTTGTACTGCCACAGGGACTCGAGGGTGGCGTCGGTCGCAATCCTGCCACTGAAACCGGCAAGGACGTCGGCCCGTTTACTGGTACGCGCGGTTTCGTTCTCAACCAGCGTTCCGCTCTCGTCGTAGTAGTTGCTCGTGACGCGCTGATCTTCGAAGTAATAGCGCTGACCAAGCAGGAACTTCATCCACTCCTCACCGGTTTCGGGATTGATCAATCGCGAGGTCACCGCTGCAGTCAGCTGGTTGGCGTTGGCAATACGGTCACTACCGGAGTAGAGGTTCTCGGAAAAGATCTGCGCAAAGCCAAAGTCGTAGCTACTGGTGTCAAACAGCGGAATATCGTCCTGATAACGGTAGGCCGTCTTCAGGTAGTAGAGCCTCGGCTCCAGCGTCTGGATGACATCGCGACCAAAGAAATTGGCTTCACGCTCGAACGTCATGCCCGAGTCGATCGAGAAAATGGGAATCGAGCGGGTAATTGAATCCCGCAGCGTTGCCGTCGGATCACGGTCTATGTTGTAGCTGGTGTAATGCACGCCGATTTTCGGCGTGATGTAGTAGCCCGAGCGCTCGATCGGCAGCGACAGCTGTGGATACGCCACGAAACGGGTAGCGTCGGGGTTGTCCTCGTCCGGGTGTGAAAAATTGACGAACTCGCTGTTCCACGCAAGATTCAGCCCCCCTGGGAGATCAGGCCGCGATGCATTGAGCTGCAACTGCGGCAATCTGCGATACGGCGTGGTGACCGTTTCATCCGGATCGGGGTTCAGGGTCTGATAACTCTGGACCAGCGCGGACGCACTCCACCACTCGCTGCCGGTGTAGATCAGACGCCCTTCACGCAGCAGGTTCACTTTGGAGGCGATCGAGATGTTGGAGCTCAGGTCCTCGAAGTAATCGTCATCGGAAACCCCGTTCAGGTCGAGCGAGCCATACAGTGTCGGTGTAATCCATTGCTGGTGCTGAAGCGAGCCGAGCGTGCGCTCTTCGCCAGTCTTGTTGTCGCGCGACAACCATTCGGCACTCACATCACCGCGGTAGGTTTCACCCATGTAGCGGACTTCACCACCAAGCTGAAGTCCACGCTGACTCATCCAGCGCGGTGTGATCGTCGCATCGTAGTTGGGCGCGATATTCCAGTAGTACGGCACGGCAAGGTCGAAACCGGTGGTGTTCGAGTAACCGATGGTCGGTGGCAGCACACCCGACTGCCGCTGCCCTGCCAGGGGAAACTCCGCCCACGGCATCCAGAACAGCGGTACGCCCTGAAACACGACGGTGCTGTCACGTGCCACGCCCAGGTCGCGATCGTAGTCCAGCGACATGTCCCCGGCCTTGATGTACCAGTCCGGATCGTCGACGCTACAGGTAGACCAGGTGGCATTTTCGGCGCGGTACTGGTTCTCGCCTTCAAAGTAGAGGACGCTCGCGCGCCCGCCACCGTTAACCTCGCGCGGCGGGTCACCCTGCTCCAGCGGCTCGCGGGTTCGAACGATCGAGTAGCGCGGCGCATCGAAGGAGCCGGTGCGCTCACCCAGCACGATAGACGCCGACGGACCGGACATCTCGTCCCTGCCCTGGCGCAGGCGCACATTGCCTTCGGCCACGGCTTCATCGGTCGGCTCGCGATAGATCAGCTTGTCGGCTGTCAGCAACAGCTCGCCGCGCTGCAACTCGGCATCGCCATCGGCAACGAGTTCGACCGCGCGGGTGCCGCTGATACGAACCGCGCTCACCTCCGTCGCGCCCGATGCAGCCTTGGTGCTCTGCACGACGGGCTCCGGACGCGTCGGCGTAAGCGCAGCAGGCTTCGCCTTGGCGGCAGGCGCCACAGGTGCCGTTGCGCCCGCTGCCTTCACCGGTTCGCGCGTTGCCGGCATCGCCGGCTCAACCCGTTGCACGGCCTGCGGCTTCACTTCGCGCACTTCGACGCCAGTGTTTGCCGCTGCAGCCGGTTTCGAAGTCGTCGCAGCATCGGTTTTCGTGCCCCGTGCGGTTACCGGGTTACGAATCAGGTCCGGCGACACCACCAGCGCCGGCATGTCGGCAGCCATGGCAGAGCCGGACATCCAGCACAACAGTAGCGGAATCAGTCGCATCCGCGTGTTCAAACCCAAGTCTGGCAAAGCGAACCCCAGTCGGCAGAATGTGAACGACTGCCCGCACAGGCAGCCGTATTGATAAACTCGCGAATTCTACACGAACGATCGCGGAGAACCTGCTTGCCCAGACTCGCCCAACTCCAGCACTGGCTCGACGGCCAGCTTTCCGGCCGCAGCTACGAGCTCAGTCCGGCCTCGGCCGATGCCAGTTTCAGGCGCTATTTTCGCATTCGTTTCGCTGACGGCAGCCCCAGCCTGATCGTGATGGATGCACCGCCGGCACAGGAAGACTGCCACCCCTGGCTGGCCATCGCCGGGTTGTTCCGTACTGCCGGCGTACACGTCCCCGACGTCCTTGCGGAAGACCTGCAGCAGGGCTTCCTACTTCTCTCGGACCTCGGCAGCACGACCTATCTGTCTGCATTGCAGGCGCCCGGGTGCGATCAGATTCAGGCGGCCCATCTGTATGCAGACGCAATCGGCTCGCTGATTGCGATCCAGGCTGCCAGCCGGCCGGACGTCCTGCCCGAATATTCCGAAACGCTGCTCAGACGCGAACTGATGCTGTTCCCGGAATGGTATATCGGCCACCACAAGAAAATGACGCTGGACGCCAAGGACGAGGCCACGCTGATGTCCGCCTTCGACCAGATCATCGCGGCCAACCTCTCACAGCCACGGGTGTTCGTTCACCGGGACTACCATTCCCGCAATTTGATGCACATCGAGGACGGCACCAACCCGGGCGTCATCGACTTCCAGGATGCGGTCTACGGGCCGATCACCTACGACCTCGTCTCCCTGCTCAAGGACGCCTACATTCGCTGGGACGAGGACTTTGCGCTGGATATTCTCGCGCGCTACTGGGAAACGGCGCGCCAGCTCGGCCTGCCGGTACGCGAGGATTTCGGCGATTTCCATCGCGATTACGAATGGATGGGTGTCCAGCGCCACCTGAAGGTGCTCGGCATCTTTGCCCGGCTGAGCCATCGCGACGGCAAGGAGGCCTATCTCCAGGACATGCCGCTGGTAATGGAATACCTGCGCAAGGCCTGCGACCGCTATCGGGCGCTGGGCCCGCTGCTCAAGGTCATCGACAAGCTCGACCCGGTTCCGGTCCAGTACGGTTACACCTTCTGATGAAGGCAATGATCCTCGCTGCCGGCCGCGGCGAGCGCATGCGACCGCTCACCGACGACTGCCCGAAGCCGCTGCTGATGGCAGGCGGAAAGCCGCTGATCGTGTGGCATATCGAGCGCCTGCGCGACGCTGGTATCCGCGAGCTGGTCATCAACCATGCGCACCTCGGACATCAGCTCGAAGCCGCACTTGGCGATGGCAGCGCCTTGGGCGTTTCCATCGCCTGGTCCCCGGAGACCAGCGCACTCGAAACCGCCGGCGGCATCCGCAAGGCGCTTCCACTGCTCGGCGACAGCGCCTTCATCGCGGTCAATGGCGATGTGTACTGTGACGTCGATTTCACTGCCTTGCAGACGGCCGCCAAGTGCCTGGGCGCCAGCGCCGACCTTGCCCACCTCGTTCTGGTCGCCAACCCCGAGCACAACGTCGATGGCGATTTCGCGCTTGAGGCCGGACGGGTGCTTGCACAAGGGGCGCCACGGCTCACCTTCTCGGGCGTCGGCGCCTATCATCCGCAGCTCTTCGGCGAACTCGCCGCAGATGTCCCTGCCAAGCTCGCCCCGCTGCTACGCTTGGCGATGGAGGCAGGCCGGGTCAGCGGCATTGTGCATACCGGCCGGTGGATCGATGTCGGCACACCGCAGCGCCTGGAGGCGCTCGACGCCCTGCTTACCCGCGCAGCCAGGCCGACCGAAAGACCATCCTGAATCGCGCCGCACCTTTTCCCGAACCGGCGGTCGGAGTCTGGGTCGCCGACACGTGCCATAATTTCACCATGAACGCACTGACAGACCCCCTGCACCTGGACACCCTTCCCTTCCGCGCCCGTCGCGAGCGTCTGCTGGCGCGAATGGATGCAGCCGGCGGCGGCATCGCCATCCTGCCCACCGCACCGGAACGCACGCGCAACCGCGATGCGCACTACCCCTATCGCCACGACAGCTACTTCTACTACCTGAGCGGCTTCCGTGAGCCGGAAGCGGTACTGGTACTGATTGCGGGCGATGCGCCGAAGCAGATTCTTTTCTGCCGCGAGAAGAACGAAGAGCGCGAAATCTGGGATGGTTACCGCCACGGGCCGGAAGCGGCCAGTGCCCTGTTCGGCTTCGACGAAGCATGGACCATCGGCGAACTCGAAAAGCGCTTGCCCGACCTGCTCGCAAACCAGGCCGTGCTGTGGTGCGGACTGGGCTACGACAACGAGTGGGACGCGCGGATCATGACCGCACTCAACGCAGTGCGCGCCAACGCCCGTACCGGCGTCACGCCACCGCACTCGGTGCGCGACCTGCGCGCCGACCTCGACGAGATGCGCCTGATCAAGGACGCCAGCGAACTGAACACGATGCGCCGCGCCGCGAGCATTTCGGCTGCAGCCCACTGCCGCGCGATGCAGCAGACGCAACCGGGCCGCTTCGAATACGAGATCGAGGCAGAACTGCTGCATGCGTTCCGCTCGAACGGCAGCCAGGCGCCTGCCTACACCTCGATCGTCGCCAGCGGCGCGAACGCCTGTGTGCTGCATTACGTCGAGAACGAGCGCCGAATGCGCGATGGCGAACTGCTGCTGATCGATGCCGGCTGCGAACTCGACGGCTACGCCTCCGACATCACCCGCACTTTCCCGGTCAACGGTCGTTTCAGTGGCCCGCAACGGGATGTCTACGAACTGGTGCTGGCATCCCAGCATGCAGCAAAGGCAGCCATCCGACCCGGCGCACACTGGAACGAGGCCCACGAAGCCGCTGTCGAGGTACTCGCCCGCGGCATGGTTGACCTCGGCCTGCTCCGCGGCAGCTTCGACGAAGTCATGGAAAAGGGCGATTACCGCCGCTTCTACATGCATCGCACCGGGCACTGGCTGGGCATGGACGTGCACGACGCCGGCGAATACAAGCTCGCAGGCGAGTGGCGCCCACTTGAGCCTGGCATGGTGCTGACGGTCGAGCCCGGCTGCTACATCCGCCCGTCGGCCGACGTGCCCGAGGCATTCTGGAACATCGGCATCCGCATCGAGGACGACGCGGTCGTCACCGCAGATGGCTGCGAGTACATCACCGATGGCGTGCCGCGCGAAATCGATCAGATCGAAGCCCTGATGCGGGACCAGGCCGATGCAGCGGCATGACCTCCTGATCGTCGGCGCCGGCCCGGTCGGGCTGGCGCTGGCGCTGTTTCTCAAAGACGCCGGACTGGACATCATCCTGGCCGACACCCGGGCCAGAAACGCAGCCACCGAGGACCCCCGCATCCTCGCGCTGGCGCATGGAACCCGCCTCACGCTCGAACAGCTTGGCGTGTGGCAAGGCCTGCCGGCCACCCCGATCAAGACCATCCACATCTCGCAGCAGGGCAGCTTCGGTCGAGCCATGCTGCACGCAGCGGATTACGATATTCCCGCGCTGGGGCACGTCATGCCGGCCGGGGCGCTGGCTGGCGCGCTGCGACGCAAGGTGGACGAAGCCGGCATTCGGGTTCTCGACGAAACCAAAGTCAGCCATCTCGCGCCTGGCGCGGACGACGTCATCGCCAGCCTCAAAGGGCGGCACGCCGGCACGCTGTCCGTGCAACTGGCAGCCTGCGCCGAAGGCGGCATGAACGCTGGCGACGATGAAATGGTCGAGCACGACTACCACCAGCATGCACTGATTTCCCAGGTCGCCGTCTCGGGCGGCCACCGCAACACCGCCTTTGAGCGCTTCACCAGCGCAGGACCGGCAGCATTGCTGCCCTGCGCACAGGGCTTCGCAGTCGTCCATGTCGTCGCCGCCGACGCTGCCGACAGCCTGCTCGAACTCGACGACCACACCTACCTTTCCCGCCTTCAGGCCATCTTCGGCCATCGCGTAAGCCTGACCGCCGTCACTGATCGTCTGCGCTACCCGCTCGTGCTGCGCTACCGCAAAACTCCGGTCGGACAGCGCACGGTGTGGCTCGGCAACGCGGCACAGACCATGCACCCGGTGGCAGGCCAGGGCTTCAACCTTGCCCTGCGCGACGTGCGCGCATTTGCCGACCTGTTGGTCGAACGTGGCGGCGATCCCGGTAACGCGGCGCTACTGGGCGCCTATGGCAGCACCCGTGGCCTCGACCGTCTCGGCACGATCCGCTTCACAGACAGTCTGGTGCGACTGTTCAGCAACGACATCGCCCCCTTGCGCCACGCCCGTGGCGCGGGCCTGTTCGCACTCGATCTGTGCCCGCCTCTGCGCCATTTCGTTGCCAAGCGCATGATGTTTGGCGCGCGCGCCTGGCCGTAATCGCGGCTGCGGCAAGGCAGCGGAAGCCGGGGTGAAGGGTTGCACCCGCGCCACGCTGCCCCCCAGCGCCCCCGGCATGGGGTAAAATGCCGCTCTTTTCCCGCCCGCCTCAGCCCATGCAGTTCGCCGGATTCACCTTACGCAACAACCTCTTTGTCGCCCCGATGGCCGGTGTGACCGACCGTCCGTTCCGCCAGTTGTGCAAGAAACTGGGGGCCGGTGTTGCCGTATCCGAGATGGTGACCTCGAACTCACTGCTGTACGGCAGCGCGAAAACCCAGCGTCGCGCCAACCACGACGGCGAGGTCGACCCGATCTCGGTGCAGATCGCAGGCGCCGACCCGGCAATGATGGCCGAGGCCGCACGCCACAACGCCGACCGCGGCGCCCAGATCATCGACATCAACATGGGCTGCCCGGCAAAGAAGGTGTGCAACGTCATGGCCGGCTCCGCGCTGATGCAGGACGAGCCCCTGGTTGCCCGCATCCTCGAAGCCGTCGTGAATGCAGTGCCGAACACCCCGGTCACGCTCAAGTTCCGCACCGGCTGGAACCGCGAGAACAAGAACGCACCGACCATCGCCCGCATTGCCCAGGAGTCGGGCATCCGCGCGATCGCCATTCATGGCCGCACCCGCGCCGACCAGTACATGGGCCAGGCGGAGTACGACACCATTGCACTGGTCAAGTCGCTGGTGAACATCCCGGTGATCGCCAACGGCGACATCACCACCCCGCAGAAAGCCAAGTTCGTGCTCGACTACACCGGCGCCGATGGCGTCATGATCGGGCGTGCCGCGCAGGGCCGGCCGTGGATCTTCCGCGAGATCGAGCATTTCCTGCGCACCGGCGAAGAACTGCCGCCCCCCCTGGTCACCGAGATTCTTCAGGTCTGCCGCGAGCACCTCGCCGACCTCTACGCCTTCTATGGCGAAGAGACCGGCGTGCGCATCGCGCGCAAGCACATCTCCTGGTACACCAAGGGTCTGGTCGGATCGGCGGCTTTCCGCCACACCATGAATCAACTGCCGGACGTGTCGGCACAGCTTGCAGCAGTAGACGAGTTTTTCGGTCGTCTCGCTGAAGCCGACACCCGTCTGCGCTACGAAGAAGAACTGCCTCAGGAACTTGCCGCATGAGCCGCAGCAACGAGATTGCCGATTCCGTATTCCGGACACTCGATCAGTACTTCCGCGACCTCGACGGCGAACGTCCGGCTGCGATCTACGACATGGTGATCCGCAACGTCGAGCGCCCGATGCTCGAATTTGTGCTGCAGCAGGCCAAGGGCAACCAGACCGTGGCTGCCGACATGCTCGGCATCAACCGCAATACCCTGCGTCGCAAGCTGACCGACTACGACCTGCTCTGATACACACGCTGCGGCTGCCGGCCCCCCCCCAGTAACGGCGCCGCGCCGCAACACCGATTTCCGATTCAACTCTCCAAGCCAGGCCCCACGATGAACGTCACCCAAGCCCTGATCAGCGTCTCCGACAAAAGCGGCGTGCTCGAATTCGCCCGCGAACTCGCCGGACTCGGCGTCAAGCTCCTGTCCACCGGCGGCACCGCCAGCCTGCTGCGCGAAGCCGGCCTCGACGTCACCGATGTGGCCGATCACACGGGCTTTCCAGAAATGCTCGATGGCCGGGTCAAGACCCTGCACCCCAAGGTGCACGGCGGCATCCTCGCCCGTCGCGACCTGCCCGAGCACATGGCAACGATCGCCGAGCACGACATCGGCCGTATCGACCTGGTCGTGGTGAACCTCTACCCCTTCCAGCAGACCGTTGCCCGCCCCGACTGCACGCTCGAAGATGCGATCGAGAATATCGACATCGGCGGCCCCACCATGGTCCGCGCTGCAGCAAAGAACCACGGCACTGAAGCCGGCGGCGTCGGCATCGTGACCGACCCTGCGGATTACGCCGACATCGTGGCCGAACTCAAGGCCGGCGCGGGCAAGCTGAGCTACAAGACCCGCTTCGCCCTCGCGGTAAAGGCCTTTACGCACACCGCACGCTACGACTCCGCGATCTCCAACCACCTCACCGCACTGGTCACCAACGAAGTCGGTGACGTGTCGAAGCAGACCTACCCCGAGCGCTTCCAGCTCGCCTTCGACAAGGTCCAGAACCTGCGCTACGGCGAGAACCCGCACCAGAGCGCGGCCTTCTACAAGGAGCCGAATGCGCCCGAGGGCTCGATCTCCAGCTACGCACAGCTGCAGGGCAAGGAACTGTCCTACAACAACATTGCCGACGCCGATGCAGCGTGGGAATGCGTCAAGGCTTTCGACACCGGCGCCTGCGTCATCGTCAAGCACGCCAACCCCTGTGGCGTGGCGATCGGCGCTACGCCGCTCGAAGCCTACAAGAAAGCCTTCTCCACCGACCCGACCTCGGCCTTCGGCGGCATCATCGCCTTCAACAGCGAAGTCGATCGTGCTGCAGCCGAAGCCGTCTCCGCCCAGTTCCTCGAAGTGCTGATCGCCCCGTCCTACACGGCTGAAGCCCTCGAACTGCTGCGTGCCAAACAGAACGTGCGCGTGCTCACCTGCCCGCTGGGCAAGCCTGCCGGCGCCTTCGACTACAAGCGCGTGGGCGGTGGCCTGCTGGTGCAGAGTGCGGACGAAGCCCGCATCCAGATCGCCGACCTCAAGGTGGTGACCAAGCGTGCGCCGACCGAGACCGAGATGCGCGACATGCTGTTTGCCTGGCGCGTCGCCAAGTACGTCAAGTCGAACGCCATCGTCTATTGCCGTGACGGCATGACCATCGGCGTTGGCGCCGGCCAGATGAGCCGCGTGGATTCTGCCCGTATTGCCAAGATCAAGGCGGAGAACGCAGGCCTGCAGATCGCCGGTTGCGTGGTGGCATCGGATGCCTTCTTCCCCTTCCGCGACGGTCTCGACGTCCTTGCGCAGGCTGGCGCCACTGCGGTGATTCAGCCCGGTGGCTCGATGCGTGACGCCGAGGTGATCGCCGCTGCCGACGAGCAGAACATCGCGATGGTGCTCACCGGCTTCCGCCACTTCCGTCACTGATCGCTCACACCCGGAGCAGCACATGAAAGTCCTCGTCATCGGCTCGGGCGGACGCGAACACGCGCTGGCCTGGAAACTCGCACAGTCGCCCAAGGTCACGCGCGTTCTGGTCGCCCCCGGCAACCCGGGCACCGCGCGCGAGCCCAAGCTGCAGAACGTGGCAGCAACCGAAGTCGCCGACCTCGTGGCGCTTGCCCGCAGCGAGCAGGTCGGCTTCACCGTGGTCGGCCCCGAGGCACCGCTTGCAGCCGGCGTGGTCGACGCCTTCCGCGCCGCCGGCCTGCCGATCTTCGGGCCGACGAAGAATGCCGCCCAGCTCGAGAGTTCGAAGGACTTCGCCAAGCGCTTCCTGCTGCGCCACGGCATTCCGACCGCGAAGTATCAGACCTTCTCAGACGCCGCCGAAGCCCATGCCTACATCGACGCCGAAGGCGCACCGATCGTGATCAAGGCCGACGGCCTTGCCGCAGGCAAGGGCGTGGTGGTGGCGATGACAGCGGAGGAAGCCCACGCTGCCATCGACATGATGCTGCTCGACAACAAGATGGGCGACGCCGGCGCACGTGTCGTCATCGAAGAGTTCATGCAGGGCGAGGAAGCCAGCTTCATCGTGCTGGCTGACGGCAAGAACGCACTGCCTCTGGCCACCAGCCAGGACCACAAGCGTCTGCTCGACGGTGATCAGGGCCCCAACACGGGCGGCATGGGCGCGTACTCGCCCGCCCCGGTGGTGACGCCTGACGTCCACGCCCGCGTCATGCGCGAAGTCATCCTGCCGACGCTGGCCGGCATGACCGCCGACGGCCTGCCCTACACCGGCTTCCTCTATGCTGGTCTGATGATCGATGGCGAAGGCAAGCCACGGGTGGTCGAGTTCAACTGCCGCATGGGCGACCCCGAAACCCAGCCGATCATGATGCGCCTCAAGACGGATCTTGCCGATCTCATCGAAGCAGCCATTGCCGGCAAACTCGATCAGATCGAGGCCGAATGGGACCGTCGGGTCGCGCTCGGCGTGGTGCTTGCCGCTGCGGGCTACCCTGACAGTCCGCGCAAGGGCGACCCGATCACCGGCCTGACACCCGCTGGCGAGGACAGCACACACGTCTTTCACGCCGGCACCGCCGAACGCGACGGTGAAGTCGTCACCTCCGGCGGCAGAGTGCTGTGTGTGACCGCGCTCGGAGACAACGTGAAGGCGGCGCAGAAGGCGGCATACGATCTCGCAGCAACGATTCAGTTCGATGGCTGCCAGTACCGCCGCGATATCGGCTATCGCGCAGTTGCGCGCAAAGGTTGAATCGGGTCAAACAAGGACATATGCCACGGCGGTATGATCTTTACACGGGTTATGCTTGTGAAGGTGCGGTCTGGATACAGCTGACCGCGACATCCCCATCAAGCGCAGGAAGGAGAAACCGATGACCCTTAAGTTCGAGATCACCAAGTCCGCCGGCGGCGAGTTCTTTTTCAAGCTCGTTGGCGAAAACGGCAAGACCCTGGTTCGCAGCGAGGGCTACAACGCCAAGGCAAGCTGTACCAATGGCGTCGAATCGGTCCGCAAGAATTCGACCGAAGACAAGCGCTATGCACAGAAGACCGCGTCCGACGGACGTCCCTACTTCAACCTGACCGCCACCAACGGCCAGGTCATCGGCACCAGCCCGATGTTTGCAGACGCAGCCGCCTGTGAGGCCGCCATCGCTGCAATGAAGACCGGCGCCGCTGCTGCGGCCGTAGACGATCAAAGCTGAGAATCAATGACCCCGAGCACCGTCAAGCCCTACTTCACCGATCTTCAAACCCGGATCGTCACCCGCCTCGAACAGTTCGACGGGCAGGCGTTCAAGGCAGATGGATGGGAGCGACCGGGCGGCGGTGGCGGTCTGAGCCGTGTCATCGAGGAAGGCAACTTCTTCGAGCGCGGCGGGGTCAATTTTTCGCATGTCATGGGCGACGGCATGCCCGCCTCGGCCACCGCTCACCGGCCGGAACTGGCCGGCAGGCGCTTCGAGGCAATGGGCGTGTCGCTGGTCCTGCATCCGCGCAACCCCTACTGCCCCACGGTGCACATGAACGTGCGCTGCTTCATCGCCCTGGCCGAAGGCAAGGAACCGGTGTGGTGGTTTGGCGGCGGCATGGACCTGACGCCTTATTATGGCTACGAGGATGACGTCCGCCACTTTCACGCGACCTGCAAAGCGGCAGTCCTGCCCTTTGGCGGCGAAGCCGAGCATGCGCGTCTGAAGGATTGGTGCGACC
Source organism: Parazoarcus communis (assembly GCF_003111665.1). Taxonomy (NCBI): domain Bacteria; kingdom Pseudomonadati; phylum Pseudomonadota; class Betaproteobacteria; order Rhodocyclales; family Zoogloeaceae; genus Parazoarcus; species Parazoarcus communis. The sequence continues at coordinate 2,646,828 of NZ_CP022188.1, read as the reverse complement.
GCTATTTCTTCCTCAAGCATCGCAACGAACCGCGCGGCGTCGGCGGACTCTTCTTCGACGATCTCGGCGCTGACGGCAAGACCGATTTCGACACCGCATTCGGCCTGACGCGATCGGTTGGCGACGCCTTTGTCGACGCCTATCTGCCCATCATCGAACGTCATCGCGACGCGCCATATGGCGAGCGCGAACGCGACTTCCAGGCATATCGTCGCGGTCGCTACGTCGAATTCAATCTGGTTTTCGACCGCGGCACCCTGTTCGGCCTGCAATCGGGCGGACGCACCGAATCCATCCTGATGTCGATGCCGCCCATCGTCAAATGGCGCTACGACTGGCACCCCGAAGCCGGTTCGCCGGAGGCCCGTCTCTACGACGTCTTCCTGCAGCCCAAAGACTGGGTGTAAGCACCCCGCAGGGCGCTCACCCTCATCAGTTCGGATACACCACTTCTACCGCCTCGGGCGGCAGCCACTCGCGCAGGCTCTCGAGCAGACTTTCCTCCAGTCGCACGCGCCAGCCATCGCCAAAAGGCAGTTCCGCCTCCGCCACGGCGTTGCGATAACGCACCTTGACCGGGCAGCCACCATCGCGGAACGGCGTCAGCAAGGTCTGCAGACGGTCGGCCGTTGCCGCCGCGCCGCCACTCTCGCCCACTTCACCGTTGAGCTTCAGTTGCAGCGCACGCGCGAATCGGCTGCGCGCCTCACCCAGTGTCAGCAGCTTGTCGGCGATGATGCGGAAACCGCCCGAGAACTCGTCATTGCTGACCTTGCCCTCGATCACCAGCACCTCGTCGGTGACGATCTTGCCGCGGTTGGCATCGAGCACTTCGGAATAGACCGCCACCTCGCGCGGTTGCGTGCCGTCGTCGAGCAGCACGAAGGCCATCTTGCCGCGGTTGCCCACCTTCGTCCGCACCTCCATCACCACACCGGCCATCATGGTCAGGTCACGCGACGGCTCGATCTGGGCCAGCGTACGGCGCACGAAGCGGCGCACTTCGCCCTTGAAGGCATTGAAGGGGTGACCGGAGAGGAAGAAGCCGATCGCGGTCTTCTCTTCCTTGAGGCGCTCGCGCTCGGTCCACGGCCGCACCTTGACGAACTCGACACCTGCCCCTGCCGCCTCCGGCATCATGTCGAACAGGCCGCCCTGCATCGCATTGGCAGCCACCTGCTCGGCGGCCTCCATCGCCAGCGACACGGTCGCCATCAGTTGCGCGCGATCGAGCCCCTTGTGGCCCTCCAGCGTATCCATCGCCCCTGAGCGAATCAGGGCCTCGATCACCCGGCGGTTGGCCAGACGACGGTCGACACGCTCGCAGAAATCAAACAGGTCACGGAAAGGCGCGCCTTTCTCGCGTGCCGCGATGATCGCGCGCACCGCCGGCTCGCCAACGCCCTTGACCGCGCCCAGACCATAGCGGATCACCTTGCGATCGACCGGCACGAAGCGGTAATCGGATGCGTTGACGTCGGGCGGCAGCACCTCGATCTTGTTGGCAACGGTGTCTTCGTAGAAGATCTTCACCGTGTCGGTGTTGTCGAGGTCGGACGACATCGTCGCCGCCATGAAGGCCGCGCAGTAGTGGGCCTTCAACCATGCCGTGTGGTAGGTGACCACCGCATAGGCCGCGGTGTGCGACTTGTTGAAGCCGTACTCCGCGAACTTGGTCATCAGGTCGAACAGTTGCTCAGCCAGCGCCGGATCGTAGCCCTTCTGCTTCGCACCGTCGGCAATGGTGGCGCGGTGCTTGGCCATCTCCTCGGCTTTCTTCTTGCCCATCGCCCGGCGCAGCATGTCCGCCCCGCCCAGGGTGTAGCCGCCGATGATCTGGCTGATCTGCATCACCTGTTCCTGGTACACGATCACGCCGTAGGTCGGCTCCAGGCAGGCTTTGAGGTCGGGGTGGAAGTAGTCGATCTCCTGCTGGCCTTTCTTTCGCAGGATGAAGTCATCCACCATGCCCGAACCGAGCGGGCCGGGGCGATAGAGCGCCAGCACGGCGATGATGTCTTCGAAACGGTCGGGCGCGAGCTTCTTGAGCAGCTTCTTCATGCCGTCCGATTCGACCTGGAAGATCGCCGTGGTATTGGCGTCCTTCAGGATCTGGTAGGCCGCGGGGTCCTTGAAGCCGAGGCTCATCAGGTCGGGGCGCTTGCCGGTCTCGCGCTCCACGTACTGCAGCGCAAGTTCGATAATCGTCAGGTTGCGCAGACCGAGAAAGTCGAACTTCACCAGGCCTACGGCTTCTACGTCGTCCTTGTCGAACTGCGACACCGGGGTCGCATCATCACCATCGGCGATGTAGAGCGGACAGAAATCGGTCAGCTTGCCCGGCGCGATCAGCACGCCGCCGGCGTGCATGCCCACGTTACGCGACAGGCCCTCGAGCGGCAGCGCCAGGCTCCACAACTCCTGCACTGATTCGCCGTCGTTGCCGTCCTTCATCATGTCGCCGATCTGCGGCTCCATCTCGTAGGCACGGGTCAGTGAAACCGGCTTCGCGCCTTCAACCGGCACCAGCTTGGACAGCCTGTCACACAGGCCATAGGGCAGATCCAGCACGCGCCCCACGTCGCGCACCACGGCCTTCGAGGCCATCGTGCCGAAGGTGGCGATCTGGCTGACCGCATCCTTGCCATAGCGCTCGCGCACATACTCGATCACGCGATAGCGGTTGTCCTGGCAGAAGTCGATATCGAAGTCGGGCATCGACACCCGCTCCGGGTTGAGGAAGCGCTCGAACAGCAGTGCGTACTCAAGCGGATCGATGTCGGTAATATCAAGCGAATAGGCCACCAGCGAACCGGCACCGGAACCTCGCCCCGGCCCCACTGGCACGCCGTTCGCCTTGCCCCAGCGGATGAAGTCGGCAACGATCAGGAAGTAACCGGGAAAGCCCATCTGGATGATGGTGTCGGTTTCGAACTTCAGCCGATCCTCGTAGCGCTGGCGCTGACGCTCGCGCTCCTCCGGGCTCGGGTACAACTGGGCGAGCCGGCGTTCCAGCCCGTCCTTGGCCTCCTGCACCAGGAAGTCGTCCAGCGTCATGCCTTCTGGCGTCGGGAACTGCGGCAGGAAGTTCTTGCCCAGTTGCACCGTCAGCGAGCAGCGGCGCGCGATCTCGACCGCGTTCTCAAGTGCCTCGGGGAGATCTGCGAACAGTTCGCACATCTCGTCCTGGCTCTTGAGGTACTGCTCTTCGGTAAAGTCACGCGGACGACGCTTGTCAGCCAACACGTAGCCCTGCGCGATACATACGCGCGCCTCGTGTGCCTTGAAATCCTCGCGGGTGAGGAACTGTACCGGATGCGTCGCCACCACCGGCAGACCGAGCTTGTTCGCCAGCACCAGCGCCTGGCGGATATAGGCTTCGGTGCCAGGATGCCCGGCGCGCTGCAGTTCGATATAGAAACCGCCGGGAAATAGCCGCTTCCAGTCGGCCGCCAGCAGTTCTGCAATCTCGGGATTGCCGTTGACCAGGTTCTGGCCGATATCGCCCATCATGGCGCCGGAAAGACAGAGCAGATCGCTCGCGGCGCCGTCCTCAAACCACGCGCGGCGCAGTTCTGCCCGCCCGCGGTGCTTGTTCTCCAGGTAGGCGCGCGTCAGCAGTTCGGACAACTGCCCATAACCATTGCGATTCTTGCAGATCAACAGTACGCGATACGGCTTGTCGCGCTCGACCTCGTTCTCGATCCAGACATCCGCGCCAATGATCGGCTTGATGCCCTTGCCGCGGCTACCCTTGTAAAACTTGACCATCCCGAACAGGTTGGCGAGATCGGAGATGCCAAGCGCAGGCATGCCGTCAGCCGCTGCGGTCGAAATGGCCTGATCGATCTGGACGATGCCGTCCGTGATCGAATATTCGGTGTGAAGACGAAGATGAACGAAACGGGGGGAATGTGCGGAACTCATGGGCGCAATTTTACCCGAGCGACGCCATCCCCCCCGTACTCGGGAAGAAAAAGTCCGGTGCCGTCATGCCGCCACCGGACCCAAGTCCAGCTTCAGTCCTTGCCGGGTTCGTCCTTGCGCAACTTGGCCAGCCAGTACTCCATCTGGCGACCGGCCGCTTCGCGACCACCCAGTCCGAAGGACAGGGCCACCGCCACTGCGACCGCGCCAAAACCCAGGCCGAAAGCCAGATTGACGATATCGTCGGCGATGCCCATCGCACGCAAGCCCATTGCGATCACCAGTCCGAGAATGGCAATGCGGGCAATGCGAGCCAGGCCGCTTGTATGCTCGCCACTGGCCCGGCTGATGGCCTCGGCAGCGAGGTTGGCGAGCCAGAAACCGGCAACGAGGATCACCGCGCCGAGCAGGATGTCGCCACCAAACTGAACAAACATCGTCACCAGTTCGCTGATCTGACCGAACCCCAGGCGATTTGCCGCTTCCACCACAGCAAACAGCATCGCAAAGAACAGCACCAGGCGCCCCACCAGCGCCGATGCGGTGCGCCCTTCGCCAATCGCGTGCCCAAGGCCCAGCTTCGCCGGCAGCAGGTCGAACCCGACGCCTGCGAGCAGTCGCGCAACCAGACCCGACGCGAAGCGGGCAACGAACCAGGTCACGCCCAGAATCACCGCCGCAGCCAGGATATTGGGCACGGCACCAAAGAACTGGTCGAGCATGCTGATCGCCGGGGCGGACACGGCCTCGATCTTCAAGGCGTCGAGTGCTGCGATCAGGCTCGGCACGAAGACCAGGATGAACACCAGCACGCCGGCAAGGCGCGACAGTTTCACGGTCTCATCCAGTCCGATGCATGTGCCGAGCTTGTCGGCGCCCGCAGCCGCAAGGAGATTGCTGACCAGCCCGCGCAAGACCCTGGCCACCAGCCAGCCTACGAATCCGATGACCAGCGCGGCAAAGATGTCGGGCACCATCGACAAGGCGCGATCGACCATGCCCTGCACCGGCTCAAGCAGGCCCTGGAGCTGAAAGGCACCGAGAATGGCCGGCAGGAACAGCAGGATCACCAGCCAGAACGCGACATTGCCCATGTTGGCGCTCATCGGCTCCATGCCGGCCTCAGTTGCGAGGCGTTCATCCAGCGTGGTTGTTGCCAGCATCTTGCTCGTGAGCGCCCGAAGGACGGTCGCGAGCACCCAGGCAAGCACCGAAAGGATGGCACCCGCCAGCAGATGTGGCAGGTAGGTGGTGATCTGGGCCAGCAAGGCGGCAAACGGAGACGACAGGCTCTCCAGATCGAGAATATTGAGTACCGCGACGACGGTAATCAGCAATACCAGTCCGAACAAGCCGAGGCTGAGCATCGACTCAAGGTCGAACGCCTGCCCGGTGCCACTCTGAAGCTTCTGGTTGATGCCCGCGACCCGCAATATGCGGCGACTGCCCGCGCGAACAAGGACTGCGGCAAACCAGCCCAGCGCCAGGATGGCAAGCGCACCGAGTATGCCCGGCAGGCTGCCGCCCAAGGTCGATTGCAAGCTCGCAATCAGCGTGTTCTGTTCCATTGTTGTCGATCTCCCTGGTCGTCATGAGATGAGCGGTAGCACACGTGACGCTTGTTTCATCACGCAAATGCTGCACCGCGTCATACAGGGAACATATGCCAGACCCAACAACTTTGCAACAAACATAAACTCACCAAACGACCCGAGCCACCGCAGACCGGTCAGGGCAACAGAATGCTGGAACCCGTCGTCAGGCGCGCCTCAAGATCGGTATGCGCGCGGGCAGCTTCGCTCAGCGGATAACGCTGGTTGATCTCGATCTTCAGCTTTCCAGCACTCACGACATCGAACAGATCAGCCGCCATTGCGACCAGATCGTCCCGCTCCGCGGTGTAGGTAAACAGTGTCGGACGGGTCAGGAACAGCGACCCCATCTTCGCCAGCAGGCCGCAATCGAAAGGTGGGACCGGGCCGGATGCTGCGCCGAACAGCACCATCATGCCCATGGGCCGCAGGCAGGCCAGTGAATCCATGAAGGTATCCGCACCGATCGAGTCGTAGACCACCGGCACACCGCGCCCACCGGTGATGGAGCGGACCTGTTCGGCAAAGCGTTCGCGGGTATAGACAATCGGATGATCGCAACCGTGGGCGCGTGCGATCTCGGCCTTTTCGTCCGAACCGACCGTACCGATCACCGTCGCCCCGAGCGCCTTCGCCCACTGGCACACCATCAGTCCCACCCCGCCCGCAGCGGCGTGGATGAGGATGGTGTCACCCGGCTGCACGCGATACGTGCGGCGCAGCAAATACTGGGCGGTCAGGCCCTGCAACATCATTGCCGCGCCCTGCTCGAACGAAATCGACTCGGGAAGGGAGACCAGACGGTCTGCGGGGATGTTACGTACTTCGGCATAGGCACCGAGCGGGCCGCCCGCATACGCGACGCGGTCACCCACCTTGAGTCCATCGACCCCGTCACCGAGCGCTTCGACCACGCCAGCCCCCTCGAGACCGATGCCCGAAGGCAAGGGGACCGGATACAGGCCACTGCGGTGATAGGTATCGATGTAGTTCAGGCCGACGGCGTGGTGGCGCACGCGTGCCTCACCGGCAGCAGGCGCGGCGGGGTCGAACGACTCCCATTGAAGGACGTCGGGCTTACCAGTCTGATGAAAGCGGATGGCGTGCGGCATGGCGGTCTCCTGGCGGGCGCACCCGCTGCGGAAACCGCCGGATGACGCCTTATCTTACGATCGAAACCCCGATTCTAAACTGAGGACCACGGCCCACGTTGTAATCGAGCAGCGTCTCGCCGTACCCGTTGAAATACTGCAGATGTGCGAAAGCACCGACCCCCGAAAACACGCTCTGGCGCAGCGGATAGGACAGATCGAGCTGCGTGCTACCCACGCCCGCCTTGCCCTTGCGCAATAATGCGGCGAGCATCAGGCCGTCGTCGCTTCCCAGCCGCAAACCGAGCTGGGCGTAACCCCGATAGTCGGTGATATCGGGATTGTCGTCCTTGTCGATATAACCCCAGACCTTGGGCTCAACGCCCAGATAGGTGCGACCGTTCGGGAAGTAGTAACGAGCATCGATACGCGCAAACAGGGTGTCGATACTGCGCGAATCCTCTTCATCGCGCCCGTTGGACTCGTGCTCGTAACCGGCAGCCAGTGCGACCGAATTCCCCTCGCTGGGATCGGACAGCTTCCACTGATAGAACAGCGAAGGCCGGAAACTGGTATCGCGAAACGGCTTGGACTCTGATGACAGGTCCCACAACGAGGTCTGCGTAAAGCCGAAATACAGACCGCGCACCAGCGGAAAGCTCTCGGCCACGACGCCCTGATCGTCGAACAGACGGTAGCGGAAGCTGATCTGGTAGCGCGCCGACTTCGGATCCGTGCCACCGACGACGAAATACATCGGCTCGTGAAAACTCAGCGCGGCAGGGGCTACGGGCTCATCCGAACGCTTCTGCTGGGTCACCGACCCTGCGTTGGCGACGTTGCCCGCCTGCGCGGACGCCGCAGGCGACCGCAACGCGGCCCCGGAATCGAAAATCAGCCGTGCAGAAGGCGACTCGAGCAGGGAAAGCGTTGCCATGCCGACCACTTCGCCAGGCCATTGGCCAATGTAGCGCCGCTGCGTTTCCCCGAGAGAGCTCGCCCGCACGAGTTCGACCGCAATACGCGGCCCGCCGTCCGGCAGCTCGACCTGAGCCGGCAGACGCTCCGGCCACATGCCATCCACCGGCGCACCGATGACAATCAGTTCAAACGACTGCCCGGGCACCACTCGGGGCTCGGGCGACGCAAGCAACCAGCCCCCCGCCTGCGCCGGCGCAACCGCGGCCAGCGCAAGGGGAAGCAGGCTGGCCCGCACGAGGCGGGCCACCAGACCGGACTCAGCCACCCTTGGAGCGCCTCAGTTCGGCGGCATCGACCACTGCCAGCGCGGTGATGTTGACCAGGCGACGAACCGTGGCCGACGGCGTCAGGATATGCACAGGCTGTGCAGCACCCAGCAGAATCGGACCAACAGACACGCCGTCGCCATTCGCCATCTTCATCAGGTTGAAGGAGATGTTGGCTGCATCGAGGTTGGGCATCACCAGCAGGTTGGCATCTGCCGTCAGAGCCGAATCCGGATGCAGCTTGGCGCGGATCTCGGGCGACAGTGCCGCATCGCCGTGCATCTCGCCATCGCATTCGAGTTCGGGTGCCGTGGTACGCAGGATCTCACTGGCTGCACGCATCTTTCGCGCCGACGCCGAGCTTGAGCTGCCGAAATTGGAGTGCGACAACAGGGCCACGCGCGGCTCGATACCGAAACTGCGCAACTCGGCAGCCGCCATAAGCGCGATCTCGGCCACTTCATCCGCATTCGGGTTCTCGTTGACGTAGGTGTCGGTCACCGCAAGCATGCGCTTGGGCAGCAGCAGCAGGTTCATCGCCGCAAACTGCTTGGCGCCCGGCTTGAGGCCGATGACGTCCTGCACCTGGCGCAGGTGATAGTCATAGGTCCCGAACGTGCCGCACACCAGCGCATCCGCATCGCCACGACGCAGCAGCATCACGCCGATCAGGGTCGTGTCGCGACGCATCTTGGCCTTGGCCAGATCCGGCGTCACGCCGTCACGGGCCATCATGCGGTAGTAGTCGTTGCACAGCTCACGATAGCGCGGATCGGATTCCGGATTGACGATATCGAAGTCGCGCTCGGGCACGAGGTTGAGACCGATCTTCTTGATCCGCATCTCGATCACGCTGGGACGACCGATCAGGATCGGACGCGCCAGGCCCTCGTCGATGGCCACGCGCGCGGCATGCAGAACACGTTCGTCCTCACCCTCGGCGTAGAGCACGCGTTTCTGCTCCATCGGCACGCGCTTGGCTGCGGAGAACACCGGCTTCATGACGATGCCGGTCGTGTACACGAAGTCGCTCAGCGTAGCCGCATACGCCTGCATGTCCTCGATCGGATGGCTCGCAACACCGGAATCCATCGCAGCCTGGGCCACTGCGGGCGCGATCTTCACGATCAGGCGCGGATCGAAAGGCTTGGGAATGATGTAGTCGGGACCGAAGGTCAGCTCCGCGCCGCCATAGGCCGAAGCCACGATGTCGCTCTGCTCGGCCTGGGCCAGTTCGGCGATCGCCTTCACGCAGGCAAGCTTCATCTCCTCATTGATCGTGCTGGCGCCCACGTCGAGCGCGCCGCGGAAGATGAAGGGGAAGCACAGCACGTTGTTGACCTGGTTCGGGAAGTCCGAACGCCCGGTCGCCACGATGCAGTCCGGGCGCACCGCCTTCGCATCAGCGGGCAGGATTTCCGGATTCGGGTTCGCCAGCGCGAAGATCAGCGGCTGGTCAGCCATATTGGCGACCATCTCGGGCTTGAGCACGCCCGCGGTGGACAGGCCGAGGAAGACGTCGGCACCAACGATGGCATCACCCAGGGTGCGCGCATCGGTGACCTGAGCATAACGGGCCTTGGTCGGCTCCATCTTCTCGTCACGGCCCTGATAGATCACGCCCTTGGAGTCGCAAACGTAGACGTTCTCACGCTTCAGACCAAGGCTGACCATGAGGTCCAGGCAGGCAATGGCGGCCGCGCCGGCGCCGGAACACACCAGCTTCACGGTGGCGATGTCCTTGCCGACGACCTTGAGACCGTTGATCAGGCCCGCCGACGAGATGATTGCGGTACCGTGCTGGTCATCGTGGAAGACCGGAATCTTCATGCGCTCGCGCAGCTTCTTCTCGATGTAGAAGCACTCCGGCGCCTTGATGTCCTCGAGGTTGATACCACCCAGCGTCGGCTCAAGCGAGGCGATGATGTCGATCAGCTTGTCGGGGTCATTCTCGTTGAGCTCGATATCGAACACGTCGATATTGGCAAATTTCTTGAACAGGCAGCCCTTGCCTTCCATGACCGGCTTCGACGCCAGCGGGCCGATATTGCCCAGACCGAGCACTGCTGTGCCGTTGGTGACCACGGCTACCAGGTTGCCACGGCTGGTGAGTTCACGTGCCTGTGCGGGGTCTGCGACGATGGCATCGCAGGCGGCTGCCACACCGGGCGAATAGGCAAGCGCGAGATCGCGCTGGTTGGTCAGGCCCTTGGTGGGCACGACCGAAATCTTGCCGCGTGTCGGCGCACGGTGATAGTCCAGAGCCGCTGCGATGAAATCCTGATCCATGAGTTCTCCCTCTCGGTACAGTATGGTGTTCGTGTGAACATCCGGACAGGACAATAGGCGCTTGCCCTTGTCCTGCCAATTGCGATCATCCGCAGCGTTTTCTTTTTGCTCTGGCACGAGCTGCCTTGCCACGGACCGGACCCGACCGGGCCCGCATGCCGAGCGCCCCGGGGAGTAGGCTGCAACGGTCATGAATAACGAGTCGGAAGTTTAGCGCAGCGCTCGCGGCTTGGGCAGGTGTGCCCTGCGCAAAACAGCTATCCGGGATAGGTTTGCCGATTTTTGGCACAATGCCGCAACAACCGGAGGGGAATCGACGATGCGACGCGTGGTGTTCAATCAGAAAGGTGGGGTCGGCAAATCCACCATTACCTGCAATCTGGCAGCAATCAGCGCCCAACAGGGCAAGCGCACGCTGGTCATCGACCTCGACCCGCAGGGCAACTCCACGCAGTACCTTCTCGGCGTCTCGGGCGACTCGCTTGACAGCACGCTGGCCGACTTCTTCGACCAGACGCTAAATTTCAAGCTCAATCCGAAAGCAACCAGCGACTTCATCGTCGCCAGCCCCTTCGACGGCCTGCACGTCATGCCCTCCCACCCGCAACTGGAAGAGCTGCAAAGCAAGCTGGAATCGCGCTACAAGATCTACAAATTGCGCGACGCACTCGACGAACTCGCCGAGGAATACGACTGCGTCTATATCGACACGCCGCCCGCGCTCAACTTCTACACCCGCTCGGCCCTGATTGCCGCCAACGCCTGCCTGATCCCGTTCGATTGCGACGACTTCTCGCGCCGCGCGCTCTACTCCCTGCTCGAGAACGTGGAGGAAATCAAGACCGACCACAACCGCGACCTGAAAGTCGAAGGCATCGTGGTGAATCAGTTCCAGGCACGCGCCAGCCTGCCGCAAAAAGTGGTGCAGGAACTGATCGATGAGGGCTTGCCCGTACTTGAGCCCTACCTGTCGGCCTCGGTGAAGATCAAGGAGTCACACGAACAGGCCAAGCCGATGATCCACCTCGAGCCCAAGCACAAACTCGCGCAGGAATTCGTCTCCCTGCACGACAATCTGGCACGCAAGTACGGCGCCTGAGCGGCGTGGGCCTGCACAGGCCCGCCGCCACTCTGGAACGCACTCAGGCCGGATCGAGCTTGGCCACTGCGAGCAGAAGCCACTTCATCCCCGCCGAGCCGAAGTTCACCTGAACACGGGCGTCACTGCCGCCGCCCTCGGCGGCGACGATCACGCCCTGCCCGAACTTGGCGTGGCTCACGTTCTGACCAATGCGCAGACCGCCGGGCAAACTGGCAAACGCAGGCCGCGGTTCGCGCTGCGTTGCGGCCGGTTTCGCGGACGACGTGAAGTAGGCTCCGCCAGCGCCGCCGGTCGCGCCACCAAGTGCCGCACGGGGACTCGGCGGGCTGAGCCACTTGGTGAGCCCGACCGGAATCTCCTCGAGAAAGCGTGAGCGCAGGTTGTAGCGAGTCTGACCGTGGAGCATCCGGCTCTGTGCAAATGACAGATACAGGCGCTCGCGGGCGCGCGTCACCGCCACATACATCAGCCGCCGCTCCTCCTCGAGCCCCTCGGCTTCGAGAATGCTGTTCTCATGCGGAAACAGGCCTTCTTCAAGCCCCGACAGGAAGACCACGTCGAATTCCAGCCCCTTGGACGAATGCACGGTCATCAACTGCACCGCATCCGCCCCCTGATCCGCCTGATGGTCGCCCGCCTCGAGCGACGCATGGGCAAGAAAGTCGGCAAGCTGACGGTGCTCGCCGGCATCCGCCGGATCTGCGCCGGGCGCGCCCGCCTGCTGCTCTGCAACGAAGTTGGCTGCCGCGTTCAACAGTTCGTCCAGGTTCTCCAGGCGCTCGCTCCCCTCTTTCTCACTCTTGTAGTGATCTCGAAGACCGGAACGATCCAGTACGTGATCAATGAGTTCGGGAAGGGTCAGCGGCCCGGTATCACGCCGCAGATCCTCGATCATCCTCAGGAACTGGCCCAGCGCGGTTCCCGCCTTGCCCGTCAGGTGGGGCACGGTGGCATACAGGCTGGTGTTGTAGGTGCGCGCGGCGTCCTGCAGCACCTCGATCGAACGGGCACCGATACCGCGCGTGGGAAAATTCACCACCCGCGCGAACGCAGTGTCGTCGTCCGGATTGGCGATCAGGCGCAGATAGGCAAGCGCGTGCTTGATTTCCTGGCGCTCGAAAAAGCGCAGGCCGCCATAGACCCGGTACGGAATACCGGCCGAGAAAAGGCGATGCTCCAGCACGCGCGACTGCGCGTTTGAACGGTACAGCAGCGCAATCTCGGCGCGGGAACGTCCATCGCGCACCAAGCCCTGTATTTCCTCCACGATCCAGCGCGCCTCGTCAGAGTCGGCATAGGCCTCGAACACACGGATCGGCTCGCCCGCCCCCTGGTCGGTCCACAGGTTTTTGCCCAGGCGGTGCGTATTGAAGCGAATGATCGCATTCGCCGCATCCAGGATATTGCTGTGCGACCGATAGTTCTGCTCGAGGCGAATGACGTTCTTGACCTGAAATTCACGCTCGAAATCGCGCATGTTGCCAACTTCCGCACCGCGAAACCGATAGATGCTCTGGTCGTCATCCCCTACGCACAGCAAGGCAGCGCCCCCCTCGGCGCCATCTGCCGCCAGCAGCTTCAGCCAACGGTACTGCAGCCTGTTGGTGTCCTGAAACTCATCGACCAGGATGTGCCGGAAACGCCGCTGATAGTGGCGCCGAATCGGCTCATTGCGTTCGAGCAACTCGTAGGTGCGCAACAGCAACTCCGCGAAATCCACAACAGACTCGCGCTGGCACTGCGCTTCATACTCTTGGTAGAGCTGAACGCGTTGTTTGGTGAAGTCGTCCCAGGCCTCGACTGCATGGGGGCGATTTCCCGCCTCTTTCTGGCCATTGATGAAGTGCTGAAGCTCACGTGGCGGGAATTTCTCGTCGTCGACATTCAGCGTCTTCAGCAAGCGCTTGATCGCGGCCAGCTGGTCGGCCGAATCCAGAATCTGGAACAGCTGCGGCAGGCCGGCATCACGATGATGTGCGCGCAACAGCCGGTTGCACAGACCATGGAACGTGCCGACCCACATGCCACGCGGGCTGACTGGCAGCATCGCGCCAAGGCGGGCGAGCATCTCCTTTGCCGCCTTGTTGGTGAAGGTGACGGCGAGAATGCCGGACGGATCGACCTGGCCGGACTGGATCAGCCAGGCAATACGGGTGGTCAGGACGCGGGTCTTACCCGAACCTGCGCCCGCGAGAATGAGCGCATGTTGCGGCGGCAGGGTAACGGCCTGAAGTTGTTCGGGATTCAGATTGGCAAGCAGTTGGGACATGAGTTTTCCTTTACTGCTTCTATTTTAACCGCTGATGCCGCACAGCCCGCTAGCGCTGGCGTCGAGCGGGACCGGTTGTGGTGAGCGGGGGGTGACTATAACTAATGGAATAGTGTTGCGTTTCCGACACAGAAACTTGATCCCGGCTGGGGGCTGCGATACGCTGAAATTGTGCACAGCAACAAATTGATGAACTTTTTCACGGCAATCTTGCCAGACACCGCATAGAATGCTTCTTAAGAAGCCAATATTTTTTATCGCAGCACAACATACGGAGCGCAAGGCGCAGGTCCACAAGACCCCGAACGCGCACGAGGGCCGACAACGGCCACACGGAGAATACAGATGAAAGCACCCAAACTACTTCCCTGGTACGCCCGCAAGGCTGGCGTCCCGATCGAGCGCGCCAATGCACTATGGCGCAAGGCCGTACGCGAAGCCACCGCCGAAACCGGCTGGGTGGGCAATTCAGAGTACTGGGGTGCTGCCAATGATATTTTCCTCGACCTGCTCGAAGCCGAAAAGGAAACCTTGTGCACACCGTGCGTCACGCCCATTCTTCGCAGCCAGCAGCGCATGTGGAACATGCCCCTGACCGCGATGGAAGACATGCTCAAGGCGATGTCCACCAACTGGCAGCGCCAGACCGGCATCAAACCCCAGAAAGCCGCCTGATCGATTCGAATTCGGCCGCTGCCACCACTGCGCAGCGCCCACCGCCTCCCTCCCTCTCCTTCATCGGAGATTTGGCATCCGGCCCCTCCGCCGGGTGCCATTTTTTTGCTGAACCCCCGAAAAGAGCAGTTCTCCAGCCCCACACCGGCAGCGGAATCGGCATTCAGGCCCGACTGCCCGAGCGCCGACACCGGGCTTCGCGATATACTTTCGCGTTTTCAACGCTTTGAGCGCACGCACCCCGCCCATGCAGGACAAATACCAGCCCGCCGCCGTCGAAACGGCCGCCCAGCAGCACTGGGACGCCACCTCGGCCTTCCGTGTATCCGAAGACGCCAGCCGTCCCAAATACTACTGCCTGTCGATGTTCCCGTACCCGTCGGGCAAGCTGCACATGGGACATGTGCGCAACTACACGATTGGCGACGTACTGGCGCGCTTTCATCGCATGCGCGGTTACAACGTGCTCCAGCCCATGGGCTGGGACGCCTTCGGCATGCCCGCCGAGAACGCGGCCATCCAGAACAACGTCCCGCCGGCGAAGTGGACCTACGCCAACATCGATTACATGAAGACCCAGCTCAAGCGCCTGGGCTTTGCCATCGACTGGTCACGCGAGATCGCCACCTGCACGCCGGAGTACTACCGCTGGGAGCAGTGGCTGTTCACCCGCCTCTACGAAAAAGGCCTGATCTACAAACGACTTGGCACGGTGAACTGGGACCCGGTCGACGACACCGTGCTCGCCAACGAGCAGGTCATCGACGGCCGCGGCTGGCGCTCAGGCGCACTCGTCGAGAAGCGCGAGATCCCCATGTACTACATGAAGATCACCGCCTACGCCGACGAACTGCTTGAAGCGCTGGATGGCCTGTCCGGCTGGCCGGAGCAGGTCAAGCTGATGCAGAAAAACTGGATCGGCCGCTCGGAAGGGGTCGAGGTGCACTTCCCCTACGACCTCTCGACCGTTGGCGCATCAGGCGTACTCAAGGTGTTCACCACCCGCGCCGACACGCTGATGGGCGCAACCTACGTCGCCGTCGCTGCCGAACACCCCCTCGCCACCCAGGCGGCTGCAGGCAACGCCGAACTGGCTGCCTTCATCGAAGAATGCAAGCGCGGCGGCGTCGCCGAAGCTGATCTGGCAACGATGGAAAAGAAAGGCATGCCCACCGGCCTGCGCGTGGTGCATCCGATCACCGGCGAATACCTGCCGGTGTGGGTCGCCAACTACGTGCTGATGGGCTACGGTGAGGGCGCTGTGATGGCGGTTCCCGCCCACGACGAGCGCGACTTCGCCTTCGCCACCCGCTACAAACTGCCGATCACGATGGTGGTGCGCTCCACCCGCGACGCCTACGAGCAGACCGTTTCACCGTGGATCGACGCCTACGCCGAACAAGGCCGGCTGGTCAATTCCGGCAAGTACGATGGACTGCACTTCCAGGATGCAGTCGATGCGATCTCTGCCGACCTCGAAGCCAAGGGACTGGGCAGTAAGCGTATCCAGTATCGCCTGCGTGACTGGGGCATTTCGCGCCAGCGCTACTGGGGCTGCCCGATCCCGATGATCCACTGCGACGACTGCGGCGACGTGCCAGTGCCGGACGAGCAGTTGCCGGTGGTGCTGCCCGAGAACGTCGAGGTGACCGGTCGCGGTTCGCCGCTGGCCAAGATGGCGTCCTTCTACGAATGCAGCTGTCCCAAGTGCGGCAAGCCGGCCAAGCGCGAAACCGACACCATGGACACTTTTGTCGAGTCGTCCTGGTACTTCCTGCGCTACGCCTGTGCCGACAGCAACACTGCAATGGTCGACGAGCGCGTCAATTACTGGGCCCCGGTGGACCAGTACATCGGCGGCATCGAGCACGCCATCCTGCACCTGCTGTATTCGCGCTTTTTTACCCGCGCCATGCGCGATTGCGGCCTGGTCAATGTGTCCGAGCCCTTCGCCAACCTGCTCACGCAGGGCATGGTGGTTGCCGAAACCTATTACCGCGACCTCGACGGCGGCAAGAAGCAGTGGATCAACCCGGCTGACGTCACTGTCGAGCGTGACGAGCGCGGTCGCATCGTGGCCGCCAAGCTCACCAGCGACGGCCTGCCGGTCGTGATCGGCGGCGTCGAGAAGATGGCGAAGTCGAAGAACAACGGTGTCGACCCCCAGGCGCTGGTGGATCAGTACGGCGCGGATACCGCACGTCTGTTCACCATGTTCGCCGCCCCGCCCGATCAGCAGCTGGAATGGTCCGACTCCGGCGTTGAGGGCGCGTCGCGCTTCCTGCGCCGGGTGTGGAACCTCGGCCATGTCTTCGGCAGCGAGATGCGCGCTGCACTGCCCGCTGCACGCCAGCTGGCTGCAGGCAAGCTGCCGGCCGATCTTGCCGACGTGCGCCGCGAGATTCACACCCATCTGAAACAGGCCAACTACGACTTCGGCAAGCACCAGTTCAATACCGTGGTGTCGGCCGCAATGAAGATCCTCAACGCGCTCGAAAAGGCGCCGCGTGACAACGCCGCAGCCCACGCCGAACTGACCGAAGAGGGGCTTTCCATCCTGTTGCGCCTGCTGTCGCCGATCACCCCGCATATCGCACATGCGCTGTGGACGGACTGCGGCTTCGGTGAAGACATCCTCGCTTCAAGCTGGCCCGAGCCCCTCGAGGCCGCGCTCAAGCAGGACGAAATCGAGCTGATGGTGCAGGTCAATGGCAAGCTGCGCGGCAGCATCAAGGTTGCTGCAGAGGCCAGCAAGGCCGAGATCGAAGCGCTCGGACTGGCTTCCGAAGCCGCACAGAAGTTCATGGAAGGGAAGCCGCCGAAGAAAGTCGTCGTCGTTCCCGGCCGTCTGATCAACATCGTGGTCTGAGGACGCACTCATGCACTCCAATACTGCCCGCCGCCGCCTGCTCAAAGCAGGCGCGGCACTCGCAGCCTCGGCCATGCTTGCCGGCTGCGGCTTCCATCTGCGCGGGCCTCAACCCCTTGCCTTCTCCACCCTGCATGTCAGTGTCAGCGAGTTCTCCGACCTTGGCTCGGCGATTCGCCGCAAGGTGGAAAACAGCGGTACCACAACGGTCACCGAAAATGCAGGCAAGGCGGAGGCCAGACTTCAGATTCTTGCAAACGAGCGTGGCCGGGAAATCCTCAGCCTCACGAGCTCCGGTACGGTGCGCGAGTACCAGCTCACCCAGCGCATCCGTTTCCGCCTCATCGACAACAAGAACGTCGAGCTGATCCCGCCAACGAACATCTCGGGACAGCGCGAGTACACCTTCGACGATGAAGAGGTGCTAGGCAAGGAGCAGGAAGAAGCGCTGCTCTATCGCGACATGCAGGCCGACCTCGTGCAGCAGATCATGCGCCGCCTGGCGGCCTATCGCCGGCCACAGTGAACCTGAGGCCAGACCAGCTCGCGAGCCAGCTCGACAAGCCACTGGCGCCACTGTGGGTGCTTTTCGGCAACGAGCCCCTGTTGGTGCTCGAGGCCGGCGATGCAATCCGGGCAAGCGCCAGGCGGCAGGGCTTCTCCGAACGTGAAACGCTGGTCGTCGGCCAGGGTTTCCGCTGGGAAAGCCTGACCATGGCGGCCGGCAACATGTCGCTGTTCGGCGGCGAAAAGCTGGTCGACCTGCGCATTCCCACAGGCAAGCCCGGCCGCGAAGGCGGGGACGCACTGCAACGCTACCTCGCCCACTTGCCTGCGGGCGTGCTCACCCTGATCACGCTCCCCGAACTCGACTGGCAGACGCGCAAGACGGCCTGGTTCAAGGCGCTCGGCGAGCACGGCATCATCATCGAGCTCAATGCGCCCGAGCGCGAACGCCTCCCTGCCTGGATCGCGCATCGCCTTGCCGCCCAGCAGCAGTCTGCCGACCCCGAAGCACTGAGCTTCATCGCGGACCACGTCGAAGGCAACCTGCTTGCGGCCCACCAGGAGATCCGCAAGCTCGGTCTGCTGCATCCGGAAGGCAAACTCAGCCTCGAACAGATTCAGGACGCCGTGCTCAACGTTGCCCGCTACGACATCGACAAGCTGCGTCAGGCGGTGCTCGAAGGCGACCCTGCACGTTGTGCGCGACTCCTCGAAGGACTCAAGGGAGAAGGTGCTGCCCCTCCGCTGATCCTGTGGGCGCTCGCCAACGAAACCCGCAGTCTCGCCAGTCTGCGCGCCGGGCGCGATGCAGGGCAGCCACTCGCCGCGCTGTTCAAGAGCGAGCGCATCTTCGACAACAAGCGTCAGCAGGCGCTGGGTCGTGCGCTGGAGCGCCTGAGCCAGTCCGGGCTGCGCGCCGCGCTGATGCACGCAGCGCGCATCGATCGCATGATCAAGGGGCTGGTCGCCGGCGATGTCTGGGACGAGTTTCTGCAACTGGCACTGCGACTCGCCCGCCGATAAGTTCAATGGCCGGATTGCACAAGCGAACCACACGAAGCACTTTCAATGCTTTAATTCCTGTTTGGCTCTAGCGCTGCGAAGATACAGATGGACATCCAGAACTACATGCAAACTCTCGGGCGACAGGCCCGCGCCGCATCCCGTCTGCTGGCTGCGGCCTCATCCGAGGCCAAGAACACTGCCCTGCTGGCCATGGCAGCTGACATTCGGGCACGTGCCGCCACCTTGCTGGCCGCCAACGCGCAGGACCTTGAAGCTGCGCGTCGCGCCGGTCTCGAGCCGTCCATGATCGACCGCCTGACGCTCACCGAGAAGGGCGTCGAGGCCATCGCCGTCGGCCTCGAACAGGTCGCGGCACTGCCCGACCCGGTCGGCGAGATCACCGACGTCAAGCGCCGCCCGTCGGGCATTCAGGTCGGCAAGATGCGGGTGCCGCTCGGCGTCATCGGCATCATTTACGAAGCCCGGCCCAACGTCACAGCGGATGCTGCCGCGCTATGCCTCAAGTCAGGCAATGCGGCCATCCTGCGCGGTGGCAGCGAGGCCCTGCACTGCAACCAGGCGATTGCCGAGTGTGTGCGCAACGGACTTGCCGCCGCTGGTTTGCCGGAACATGCAGTACAGGTTGTCGACACCACCGACCGGGCTGCCGTCGGTGCCCTCATCACCATGCCCGAGTTCGTGGACGTTATCGTGCCGCGTGGAGGCAAGGGCCTGATCGAGCGCATCTCGCGCGAATCCAGAGTCCCCGTGATCAAGCACCTCGATGGCAACTGTCATGTGTACGTCGATGACGAAGCCGACCCGACGCGTATCGTACCCATCGTCGAGAACTCAAAGACCCAGCGCTACGGCACCTGCAACACCGCCGAGTCGCTGCTCGTTTCGCGCACGGTGGCCGACCTCTGCCTGCCCGCCATCGGCACCATGCTCGCCGGCAAAGGCGTCGAGATGCGCGCCTGCCCGGAATCACTCGCGCTGCTGACGGAAGCCGGCATCGCCGCCGACAAGCTCGTGGCCGCGACGGAGCAGGACTGGAGCGAGGAGTACCTCGGGCCGATCATCGCGGTGAAGATCGTTGCTGGCCTGGATGAAGCCATCGAGCACATCAACACCTACAGTTCGGGACACACCGAGTCGATCCTGACCGAGAATTACACGAACGCCATGCGCTTTCTGCGCGAGGTCGATTCGGCCTCCGTCATGGTGAATGCGTCCACGCGCTTCGCAGATGGTTTCGAATACGGCCTCGGCGCAGAGATCGGAATCTCGACCGACAAGATCCACGCCCGCGGCCCTGTCGGACTTGAAGGCCTGACCAGCCAGAAGTGGATCGTTTTCGGCAACGGAGAAATCCGCCGCTGATTGCGCTCGAAGCACTATCGCACCGTATATCGAACAGATAGCATTGGAACGCCCGTCATTGCACGGGCGTTCCGCTTTCAGCCCCGTGATCGACGGCGCATCCGCACTCGCTGCAGGGACGGCGCCAGCACTCAGGTAACACGATGCCCACACGGCAACCCCGACAGCAAGCGTTCGCCGCCGTGCTGAACCTGCCCTTCGGCAAGTTCGGCATCCGTATCGCCGGCGATAGCGTCACAGAGATGGTATTTCTGCCGCCAGACACGCCAGAACAGGCTCCGTGCTCGCCGGTCGCTGCCGCGGTCGCCACTCATATCCGCGACTGGATCGCATCGCCAGGACAGGCGCTGGCGCTCCCCCTCGCTGCGTGCGGCACGGCCTTTCAGCGCCGGGTGCGGGATGCTCTGCAGGCTATTCCGGCGGGCGAGGTGCGCACCTACGGCGAAATAGCCCGCCTGCTCGACAGCGCCCCACGTGCAGTCGGGCAGGCCTGTGGTGCCAATCCGTTTCCGCTGGCCGTCCCCTGCCACCGCGTTGTCGCTGCACAGGGTATCGGCGGCTTTGCCAACGCCCGCGACGGCTACTTGATTGCCGCCAAGCGCTGGTTGCTGAACAACGAAATGCAATGAGCCGGACACCTGCACCTCCCCTGCCCGACACCTTGCGCGATGAGCTTGACGCCTTCGTCGACACCCTGTGGCTGGAGCACGGACTGGCGCGCAACACCCTGTCCGGCTACCGCAGCGACCTCGCCTTGTTCGGCAAATGGCTCGCCGCTCGCGGAATTCCCCTTCAATCGGCACCGGCAGCCGAGCTGAGCGCCTATCTGGCCGAATTCAGCCTGCGCGCCAAGGCCACCAGCCAGCGCCGACTGCTATCGGCCTGGCGGCGCTATTACCGCCATCTGCTGACGCAGGGCCGGATCAGCGAAGACCCCACCCTGCAACTGGATTCACCCCTGCCCTCCGACCGGTTTCCAAAGACGCTTTCGGAAGTCCAGGTCGAAGCCCTGCTCGCCGCCCCCGACACCGACACCGAACTCGGCATCCGGGATCGCTGCATGCTTGAGGTATTGTATGCATGTGGTCTGCGCGTTTCCGAACTGACCGAACTCAAGCTGTTCGCGATCAGCCTGAACGAAGGCGTGGTCCGCATCATGGGGAAAGGCAGCAAGGAACGACTCGTCCCGCTCGGTGAAATTGCATCCGAATGGATTGCCCGCTACGTCGGCGATGCCCGTAACACCTTGCTCGCCGGACGCAATTGCGACGCCATTTTTGTCACGCGGCGCGGTAGCGGAATGACAAGACAGATGTTCTGGCGGATCATCAAGCAATACGCCGTGCAGGTTGGCATTCCGGTACAGCGTATATCGCCGCACACCGTTCGACATGCGTTTGCCACCCACCTGCTCAATCACGGCGCCGATCTGCGGGTCGTGCAAATGCTGCTCGGCCATGCGGACATTTCGACCACGCAGGTTTATACGCATGTCGCCCGCGAACGCTTGAAACAACTTCATCAACTTCATCACCCGCGCGCCTGAACCACGAGACCGACTGATACTTCGCCAATTGTCAGTCCTTAATGGCCGTCACGCGATATTGCCGTCATCAGGAAATCCGATCATGAGCAAAATTGAAAAACACGCACCGGAAACACCCGCAACCCGCTTCTTGCGACAGCACGGGATCGCCCACTCCGATCACCTCTACGAATATGAAGAGCACGGCGGGACAGAGGTCTCTTCACGCGAATTGAATGTGGCCGAACACGCCGTCATCAAGACCCTGATCATGGAAGACGAAAACGCCCAGCCGCTCGTCATGCTCATGCATGGCGACCACAAGGTTTCAACCAAGGAACTGGCGCGGCAGGCCGGTCGAAAGCGCATCGAACCGTGCAAACCGGAGGTCGCCAACCGGCACTCGGGCTTTCTGATCGGCGGCACGTCGCCCTTTGGCACCCGTAAGAAAATGCCCGTATACATGGAAAAATCGATTCTCGACCTGCCGCTGATCTATATTAATGGCGGCAAGCGCGGCTATCTGGTTGGCATTCACCCGCACGACCTGCTCCGCGTATTGCAGGCCAATCTTGTTCAGGTCGCAAACTGAGCACTTTGCAGCGGCCTCCTCACGGACGAATTGACGTCTGAAAAACGGAGATTATCCGGACTTCAGAAAAATCGTTTTATTTTCAGAGTGATTTACTGTCAAAATACGCCCGTGCAATTGCATTCAACAGCAGGATCAACATCCCCACATTTCAATTATGGACATAAGCCGGAGAAAAATCATGGAACTTGGCAATCTGTCGCTGACCGAATTGCGCCGCCTGCAATCGAAAGTTGAAACCGAAATCCGGCGCCGCAGCGACACTGCGCGGCGCGACCTGATCAAGCGCATGCAGAAGATGGCTGCCGAACAAGGCCTGTCGCTCGATGACGTGCTCGGCACCTCGAGCACGGAGAAAGCTGCGGCAAAGCCGGCAAAGGCAGCCAAAACACCGAAGGCAAAAAAGCCGGCCAAGGTCAGTGTCGTCAAGTACCGCAACCCGGCCAACCCGGATCAGGGCTGGAGCGGTCGTGGCCGCAAGCCGCAATGGGCACTCGACTGGCTCGCCCAAGGCAAGTCGATCGAAGAACTCGCGGTCTGAAAATTCAGGCAAATTCAAACCCGGCAGCGCCGGGTTTTTTTACGTCACGTGATTTCAGCCCATTCCCGGCGGCAGGGTAACGCCTTCCCGTCCGCGCTGAATGAATACGCCAACCCGGCGCACGCCTTTCATCACACCGATTTTTGCGATGCGAATCTTTACCCACGGCGCACCGAACTCCTCGAACAGCAGGTTCACGACGAATTCGCCGAGCGTTTCGATCAGGTTGAAGTGGCGCTCGGCCAATTCCCCCCGGATCCGCTCGATCACTTCCGCATAATTGATCGTATCCGCAATATCGTCCTGCTCCGCTGCGGCATCGGGCACCCCGAAGGTCAGGTGCAGCTCGACTGTCTGCGGTGCGATTTTCTCCCGCGGATAGATGCCCACCCAGGCCTGCACCCGCAACTCTTCGATGAAGATGAAATCCATGTCGTTTCCCGATTAGAATCGCCGCAATTCTAGCCGGATGCTCAGGCTGCTTGCGCACGATGTGTGGCGCGAATCACAAGACCACCTGAACTCAGGGGTCACGGAGAAATGATGTCTGTCCTGCTTTTGCTTGTCGCTGCCTACCTGCTCGGCTCCATTCCTTTTGCGCTGGTTTCCAGCCGTCTGTTCGGCCTGCAGGATCCGCGCAGCTACGGTTCGGGCAACCCCGGCGCGACCAACGTATTGCGCAGCGGCAACAAGGCCGCGGCAGCCTTCACCCTGATTGGCGACTGCGTCAAGGGCTGGGTTGCGGTATCGATTGCACTCAAGCTGGGCTTCACCGCCCCTGAAGCGGCGCTTGCCGGCTTTGCCGCCTTCCTTGGCCACGTATTCACGATTTTTCTGCGCTTCAACGGCGGCAAGGGCGTCGCCACCGCACTTGGCGTGCTGGCCGGGATCGACTGGCGGATTGCGCTTGCCTGCCTTGGAGCCTGGCTGCTGATCGCCGCTGCGAGCCGATACTCGTCGGCTGGATCGCTTGGGGCAGCCATCGTCTCGCCGATAGCAGGCTACCTTCTGCTGGGCGCAAATCCGGTCATCGCAGTGCTGCTTGCCATGAGCGCGGTGCTGATCTGGCGTCACGCTGCCAATATCCAGCGCCTGCTGGCCGGCACCGAGGGCCGGCTGGGCAGCAGCAAGAAGAGCTGAGTTACCCCTACCCACCCGCATCAAGAAAACTACCCTCCGGCTGGCGTCAGCAGCTCTGCCAGCGGCCAGCGTGGCCGGATCCGCACGCCGGGCGCCTGCTCCGGACGAGCTCCGCCTGCTAGCCGCAGCGCGCCGGCAAACGCAATCATCGCGCCGTTGTCGGTGCACAGCGCAGGCTCGGGGTAGTACACGCGAGCCCCACGTCGACGTGTGGCGCTATCGAGCCCGGCACGCAACTGCACGTTGGCTCCCACGCCGCCTGCCACCACCAGCGACTTCAGTCCCGTCTGCTTCAATGCCGCCAGCGACTTCGCGGTCAGCACCTCCACCACGGCCTGCTGAAAGTCTGCAGCCAGATCCGCCGCCCACTCGGCTTGCCAACCTGGCCCCGAGACAACGTTCAGCACGGCCGTCTTGAGGCCGCTGAAGCTGAAATCAAGATCTCCCGAATGCAGCATCGGCCGCGGCAGCTTGAAACGTCCCGGCTTTCCCTGCAGCGCCAGCGCCGCCAACTGAGGGCCGCCCGGATATCCGAGACCAATCAACTTGGCCGTCTTGTCGAAGGCCTCGCCTGCGGCATCGTCGAGCGATTCACCCAGCAGCGTGTAGGCACCGACGCCGGTCACCGCCATCAACTGCGTGTGCCCGCCCGACACCAGCAAGGCGACAAAGGGAAAATCCGGTGGGTCCGCAGCAAGCAGTGGCGACAGCAGGTGTCCCTCAAGGTGATGCACGGGGAGCGCCGGAATGCCGGCCGCCATCGCCATCGACTCGGCCACGCTCGCACCCACCAGCAAGGCGCCTGCAAGACCGGGCCCTGCCGTGTACGCGATGGCGTCTATCGCCCCGATATCGAGCCCTGCCTCGGCAAGGGCCTGGCGTACCAGGATCGGCAAGCGCCGGATGTGATCGCGCGATGCGAGTTCGGGCACAACCCCGCCATACACCGCATGCAGATCGATCTGCGAATGCAGGCTCTGTCCAAGCAAACCCGCCTCGGTGTCATACACTGCAACGCCTGTTTCGTCGCACGACGTCTCGATACCCAGTACCTTCATTCCCTGCATTCCCGGTCGTCAATGCGTCATTTTACCTTCCGCCGAGCGTTTTTCCGGCAATGAAAAATACCAAGATGCTTGCCAGAGTCTGACTAACCGGCTATATTTGCGATCTTTCTGCCCTCCAGACACTCAAGGAAGTAAGCAATGCCGGGTATCCGCGTCAAGGAAAACGAGCCGTTTGAAGTCGCTATTCGTCGCTTCAAGCGCACGATCGAGAAGACCGGTGTGCTGACTGAGCTGCGCTCGCGTGAGTTTTACGAAAAGCCCACCGCCGAGCGCAAGCGCAAGCTGGCCGCCGCGGTGAAGCGCAATCACAAGCGCCTTCGCAGCCAGACGCTGCCGCCGAAGCTCTACTGATCCCGCACCGGTTTTTTCCGGTTGCCTGCACGCCGGGCGAAGATCGTCATGATCTTCGCCCGGCGTGATATTTTTTCTGTTCGATGATTCCACAGTCTTTCGTTCAGGATTTGCTTGCCCGCGTCGACATCGTCGACGTCATCGAGCGCTACCTGCCCCTCAAGAAGAGTGGCGCGAACTATTTCGCCTGCTGCCCTTTCCACGGCGAAAAATCAGCCTCCTTTTCCGTAAGCCCGAGCAAGCAGTTTTACCACTGCTTCGGTTGCGGCGTGCACGGGAGCGCGATCGGCTTCCTGATGGAGTACAGCGGCCTCGGCTTCGTTGAAGCAGTCAAGGAACTCGCAAATCAGGCCGGACTGCAGGTGCCGGACGACGGCAAGCCCGGCCAGAATGCCATTGATGACGGCAATGCGAAGCTCGTCGACGCCATGGCTGAAGCGGCGCGCTTCTATCGCGACCAGCTCAAGAACGCCCCTGAAGCAATCGACTACCTCAAGCGCCGCGGCCTCTCCGGCGAGGTTGCAGCCCGCTTCGGCATCGGCTTCTCTCCTGACGAATGGCAGGCACTCCAGCGCGTCTTTCCCGACTACCAGAGCAAGCACCTGGCTGAAGCCGGACTGGTAATCGACAACGACCAGGGTCGGCGCTACGACCGCTTCCGCCACCGGATCATGTTTCCGATCCACGACCGGCGGGGCCGCATCATCGCCTTTGGCGGCCGCGTGCTCGACAGCGGCGAACCCAAGTACCTCAACTCGCCAGAGACGCCGCTGTTCGAAAAAGGTCGCGAACTCTACGGCCTGTACCTGGCGCAGAAGGCCATTCGGGACGCCAGCTTCGCCCTTGTCGTCGAAGGCTACATGGACGTTGTTGCGCTCGCCCAGTTCGGCGTCGATAACGCAGTCGCAACCCTTGGCACAGCGACCACGCCTCACCACATCACCACCCTGCTTCGTCACACCGACCGCATCGTGTTCTGCTTTGACGGCGACGCCGCAGGCCGCCGGGCCGCATGGCGCGCGCTCGAGAACGCACTCGAAGTACTGCGTGACGACACCACGCTCGCCTTCCTGTTTCTGCCCGCCGAACACGACCCCGACTCCTTCGTGCGCAAGGAAGGCGCAGAAGCCTTCCGCAAGGCCGCCGCGAGCGCATCCCCCCTGGCCAGCGTTTTGCTGCAGGAACTCAAGGAGCGCTGCGAACTGGACACCGCCGAGGGACGCGCACGCCTGATCCATGAATCGCGCCCACTGGTCACGCGAATTGCTGCACCGATGCTCCGTCTGCAGGTCATCAAATCGATTGCCGAGGCAGCCGAGATGACGCAGACGGAAGTCGAACTGGCGTTCGGCTTCAAGCCCGCCGCAGCACCGCCGCGACAGAGCTTCCAGAAGCAGGACTTCAAGCGCGGACCACGCCGGACCGAACCTCTTCGCCCGCAAGGGCGACGCAAGCCGCCATCAACCATCGGCACCTTGCTGCGACTCATCCTCCAACACCCCGAGCGCGCAGCACGACTGCCGATCGACCTCATCCCGGACGACTCCGCAGAGGGCCGCGCGATGATCGCCATCATTGATCTGGTCAGCCTCGGCGAGCCAATCCCTGCCGGCGGTCTTGGCGCACTGATCGAACGTTTTCGCGACACGCCGCACGGCGACACGCTGGCCAGACTGGGAACGGAACAGGACGAATCGGAGTTCGAGGAGTCCGTTGTCGAGACCCTGTTCGAGGACACCTTGCGCAAGCTGCAAGGCGACGCGATCGCACGCGAGATCACCGAACTGCTGGAACTGTCGAAGCAGGGAGCGCTCTCAGCAGGCGACCGCCACCGCCTGTCGGAACTTCTGCTGGAAAAACGGAACCTTGCCAGCACAGGCAAAGTCTCAGATCTATAGTATAATTTTCGGTTTACCCATTTATTTCGCCCTGATTCGAGGAGTGCCATGGCACGCGAGAAAGCCAAGGATACGCGCAAGGACAGCCCGAAAGGTCGCACTGCCAAGGCCAAGGCCAAGGACAAGCTCGCGCTGATCATCGAAAGCCCGGAAATTGCGCCGCTTGATGCCGAGGTCCGTCGCACGCGACTGAAGACCCTGATTACCCTCGGCAAAGAGCGTGGCTATCTCACCTACGCCGAGATCAGCGACCACCTTCCTGACGATGTAGCCGATGCCGAGCAGATCGAAGGCATCATTGCGACGTTCAACAACATGGGCATTCAGGTCTACGACGCAGCCCCCGCTGCCGAAGACCTGCTCATGTCGGACAACGTTGCCTCCACGGTGGACGAGGACGTCGCCGAGGAAGAAGCCGAGCAGGCGTTGTCGACCGTCGACTCCGAGTTTGGCCGCACGACTGACCCGGTGCGCATGTACATGCGTGAGATGGGCACCGTCGAGCTGCTGACGCGCGAGGGCGAAATCGAGATCGCCAAGCGTATCGAGGACGGCCTCAAGCACATGGTTCTGGCCATTGCTGCGTGCCCGACCACGATCGCCGAAATGATCGATATCGCCGACAAGGTCATCCGCGAGGAGATGCGTATCGACGAAATCGTTGATGCCGTGATCGACCCGAATGCACCGACCGCCGAAGAAACCGCCGCCGCCGCAGCCGAGGCCGCTGAAGAAAGCGCCGACAGCGACAGCGACAGCGACGATTCGGACGACAACGACGACGATAGCGACGACGACAGCGACGGCGACAGCGAAGGCGCTGCCAACGCGGCATCGCTGCTGCAACTCAAGACCGACGCGCTGGCCCGCTTCGAGGCAATCCGCGGCCACTACGAGCAGATGATGAAGGTGCTCGCGGATAAAGGTTCGCAGGACAAGGCTTACCTTGAGTACCAGCAACTGATCTCTGAGGAACTGATCAACATCCGCTTTACCGCGAAGTCGATCGAACGTCTGTGTGACTCCGTGCGCCGCATGGTAGAGCAGGTGCGCGGACATGAGCGTCACATCCTGCAACTGTGCGTCAATCGCGCAGGCATGCCGCGTCAGCACTTCATCAAGATCTTCCCCGGTCACGAAACCGACTCCGACTGGATCGACAGCGAGCTCGCCTCGAACAAGAACTATGTCGATGCCCTGTCGCGCGTACATCCGGCGATCACCGAAGAACAGGCGAAGCTGCTCGACCTGCAGGACAAGATCGGCATCCCGCTGAAGGAGCTGAAGGACATCAACCGTCAGATGTCCACCGGCGAAGCGAAGATGCGCCGCGCCAAGCGCGAGATGACCGAAGCCAACCTGCGCCTCGTGATCTCGATCGCCAAGAAGTACACCAACCGCGGCCTGCAGTTCCTCGACCTCATTCAGGAAGGCAACATCGGCCTGATGAAGGCTGTCGACAAGTTCGAATACCGTCGCGGTTACAAGTTCTCGACCTACGCCACCTGGTGGATTCGTCAGGCCATCACGCGCTCGATCGCCGACCAGGCACGCACCATCCGTATCCCGGTGCACATGATCGAAACGATCAACAAGATGAACCGCATCAGCCGTCAGATCCTTCAGGAAACCGGTGCCGAGCCCGATCCGGCAACGCTGGCCGAGAAGATGGAGATGCCCGAGGACAAGATCCGCAAGATCATGAAGATCTCCAAGGAGCCCATCTCCATGGAAACGCCGATCGGCGACGACGACGACTCGCACCTTGGCGACTTCATCGAGGACACCGCAACGCTGGCCCCGGCCGAAGCTGCGATGTACTCGGGCCTGCGTGACGCCACCGGTGAAGTGCTCGACTCCCTGACCCAGCGTGAAGCCAAGGTGCTGCGCATGCGTTTCGGCATCGAGATGAACACCGACCACACGCTGGAAGAAGTTGGCAAGCAATTCGACGTCACGCGCGAGCGTATCCGTCAGATAGAAGCGAAGGCCCTTCGCAAGCTGCGTCACCCGAGCCGTTCGGAGAAGCTGCGCAGCTTCCTCGACAGCGACGCGTAACACGCTACCGCCTGTCAGGTACGCCTGAAAGGGCAAAGGGCCTCTAGCTCATGCCTGGTTAGAGCAGCGGACTCATAATCCGTTGGTGCTGGGTTCGACTCCCAGGGGGCCCACCATGGAATCAAGGGGTTAGAGACTTTTTCTCTAACCCCTTTTCTTTTTTGCTGCATTCTTGCTGCAATTGAAAGGTTGCCGGCAAAACCTGCCCACGCGTGAAGCAGGCAGAAAATGGCAAGCTCATGAGCCTGCCCACACACGTGATCGCAATAAGCGCTTCAACGGTGACTGAATCGCGATTGTTTGGCTTTGGCTAATCTTTTTTCCCCCGCCCAAGAGATCTGGAGATGTCGGCATGAGGACAAACCTGCAAGTGCCCTTTGCTGAGAAGGACGAGGCCAAACAGCTCGGCGCGCGCTGGGACCCGAAAGCCCGCGTCTGGTACGTCAAGGACGCAGCTGACCTGACGCCCTTTGCAAAATGGCTCACGACCTCCGCACAACAGCCACAGCCCACTTCTGGAGCGAAGCCGGCTACGCCTGGCCGCACTCAGTCACCCCCTGTACAGAATACGGGCGCCGGGTTTTTCGTACTGGCGTGCGATTGCCTTCCATGGGAAGGGTGCGCAAAGTGCCAGGAAGTGGTGAAGAAACGGGGATGGGGCGCATGAAGCCAGTCTCGCCGGTGAGTTGGCGAATGAAGCACCTGCGTGGCTGAGTGAGGCCCAACGGGTATCAACGGCCAGCCCATGCTCTACACCACGACCACCTTTCGCTTACCGGCACACCGATGTCGGGTTTTCTGGTTTTGGGTACAACCCCGCTTTCTCAAACGGTGACGAAGTCTGCGCCCGGCACCGGATGACCCAGCAAATAGCCTTGCAGCTCGTCGCAGCCCAGATCCACAAGCTGACGGCGCTGCGACTCCATTTCGACACCTTCGGCAATAACCCGCATCCCCAGACTGTGGGCAACCGCGATGATGGCGGACACAATCGCAACCGCGCTTTCGCCCGTCAGCATGGCTCGCACGAAGGTCTGATCGACCTTCAGCGTATCGATGGGGAAATGCTGTATGTACGCGAAACTCGAATAGCCGGTGCCGAAGTCGTCCAGCGCAATCGTGACACCGAGCCCCTTCAGACGCCGGAGCATTTCTTCGGCCTGATCCACCTTGCCCATCAGCATGCTTTCAGTCAGCTCGAGCTCCAGCAGTGCAGGATCGAGGCCTGTCTCCTGGAGAATGGCGGCCACCCTTTCAGGCAGGTTTGCAGAACGAAACTGCCGTGCCGACACGTTGACCGCCACGCGCAAGGGCGTGCCCGCCGCCTGCCAGGCGAGCGCCTGCTCGCAAGCCGTCCGCAACACCCACTCACCGATCCGTTCGATCAAGCCGAGCTCCTCCGCCAGCGGGATGAAGCGTGCGGGCGAAACGGCACCGAGTTCGGCATGCGTCCAGCGCAACAAGGCCTCCGCGGCAATGACATGACCCGTGCTTGCGCTCATCTGCGGCTGATAGACCACTGACAGTTCGCCGTTCCCCAAGGCGTGGCGCAAAGCCTGTTCGAGCATCAGCCGGTCCTGCACCAGCTCATTCATCTCCGAGGTAAAGAAACGTATGGCATCGCGCCCGGCTGCCTTGGCCTGGTACATCGCAATGTCCGCGCGTTTGAGCAGCGTCTCGTCCTCATCGCCATCACGCGGGTAGAGACTGACTCCGATGCTGGTCGTGACAAAGAACTGCCGACCTTCGATTTCGACCGGCGCGGTCAGAATCTGCTGCAGCCGACACAGCACAGCATAGGCCTGCTCCTCGCCATCAAGATCGGGAAGCAGCACGACGAACTCGTCTCCTCCTTGGCGGGCGGCAGTATCGCCATCACGGAGCACACCCCGCAAACGTTGCGCGACTTCGCACAGCAGCCGGTCGCCTGTGCGATGACCAAGGTCGTCGTTGATGCGCTTGAAATGATCGAGATCGAGGTAGGCAACCGCCAGCACGCGCTGATGCCGCTTTGCGGTGATGATCGCCTGCTCGAGCCGGTCATCGAGCAGGGAGCGGTTGGGCAGGCCGGTCAAGGGATCGAAATGCGCCTGATGCTCAAGTTGCTGCAGATAGCGCATGCGCTCGGTGACATCCTTGATCACCAGTACCACGCAGTCGCTATCCTCCCCTCGAACCGGCTCAACCGCACATTCGGACCAGAAGCTCGCCCCGTCGGCCCCAACCCCTTCGAGCTCCAGCACCGATTCGCGAAGGGAGGCGAGCGCCCCGTCCAGCGCCGCGACGCCGCCCCGATCGAGAACGCCGAGCACGTCCGACGTACGACCGATGAGCGCCTCCTTGGACATCGCCAGAATCTTCTCGGCGGCCGGATTGACATCGCGAATCACGAAAGCACCGTCTTCGGCATGCAGGATCAGCACGCCGTCACGCGTTGTCTCAATCGCACGCTCGCGCAGGATCAGCGCACGCTCCGCACTCTTGCGCGCCATCTCGCTGCGCTGGCTCATCAAGCCGTAGCCAAGATCCTCCGCCAGCTCTTTGAGCAGTGCGACACCACTTCGATCAAGGTCGCGGACGCTACTTGCACCGATGGATAACACGCCCAGCAGACGCTCTCCTCCGTGCAGCGGAAAGGCAATCATGGCCTCGCATCCGTCGCGCAACGCCGCATCTCGCAACGCAGGATCGAAGTCCTCACCAGAGGTCAGATGCACCGGCTCGCCCGCCTGCAGCGCGCTCAACGCAGGCGCCAGTACCTGCCCTTCCCCCGCACCCAGCACGGCGCACAGTCGCTGCGCCTCGCCTGCCGACGCGACGCGCCTGAGCCTGCCGTCGGGGTCCAGACAGTCGATCAGGGCCAGCCGGAACCCGCCTGTATGCACCAGAATCCGGCAGATGGCAGAGACCAGGGCCGACTCGTCTTCGGAATGAACAAGGGCCTCGTTCCCTCTGCTCAGGGTGCGCAGCGTACGCTGCAAGCGCAGCATCGGCCGCATCACCAGGCGCTCGATGGTCACTTTCAGCCCGATCATCAAGAAAACCGCCATCAGCACCATCGCCACGCCGACGGTGTAGCGCAGCCGCACCGCGCTGCGGCCAAACTCCTCGACGTAGCCACTGGCACCCACCACCCAACCCAGCGACTCGCTGTGCTCGAAGGCCACAAGCTTGCTTCGGGGTTCGGTCTCGCCGCGCTCCAGGTTCTGCCACTCGTAGGCGATCACGCCCTGCTGATTCGCCAGCATGTTCGTGACAAGTTGCTGCCCGACCTCATTGAGCGGAGACCGAGGGTCATCGCCCGTCTGAAGCGGGTGGGAGATGAAGTGGCCGTAACTGGGGCCCGGGTTGGCATCAACCACATACAGATAGCCACTCTCGCCGATCACGAACGTTCGCAGTCGTTCCCGCAGAGGCTTGAGCGCGCGGATGAGGTCTACGCCGACAGCCATCAATCCCACCAGCCGCCCCTTTTCATCACGTGCTGGAACGACCTCAAGCAGATAGTGCCGATCCCGAATCATGACCCGGCCACGCCACCGCTGACCGGCCTCCAGCAAGCCGATCGATGCGGGCTCCAGCCGCAGGATCGGCGCCACGTCGTCATCTCCCCACTGAGTCGAGGCGATGACCCGAAACCCGTCGCCTTCGCGAGAGAGCACGGCAGCCAGCGTCCCGCGAAGATCGCCGCCGTAGCGCGCCAGTTCGGCGGAACGCTGACTCACCGCCACACCATCGATGAAGAAATCCGGCGTGCGGCCTGCCTGCGGAGAGCCCGAGTAAGCGCCGCCATAGCGCAAGGCCATGGCATCCGCGAGCTGGGTGAGGCCATTCCCGAGCGTGGCGTACTGCGTTTCGACGAGATCGTGCGCCAGGCGGCTCAAGGCCTTGAGCTGCCCCTCGGCCTCGGCGCCCGACTGCCTCACGAGATAACGATCACCCATCACGAGAACAGGCAGCATGACGATGCCGACGATCACGATGACGATCGCCAGCAACTTGCCACGGAGTCCTTGATGCGAGGCTTGAACCATTAAATATCCATTCATTTACTGCTTTGCACTGCATCTTACCCATTTTGGGGCATCGGCAGCGACGCAAAACGGTTTCATCGTCGTTAAATACCGTGCCTGCAAAAGCGTCGGGAGCGCCACACCACCAATGAGTACGGTAAGCTCGGGCGCCAACCCGAATTTTCCCGTTCAGATCCATGTCCTCCGAGTTCGAGCTGATTCACCGCCACTTCACCCGCCCCACGGCGCATACCGACCTTGCCGTCGGCGATGATGCGGCACTGATGCGCCCGCGCCCGGGCATGCAACTGGCCGTATCGACTGACATGCTGGTGGCCGGCACCCATTTCTTTGCCGACACCGATCCGCACGATCTTGGCTGGAAGACCCTTGCGGTGAACCTGTCTGACCTCGCCGCCATGGGTGCGGAGCCGCGCTGGGCCTTTCTTGGCCTGACCCTGCCGGGCGCCGACGAAGCCTGGCTCGCGGCGTTTTCGGCGGGCCTGTTCGCCTGCGCATCGCACTACGGCGTTGATCTTGCCGGCGGCGATACCACACGCGGACCACTCACACTGAGCGTCACCATCCTTGGCGAACTCCCTGCGGGCAAGGCCATCACGCGGGCTGGCGGTCACACCGGTGACGATATCTGGGTCTCCGGGCAGCCCGGACTGGCCGCACTCGGGCTCGCAGCCCTGCAAAACAGGATAGACCTTGGCCCGACCGGACGTGAGCACTGCATTCGCGCCCTGCAGCACCCCACCCCCCGGGTCGAACTCGGCCTGGCGCTGCGCGGCGTCGCCAGCGCCATGCTCGATGTCTCGGATGGCCTGCTGGGCGATCTCGGCCATATCCTCGAGCGTTCGGACTGTGGTGCCGAAATCGACATTGCCCTGCTCCCCCTGGCCGAACTGCGTGCGACGGGGGCCGACGAGGCCCAGGCGCGGCGCGCGCTGCTCGCAGGTGGCGACGATTACGAACTGCTGTTCTGCGCCCCCGCCGAGCGCCGTGACACCGTACTCAAGATCGCTCATGAGCAGGGCATTGCATTGCACCGCATTGGCCGCCTCACCGGCCCCCCCCGCCAGTTGATGCTGCGCGAGACCGATGGCCGCCTGCTTTCTCCCATGCTTTCCGGATACGACCACTTTGCCTGAAACACGCCCCACCACGCGCTTGCTGCTGAGCCACCCGGCCCATTTCATTTCACTCGGATTCGGCTCGGGGCTCTCGCCCAAGGCCCCGGGCACAGCCGGCACACTGCTGGCATGGCTGCTCTATCCCTTGCTGCGCACACCGCTATCGGAAGCGACCTTCCTCGCGCTGGTGTGCGCGCTCTTCGTTGCCGGCATTCTGGCAGCCGAGCGCACCGGACGCGCGCTCGGCGCCTCCGATCACGGCGCCATCGTCTGGGACGAAATGGTCGCGATGTGGCTCGTCCTCGCCTTCACACCCGCAAGCCTGATCTGGCAGGCGGTTGCAGTGGCGCTGTTCCGCCTGTTCGACATCACCAAGCCACCGCCCATCCGCTGGGCCGACAGCCGGGTCAAGGGCGGTTTCGGGGTCATGCTCGACGACCTTCTTGCAGCGGGCTACACCCTGCTCTCCCTTGCCGTACTCGTTGCCATTTTCGGCGCCTGAACCCATGGACAACACGCTAGAACACCTCTCGGCCCGCGTCGGCGAGGCCCTGACCCGCAAGGGCTGGATGCTGGGCACCGCAGAATCCTGCACCGGCGGCTGGATTGCCGAGGTCGTCACCGCCACGGCGGGCAGCTCGACCTGGTTCGACCGCGGCTTCATCACCTACTCGAACGCGGCAAAGATCGACATGCTCGACGTCAGCACCGGGACGCTCGCTGCGCATGGCGCGGTGAGTGAAGCCACGGTTGCGGAGATGGCCACCGGCGCCCTGAAGCACAGCCTTGCCAGCATTACCGTCGCGGTTTCAGGTATTGCCGGGCCCGGCGGCGGCAGTGCGGCAAAGCCGGTGGGCACGGTTTGCATCGCCACTGCGCTGCGCCGGGGCGATGTCTTCCCCACCACCCGCCACTTCGATGGCGACCGCGAAGCCGTGCGACGGCAGACCGTCATTGCCGCACTTGAAGAGGTCCTTCGCCTTACCGATTCGGACAGCAGCATCTCAGCAAGCTCTGTGCCATAATTCGCGTCTCACTCAGGAAGGACCACTCATGGACGACAACAAGGCCAAGGCGCTTGCCGCCGCGCTCTCGCAAATCGAGAAGCAATTCGGCAAGGGCTCGATCATGCGGATGGGCGACGGCAGTATCGAGCGCGACATCCAGACCGTCTCCACCGGCTCGCTCGGGCTGGACATTGCCCTCGGCCTGGGCGGCCTGCCGCGTGGCCGCGTAGTCGAGATCTACGGTCCGGAATCGTCCGGCAAGACCACGCTGACCCTCCAGGTCATCGCCGAAATGCAGAAGCTCGGCGGCACCGCATCGTTTATCGACGCCGAGCATGCGCTCGACGTGGGCTACGCTGAGAAACTCGGCGTCAACATCGACGACCTGCTGATTTCCCAGCCCGACACCGGCGAGCAGGCGCTCGAAATCGCCGACATGCTGGTGCGTTCGGGCGGCGTGGATATCGTCGTCATCGACTCCGTCGCCGCACTGACCCCGAAAGCCGAAATCGAAGGCGAGATGGGCGACCAGTTGCCAGGCCTTCAGGCACGACTGATGTCGCAGGCGCTGCGCAAACTGACCGCCAACATCAAGCGTACGAACACCCTCGTGATCTTCATCAACCAGATCCGGATGAAGATCGGCGTCATGTTCGGCAGCCCCGAAACCACCACCGGTGGTAACGCCCTCAAGTTCTACGCATCGGTCCGCATGGACATCCGGCGTACCGGCGCCATCAAGAAGGGCGACGAAGTCGTCGGCTCGGAAACGCGCGTCAAGGTGGTCAAGAACAAGGTCGCCCCGCCGTTCAAGGAGGCGCACTTCGACATCCTCTACGGAGAAGGCATCTCCCGCGAAGGCGAGATCATCGACCTCGGCGTGACTTACAAGATCGTCGACAAGTCCGGCGCCTGGTATTCGTACAACGGCGACAAGATCGGCCAGGGCAAGGACAACTCACGCGAGTTCCTGCGCGCAAACCCGGCGCTGGCTCGCGAGATCGAGAACAAGGTCCGCGCAGCCGTCGGACTGGGCGAAATGGCCGCGCTCGGTGGCGCGGCACCCGTCGCTTCCGAAGCCTGATTTCCGCCCCGCCCGGACGCTGACCCCTGATGGGCGAACCGAGTCTGCGCGAGCGCGCGCTGCGCCACCTCGCCCGTCGGGATCACTCGCGGGCGGAGCTCGCACGCAAGCTGTCCCCGTATGGCAGCGCCGAGGAGATCGAAGCCGTACTGGTTCGCATGAGCGAACTCGAACTGCTCTCCGACACCCGGTTTGCCGAAGCGTGGATTCGCAGCAAGGCCGCCAGGTTTGGCAGTCAGCGTCTGCGGCACGAACTCGCGAGGCGTGGCGTATCGAAGGCCTTGATCGACGAGGCCATCGAGAGCGAATGTGTGGAATCCGAACTCGACCGCGCACGTGCAGTGTGGCAGTCTAGATTCGGCCTCGCCCCTGACGATCGCCGCGAATGGGCGCGACAGGCGCGTTTCCTGCAAACCCGTGGTTTTTCCACTGACGTGATCTGCAAACTGTTGAAAGAAGACCCTGATGAGTCTGCTTAAGGTCACCGACCTGCAAAAGCGCTACAAGGCACGCACAGTCGTTCATGACGTTTCGTTCGAGGTCGGCTCGGGCGAAGTGGTCGGCTTGCTGGGCCCCAATGGCGCAGGCAAGACAACCTGTTTCTACATGATCGTCGGTCTGGTGCGCGCCGACGGCGGCGAGATCACGCTCGACGACGCCCGCCTGACCGATCTGCCGATCCACGCTCGTGCGCGCCTGGGGCTGTCATACCTGCCGCAGGAAATGAGCGTGTTCCGCAAGCTCACGGTCGCCGAGAACATCCGCGCCGTGCTTGAGCTCCGCGGGCTGCCAGTGGCGCAAATCGACGAGCGCCTGGAAGAGTTGCTCCAGGAACTCGGAATTACCCACCTGCGCGACAACACCGCCATCTCGCTGTCCGGCGGCGAACGCAGACGGTGCGAGATCGCCCGCGCGCTCGCCACCGACCCGCGCCTCATCCTGCTGGACGAGCCGTTTGCCGGCGTAGATCCGATCGCGGTCCTCGACATCCAGAAGATCATCCGCTTCCTGAAGGAGCGCAATATCGGCGTGCTGATCACCGACCACAACGTGCGCGAGACCCTCGGCATCTGTGACCGCGCAACCATCATTACCGAGGGGCGCGTGCTTGCCAGCGGCAAGCCGCACGAGATCATCGCCAACGAGCAAGTGCGCCAGGTCTACCTCGGCGAACACTTCCGCCTCTGATTCCGGCACGCACCCTCGACTGGCATCATGAAACCGACCCTTCAGCTCAAGCTCTCGCAGCACCTGACGCTCACTCCGCAGCTTCAGCAGTCCATCAAACTGCTGCAGCTCTCCACGCTCGAGCTCAACCAGGAAATCGAACGCTTTCTGCTGGAAAACCCGATGCTCGAGCGCGAAGACGGCGACGGCAGCGACTTCGCACCGGCCGCTGTCGGCAACGATGCGCAGCCCGCAACCGAGACCCCGCGCGAGACCAGCACCGAGACCACCCAGGAAGCCGAGCCCCGCAACGAGAACGAATCGGCCGACTTTGACGAAGGCATGGACTGGTCGGGCACCGGCAGCGGCGCCAGCAGCAAGAGCGACGACGACGAGGACAGCGACTTCCAGGAGTTCCAGGCCGCCGGCACCTCGCTGCGCGACTATCTCGACCAGCAGGTTGCGCTGTCCCCCCTGTCGGACCGTGACCGCCTGCTGGTGCGCTTCATCATCGAAGCACTCGATAGCGACGGCTACCTGCACCAGGAACTTGAAGACCTGCTCGAACTGCTCCCGCCCGAGCTCGACTACGACCTCGACGACCTCGCGATTGCCCTGCGACATGTGCAGCAGCTCGAACCGGCGGGGATTGGTGCACGCACCCCGCAGGAGTGTCTCGGCCTGCAGCTGCGGGCCATGCCTGCAGGCAGCTGCCGTGACCTGGCGCTGGTCATTGTCGAACAGCACCTCGAACTGCTGGCCGAACGAAACTTTGCGAAGCTGAAGCGCCTCACCGGGTGCGACGACGACGCCCTGCGCGATGCCCAGGCGCTGGTCTGCCGACTCGACCCGCACCCGGGCTCACAGCATTCCAACGAAGAAACCCGTTACGTGCTGCCCGATGTCGTCGTGCGCAAGATCCGCAACCGGTGGACGGTGTCGCTCAATGCCGAAGCCATGCCACGCCTGCGCATCAATCAGCTCTACGCGAGCCTGCTGCAGCAGAACCGCGGCCAGGGCGGCGGCCTCACCGGCCAGCTGCAGGAAGCACGCTGGCTGATCAAGAACGTACAACAGCGCTTCGATACCATTTTGCGTGTATCTCAGGCCATCGTTGACCAGCAGCGACAGTTCTTCGATCATGGCGAGGTGGCAATGCGTCCATTGACCCTCAGGGAGATCGCGGACCAGCTCGAGCTGCATGAATCCACCGTATCGCGTGTCACCACTCAGAAGTACATGGCGACACCGCGCGGCGTATTCGAACTCAAGTATTTTTTCGGCAGTCACGTTGCCACTGACACCGGTGGTGCGGCCTCCTCTACGGCGATTCGTGCATTGATTCGCCAGCTGGTGGATGCCGAAGACAGGAAGAAACCCCTGTCCGACGCAAAGATTGCCGATCTGTTGGGCCAGCAGGGTATCGTGGTCGCGCGGCGCACAATCGCCAAATACCGCGAATCACTCAATATCCCGCCGGTCAGTCTGCGTAAAGCGCTTTGATACCAAGAGGAGTTACCATGAATCTCAACATCACCGGACACCACGTTGAAGTGACCCCGGCCATCCGCGAGTACGTCTCCGGGAAGCTCGACCGCGTCATCCGCCACTTCGACAACGTTACCAGCGTGAACGTGATCCTTTCCGTTGAGAAACTCGACCAGAAGGCTGAAGTCACCGTGCACGTGCGCGGCAAGGACATCCACGTCGAAAGCTCCGACGCTGACCTGTACGCAGCCATCGACGCAATGACCGACAAGCTCGATCGCCAGGTGCTCAAGTACAAGCAGAAGAGCACCGATCACCACCACGACTCGCACAAGCACCAGACCCCCGAGGCGTGATTTTTCACCAGGCCTTTCAGCCCCAGGTGAAGTTATAATCCGCCGCTTAATTTGGCGGCCCGGCTTCACCCGGGCCTGAGAGACCTTTCAGCGTTGCGTCCGCTCCGGCGGCGCTGCGTGAGCCCCAAAGCGCATGAGCCTCATCTCCCAACTCCTGCCACTTTCGAACGTGGTTGCCGACCTCGACGCCAGCAGCAAGAAGCGCGTCTTCGAGCAGGCCGGCCTGTTGTTCGAGAACAATCAGGGCATCGCCCGCAGCATGGTGTTTGACAGCCTGTTTGCGCGCGAACGCCTCGGATCGACCGGCCTCGGCCAGGGCATAGCCATTCCCCACGGCCGCATCAAGGGCCTGAAGGACGCAGCCGGCGCCTTTCTCCGTCTCGAAGCCCCGGTGCAGTTCGATGCGCCCGACGGCCGTCCGGTGAACATGCTGTTTGTCCTGCTGGTACCCGAACAGGCCAACGAGACCCACCTTCAGCTCTTGTCGGAGCTGGCACAGATGTTCAGCGATCGCGGCTTCCGCGAACAGCTGCAGGCCGCACCCGACGCACAGGCACTCCACACCCTGTTCAACGACTGGGGTTCCGATGCGACAAACGAGCCTCTCGCAGCTGTATGACGACAACCGCGAACGTCTGCAGCTGACCCATGTCAGCGGCAGTATCGACGCGGTTCTCTCTGTTGCCGAAGAGCGCATCTGGCCGGCCGACCTGATTGGCCACCTCAACCTGATTCACCCTACCCGCCTGCAGATCCTCGGCGCAGCCGAGCTGGCCTGGGCGCAGCGGCAATCACGTGACAAGGTCGCACACCACCTCAACGACATCCTGTCGGCACACCCGCCTGCCTTCATCCTTGCCGATGGCTGCGAAGTGCCCAATATTGTCCACGGCGTCTGCGCGGCGCACAACGTCGGGCTGTTCACCACACCCCAACCGGCAGCCGGGGTCATCGACCAGCTGCGCCTTTACCTGTCACGACAGCTCGCCGAAAAGGTGTCGCTGCACGGTGTGTTCATGGACGTGCTCGGACTTGGCGTGTTCATCACCGGCAATTCCGGCGCCGGCAAATCCGAGCTTGCGCTGGAGCTGATCTCGCGCGGTCACGGCCTGGTTGCCGACGACATCGTCGAGTTCTCGCGGATCGCGCCCAGCGTACTCGAGGGCCGCTGCCCCGAACTGCTGCAGGACTTCATCGAGGTGCGCGGACTCGGCATTCTCAACATCCGCACCATCTTTGGCGAAACCGCCTGTCGCCGCAAGATGCGCCTGCGGCTGATCTGCCACCTTGAACGCCGTCAGCCGGGGCAGGACGACCCGACCCGGCTTCCGATGCAGCGCGAACATCAGAACATCCTTGGCGACTCCGTCCCCCGCGTCACCCTGCCAGTTGCGGCCGGCCGCAACCTTGCGGTGCTGCTCGAGGCGGCGGTGCGCTCGACCATCCTGCAGTTGCGGGGAGTGGACTCCACCCAGGAGTTTATCGAGCGCCAGATCAAACTGCTCGAAGCGGACAAGCCGGACGGCACCGCCTCCGATCTCGCGAACTAAGGGTACTCCCCCTTGCGCCCGGATGTTTTTTCGGGCACTGCGCTTGCCGCAGTGCCGCATCGACTGCTACCCTCAGCCCCTTTACCGCAGTGCGCTCGCACAAAGCCAAAGCCATGACCGCCGCAAGCCCGGATTATCTGGAACGTATTCTCAACGCCCAGGTGTACGACGTCGCCATCGAGACGCCACTGGATTTCGCCAGCAATCTCTCCGCCCGAATTCACAATCAAGTGTATTTCAAGCGCGAAGACATGCAGCCGGTATTCAGTTTCAAGCTGCGCGGTGCATACAACAAGATGGTCAAACTGTCGCCCCAGGCCCTGCAGCGGGGCGTCATCTGCGCCTCGGCCGGCAATCACGCCCAGGGTGTGGCGCTGTCGGCGAAGAAACTCGGTGTCCGTGCGGTCATCGTCATGCCCAGCACCACGCCACAGATCAAGATCGACGCGGTCAAGGCCAGGGGCGGTGAAGTCGTGCTGGTGGGCGAGTCCTACTCCGATGCCTATGCCCACGCGCTTGAACTGGAGAAGGCCGAGAAGCTCACCTTCGTCCATCCTTTCGACGATCCGGATGTAATCGCGGGCCAGGGCACCATCGGCATGGAGATCCTGCGCGCCCACCCCCAACCCATTCATGCCGTATTCTGCTGCGTCGGCGGCGGCGGCCTGATCTCAGGTGTCGCGGCCTACATCAAGCGTCTGCGCCCGGAGACCCGGATCATTGGCGTCGAAGCCGTCGATGCCGACGCGATGACGCGTTCGCTGGCGGCCGGCAAACGGGTGGCGCTCGATCAGGTAGGCATCTTTGCCGATGGTGCTGCCGTCAAGGAGGTGGGCCGCGAAACCTTCCGCCTGTGCCAGCAATATGTCGATGAGATGATCCTGGTCGATAACGACGCGATCTGCGCCGCAATCAAGGACGTGTTCGAGGACACCCGCTCGATTCTCGAACCCGCCGGCGCACTTGCGGTTGCCGGCGCCAAGGAATACGCGCGCCGCAACAAACTGCGTGACAAGCACTTGGTCGCGATCGCCTCCGGCGCCAACATGAATTTCGACCGTCTGCGCTTCGTGGCCGAGCGTGCAGAGCTTGGCGAGCAGCGCGAAGCGGTACTTGCAGTCACGATCCCGGAACACGCGGGCTCCTTCCGCAAGTTCTGCAGCCTGCTCGGCAATCGCAACATCACCGAGTTCAACTACCGTTATGCCGATGCCGAGAAGGCACACATCTTTGTCGGCGTGACGGTACATAACCGCAACGAAGCCACGCGACTGGTCGAAATGCTGGCGCGTCACGATCTGCCGGCCGTCGACCTGACCGACGACGAACTGGCCAAGACCCACGTCCGTTACATGGTCGGTGGGCGCGCGCCCCAGGCAGAGAACGAGGTGATCTATCGCTTCACCTTCCCCGAGCGTCCGGGCGCCCTGATCAACTTTCTGTCGAATCTGCGTTCGGACTGGAACATCAGCCTCTTTCACTATCGCAACCACGGCGCCGACTTCGGCCGGGTACTGGTGGGCATGCAGGTTCCGCCGGAAGACAACGGCGCCTTCGATGCGTTTCTCGAGCGCCTCGGCTACGAGTATGTCGACGAGACGACAAACCCGGCCTATCGCATGTTCCTGTCATGACCCCTGCAGGATGGCAGCCGCACAACCGCTGCCATCCTGCCCGCAAACCCTGCATCAAGCAGGCAGATGTCACATCCCGGCGCTTGATAACTTAGTTCTTTTGTAATAGAAATAGGCTTGCCGGAGCTGATCCGGCGACATGCGCATGATGTCGGCGTGACTGAGGTGCGCGACGCTGCAGCGCGGAGCCATGGAGACTCGTGGCTGCATTGAGGATACTCGTGACTTCCCCGCTCTCTCTTCAATTTGCTCGCTGGCTTCTCGTGCTCTTCGGCGCCGCCATGATTCAGGGCGTCGCTTTCGACGCGCACGGGCACCAAAGCCGCCTTGATCGCATCCTCGACGAGAAACGCGTCCGGATCTGCATCTGGCCGGAGTACTTCGGGGTGACATACCGGGACCCGGCAACACGCGAATTGCGCGGCATCGACATCGATCTCGCGCTCGAGCTCGGTCGGGAGCTGAACGTCGGCGTCGAATTCGTCGACAGCAGTTTTCCCCGCCTGGCGAAGGACTTGCTCAGCGACAACTGCGACGTCGCGATGTTCGGTGTCGGGATCACCGCCGAGCGTGCAGAGAAGCTTCAATTCACAGCCCCCTACCTCGCGAGCGACATTTATGCGGTTGCCGCCCGCAGCAGCGGTCGAGTCAAGCGGTGGGATGACATTGATCAACCGGGAATCGTCGTTGCCGTCGCCAAGGGCACGATCCATGAGCAGGTCATGGTCGACAAGCTTCGTCACGCCAGGCTCGCGATACTCGGATCACCTCATGCGCGTGAAGAGGAGGTTGCATCCGGCCGTGCCGACGTTTTCATGACCGACTACCCTTTTAGCCAGCGCATGCTCGACCGGTCCGACTGGGCGCGCCTGATTTCGCCCGGCACCCCCTACCACATTACGCCATACGCATGGGCTGTAGCTCCTGGTGACGCCACTTGGTTCAAGCGGCTCGAAACCTATCTCCAGGCGATAAAGCAGGATGGACGACTGGTACGCGCCGCGCGACGCCACGGGCTCGAGCCCATCGTCATCACACGCTGAACACGGATTCGAGATGAACGCACGACGTCGCAGGCGACTCGCTGATTTCGGCTTCCTTGCCCTGCTTTGCGTCTGTGCGCTACTGGCTTGGGCGGGTTTCGAGTATCACTTCTCAAGGGTCCTTGAGGACGTGCGCACTGCGCATGAACAAGTTTTGCAGCGCGACACCCGTCATCTGAACACGCACATCGGACATCTGCTACGGAACGTCGATCTCAACCTGATTTCCCTTGGACGAGCCATCGACGCCGATGCTCCATCACCTGAATGGACCAGCCGTCTCGAGTCCGTGATCCAGCACATCCCCTACCTGCGCTCGCTCTCTGTGGTGGCCGCAGACGGCACGGTCATAGCGAGCACCACGCCCGAGAATCGGGGAACAGCGCTCAGGCTCGACAGCTACCACCCTCCCGATCGTACCCGGGGAGACATCCTGCAGATCGGCCCGCCACACGCCGGGCGCGACCTTGCCGACGCCCGGCCGGCGGATGATTCGCTGACGCCGACACCCGACCTGGGCTTTGTCCCGATTGCACGTTCATTCAGACCGGGGAACGCGCCCCCGGTCGCGCTTCTTGCCACCTTGGACCTCGACTACCTCGAACGTATTCTCGACGACTTCAGAACCACCCATGGCGACCGCATCAGCCTCTTCCGGCTCGATGGAATACGCCTGCTCGATACCGCAACCGCAGACACGGCGCTGCAGCAACTCGAACAAGCGCTCGCCCTTCGCTGGCAGGCAGGCGAAACGGCAGGGATGCAGACACTGGACGGCGAACAGGGGCACCTGCTTGTAAGCTACCAACTCAACGAGCGTCTTCCATTCGCAGTGGTCATCAGCAGCGCGCTCGACGAGGCACTCGCAGGCGCGTATGCCGAAAGCCGCAGCAGCGCACTCATCTTCCTGCCGCTGAGCCTGCTCGGGCTCGGCTGCACGCTGGCCGCCTATCTGTATTTCCGACGCGCCGGACAGCATGAACGAAGCCTGCGCCATCGCGC
Source organism: Parazoarcus communis (assembly GCF_003111665.1). Classification (NCBI taxonomy): domain Bacteria; kingdom Pseudomonadati; phylum Pseudomonadota; class Betaproteobacteria; order Rhodocyclales; family Zoogloeaceae; genus Parazoarcus; species Parazoarcus communis. The sequence goes on along the minus strand of NZ_CP022188.1, from coordinate 2,602,217 downwards.
CGAGGCGCGCCGCCACCTCCTCGAAAGTGCGCTCAACGCGAGCGCCACCGCCGTTGTAATCACCGGTACCGACGCGCGCATCGAATGGGCCAATCCAGCCTTCACCACCCTCACCGGCTATGGCCTGAGCGAGGCAGTCGGGCGCATGCCCAAGGAACTGGTTCGATCCGGCCAACAAAGCCGTGAGTTCTACGAAAGCATGTGGCGCACCATCCTCTCGGGCGCGGTATGGCGCGGGGAGCTCGTCAACCGGCGCAAGGACGGCAGCCTGTATGACGAGGCGCTCACCATTACACCTGTGCGCGATGAGCAGGGCACACTGACGCATTTCATCGCCATCAAGGAAGACATCACCGCTACCCGGGCCGCGCGCAAGGATCTGCAGGCTGCCTACGCCCGCTTGCAGACCGTGGTCGACCACTTCCCGGGCGCGGTGATCATGGAAGACATGCAGGGACAGATCACCCTGCTCAACGACAAAGTCTTCGACCTCATGAATATGCCGCGCCCGCCGGGCAATCTCGCGGGCGCATCGATCAAGAGCCTCACGCTCGCCGCCGGCAAGCTCAGTCTGGACCCGACGACATTTGCGCAACGTCTCGACATGCTGCGCGAGCGCGCGCAGACCGTCTATGGCGAAGAACTGGCACACCGCGACGGGCGCTGGATTGAGCGTGACTTCATTCCGATCCGGAGCACGGGAAGCACTGACGCACTGCTGGGCTTCCTGCGCGTCTATCGCGATGTGAGCGCTCGCAAGCAGCAGGAGAAAGCTCTGTGGCTGCTTGCCACCACCGACCCGCTGACAGGTGTTCGCAACCGTCGCGCGTTTCTGGACAAGGTCGATGCTGAGCTGGTTCGGGTGCGCCGCTACCGCAACAACGCGGCGCTGATGATGCTGGACCTCGATTACTTCAAGCGCGTCAACGACCTGCACGGCCATGCGGCAGGCGATGCCATGCTGTGCCACGTTGTAACGCTTGCGCACTCGCTGCTGCGAGCGTCCGACCTCATCGGCCGTCTGGGCGGCGAGGAGTTCGCGATCCTGCTGCCGGCTACCGGTTTGGCGGGCGCGCTCGAACTGGCCGAACGCCTTCGCAGCACGCTTGAGAACACCCCACTGGTCTACCAGAACCGCGACATCGGCGCGACGACCAGCATCGGTGTAAGCCTGATGCAGGCTGACGACAGCAATGCAGAAATGATTCTGGCCCGCGCCGACAGCGCACTCTACGCAGCCAAGCACAACGGCCGCAACCGGGTGGAGCAGGCCTGAACCAGCGCCCGCCCGAGCACTCCCCGCTCAGGCTTCGGCAGCCCGAAATGTCCCTGCCTCTGTCACCAGCCAGTCCATCGCCCGGTCGTGGGCCTGGGGCAGCACGGAATCAACCCGTCCCAACTCGAACCCGACCCCGACAGTCACCGTTCGCATGATCGCCAGCGTACGGTCGAAATACCCGCCGCCATAGCCAAGGCGAAAACCCTGCGCATCGAAGGCATTGAGCGGCACCAGCACCACGTCGGGCACGACAGCCGCGCCCTCACCGGGAAACGGAATGCCATGACGATCGGTCTGAAGCAGCATGCCGGGTCGCCAGCAGCGAAATATCAGGGGTGCGTCCTTCTCCAGCACGACCGGCAGGGCGGCACGACGGTCCGCGTCGGCTGTCAGCCAGCACGTCACCCATTCGCGCAAGTCGGGCTCTGCACGATACGGCCAGCAAAACGCAAGGACACGGGGCTGCAGCGCGGCAACAAGCTGATCAAGGTGGGTTTCGAGCTGGCGAACACGCCCGGCGCGGGACGCCGGCGAAAGCGCTTCGCGAGCAGCCAGCGCACGATCGCGAAGCACGCGTCGCCGAGCCTGGATATCGTCGGAAAGGGCAGGGAAACTGGCAGTCACTGTGATATGGTGATTCGATCTTAAACGGGGATGTTACGGGATGCACAAGGCTTCATGGGGAATGCTGTTCGCAGCATGCCTGGTATTTGCGACGAGCGCTTTCGGACAACAGGGAGAGGCGCGAATTCTCGCCGCCCGGGAGGCCATCCGCACAGGTGATCGCAACACGCTGGAACGGCTGGCGCAACAACCCGACACCCACCTGCTCGACCCCTATGTCCGCTACTGGCTGCTGCTCAACAAGCTTGCCCGACCCGATGCGCCCCCCGCAACCGAGCTGGCAGACTTCCTGATGCAGGAGGCAGGCTCAGTGCTTGCCGAACGCCTGCGCGCCGACTGGCTGCGAAGGCTCGCCAAGGACAGCGACTGGGCCGGCTTTCTGCGGCTCTATCCGGATCTGCAAAGCCCTGACGGCGAGCTGCGCTGCCATCACTGGACCGCCAGGCTCATGAACGGCGATCGCGGCGTACTGGCCGACGTCGCTGCACAATGGCACGACCTCACCGACGCACACAGCGCCTGCGACACCGTGCTGCGGGCTGCCGTCAGCAGCGGGGTCGTGAGCGCCGACGACGCGTGGTGGCGCTTCAGGCGACAGGTCGAAAACCGCAATACCGGCAACGCACGCAGCACGCTTGCATGGCTCGACGATGGCGACAGCAGCGCACTCGAACAGGTCATGAAGAGCCCGGCTCAATACCTCGACCGCCTGCCCGCCAATTTCGCCACCAACCGCGGCGGCCGGGAACTGGCGCTGGCCGCGCTGGTCCGCCTCGTCCGCGAAGACATGCCCGGTGCGCACGTGCGCCTGATCCGCCTGCAGGACCGGCTCGGCGCCGATGACCGCGCCTATGTCTATTCGGCCCTCGCGCTGCGCGCATCGTGGGCGCAGGACAGGATGGCCAGAGACTGGTTCAGTGCTGCCGGCGACATTCCGATGACGGCCGAACAGCGCGCGTGGCGCGTTCGTTCAGCACTGCGCGACAACGACTGGAACGCAGTGCTTGGGGCGATCGAGCGGCTGAACGCGGATGAACAGCAGCAAGCGGAGTGGATCTACTGGCGCGCCCGCAGCCTTGCCGGCCTCAACCGTCGTGCCGAGGCAGAAGCGCTCTATGCCCGCATAGCAGGCGCCCCCCACTTCTACGGCATGCTCGCGGGCGACGAACTCGGGCGCCCCTTTGTTGTTTCGCCCGGTGCCACGGCATTGAGCGCGGATCAGCTTCGCCTCGCCGAGGACGACCCCGGGTTGCGCCGTGCCATCGCGCTGTTCCAGCTCGACATGCGGACCGAGGCCGTGCGCGAGTGGAACTGGTCCTTGCGCGGACAGGACGAGGTATTCCGGCTCGCGGCCTCCCGCCTCGCCCTCAAGTACGATATTTTCGACCGCGCCATCAATACCGCCGAACTCGCCAGCCCGAACGGCGCCTTTGATCTGCGCTTTCTCACCCCGTACCGGGATCTCATCGAACCACAGGTCCGCAGCCAGGGTCTGGACATGAACTGGGTCTACGGCCTGATGCGCCAGGAGAGCCGCTTTGTCGTCCCCGCGCGCTCGAGTTCCGGCGCACAAGGCCTGATGCAGGTGATGCCGGCCACGGGCAAGTGGGTCGCAGGCAAGATCGGCATGAGCGGCTACCATCAGGGCCTGCTGGCCGAGCCCAACACCAACGTGCAGCTCGGCACCAGCTACATGCGCCTCATCCTTGAAGATCTCGACAATCATCCGGTGCTGGCCAGTGCAGGCTACAACGCCGGGCCGGGACGCGCCAAGCGCTGGCGCGACGCGCGTCCGCTGGAAGGTGCAATCTATGTCGAAACCATTCCCTTCGACGAAACCCGCGACTATGTAAAGAAGGTCATGGCGAATACCGTGATCTATGCAGCCATGCTCGACGGCCAGCCACAGTCGCTCAAGGCGCGGCTTGGCACCATTGCACCGCGGCCGGACGCACAATGACCCCATTCACATTAGTCGCTAAACTCATGCACTACGCGCCGGAGCAACAATCACGATGATTCCACAACGTGTCGTTCTGATCGGCGGTACCGGTTTTCTCGGCACCGCCATCGCCAACAGGCTGGCTGAAGCCGGCGTCAGCGTGCTGATTCCGACGCGCCGGCGCAGTCGTGCAGGGCGTGTATTGCTCCTGCCCAACGTCGAGGTGATCGAGGCCGACTGCCATGACGAGGCAACCCTTTCCCGCCTGTTTGCCGACGCCGATGCCGTGGTGAACCTCGTCGGCATCCTGCACTCGCGCAGTGCGTCGCCCTACGGGCCCGACTTTGCCCGCGCCCATGTCGAACTCCCGGAAAGGATCGTAGCCGCCTGCAAGACAGGCGGCGTGCGACGGCTCATTCACGTCAGCGCGCTCGGCGCCGATGCCGATGGCCCTTCCGAGTATCAGCGCTCCAAGGCCGCAGGCGAACTCGCCATCCGCGCCGCCGCGCCCGAGGTCGAATGGACCATCCTGCGACCGTCGGTCATTTTCGGCCGCGACGACAGCTTCCTGAACCTGTTCGCAAAGCTGGCCTCGGTCTTCCCGGTCCTGCCGCTTGGTGGCGCAAACGCCCGCTTTCAGCCGGTCTATGTGGAAGACGTTGCCGAGGTGGTGTGGCGCTGCCTCACCGACACTTCGGCCAACGGCCAGACGCTGGAACTTGCCGGGCCAAGCGTCTATACGCTGCGCCAGCTGGTCGAGTACGTCTCCGCGCTGGTCGGCCACCCGCGCCCGGTCATTCCGCTCCCCGAGGGCCTCGCGATGTTTCAGGCCAGGCTGATGGAGCTCGCACCGCAGCCCTTAATGAGCCGTGACAATGTGCGCTCGATGCGTGCTGACAACGTTGCCAGCGGCACGCCCCTGCCCTTCGGGCTGGTCCCGACTGCGATCGAATCGGTCGTACCAGGATGGCTCGGCAAGGCCACACAACGCGCCATGTATAACCCCCTGCGTCGCCACGCGCGACGCTAACCCCTCCCTTAGACGGAGTCCCTGATGAAACTGATCATCGGCAACAAGAACTACTCGTCCTGGTCCCTGCGTGCGTGGCTGGCAGCACGTTCCGGCGGCTTCACCTTCGAGGAAATCCGCATCCCGCTGTTCATTCCGGGTAGCCGTGAGCACATCCTCTCGCATTCGCCCTCGGGCAAGGTACCCTGCCTCATCGACCATGGCTTCGTGGTATGGGATTCGCTCGCAATCGGCGAATACCTGGCGGAGAAGAACCCGCAACTGTGGCCGACCGAGGTCGCAGCGCGGGCCGTTGCAAGGGCGGCAAGCGCCGAAATGCATTCCGGATTTGCGCACCTGCGCGAACACATGCCGATGAACATCCGCAAAGACTACACCGGCAAGGGGCACACCCCGGAGGTCGACGCCGAGATCGCCCGCGTGGTGGCGATCTGGAACGACTGCCGCGCACGCTTCGGCAAGGACGGCCCCTACCTGTTCGGCCGCTTCAGCATTGCGGATGCGGCCTTCGCCCCGGTCTGCTACCGCTTCAAGACCTACGGCGTGAAGCCGGAAGGCGCTGCCGCGGAGTATCTGGCCACCATGCTCACCAATCCGCACATGCGTGAATGGGAGGCTGCAGCACTGGCCGAGACCGAGTCCATTGCCTCAGAGGATCTCTACGGCTGATGCGTGCATTCGTTGTTGGCGGCGCAGTACGCGACGCACTGCTCGGACTCCCGGTAAAGGATCGCGACTGGGTCGTGGTGGGCGAAACGCCGGAAGCCATGCTCGCGCGTGGTTTCCGCCCGGTGGGCAAGGACTTCCCGGTCTTTCTGCACCCCGCCAGCAACGAGGAATACGCCCTCGCCCGCACCGAACGCAAGAGCGGGCGGGGCTATACCGGATTCGTGTGCCACGCCTCGCCTGACGTCACCCTCGAGCAGGACCTGCTGCGTCGCGACCTGACGATCAACGCCATTGCGCGTGATGCAGAGGGCAATCTGACCGACCCCTATGGCGGCGTCGCCGACCTGAATGCGAGGCTCTTTCGTCACGTCAGCCCGGCGTTTGCCGAAGATCCGGTGCGCATTCTGCGCGTCGCCCGCTTTGCAGCGCGGTTCAGTGAGTTCAGCCTCGCGCCGGAAACGCTCACGCTGATGCAGAACATGGTCAGTGGGGGCGAAGTCGATCACCTCGTGCCTGAACGCGTCTGGCAGGAACTGTCCCGCGGCCTGATGGAGGACTCACCGTCGAGGATGATCCGCATCCTGCGTGAGTGCGGCGCACTGGCGCGCATCCTGCCCGAAGTTGATTGCCTGTTCGGCGTACCGCAACCGGAGCAGCACCATCCGGAGATCGACACCGGCGAACACGTGCTGATGGTCATCGACGCATCGGCTCGCGGAGGCCACCCCCTGGCGGTGCGCTGGGCCTGTCTGCTGCACGATCTTGGCAAAGGCACCACCCCGGAAGCCATCCTGCCGCATCATTACGGCCATGAAATGCGTGGCGAGCACATGGCACGCGCAGTGTCGGAACGCCTGAAGGCGCCGACAGAATGCCGCGACCTCGCGGTGATGGTGGCTCGCGAACACGGCATTCTTGGCCAGATCGACATCCTGCGCACCGAAACCGTCGTCAAGGTCATCGAACGCTGCGACGCGCTGCGACGCCCCGAGCGCTTCCTGCTGATGCTCGATGCCGCAGCCTGCGACTATCAAGGCCGCGGGGGAGAGCGTTCAGCACCGTGGCTGCCAGCAATACGCTGGCGGCAGATGCTCGATCGCATGCGAGCCATCGATGCCGGCAGGATCGCCCGCGAATGCACCGACAAAAAACAGATTCCCGAGCACATCCACTGCGCACGCCTGGCAGCGGTCAAGGCAGTCCGCGCAGAAACTTCCGGCGCTGAATGAGCATCATCACACGGTCACACGCTCAGATCGCGCGCAAGATGAGCCAGGCAAGCAGGGACAGCAACACCGTCGTGGTGAAGGGGAAGTGATAAGCTTTGCCCCTGAAACGGAATGCAAGATCTCCGGGCAGGTGGCCAAGACGCAGGCGCTGAGCCGTGCCGGGCTGGATCAGGCCGGTGAGCACCACGATCAGCATGACCACCACAATCCACTTGAGCATCGACCACTCCACGCAAAGATGCCGGATTAGACCCCTTCAGGGGCGAACACCGCAACCAACAGAGCCTACAAGAAATGATCACCCTCCATACCTGGGCCACGCCGAACGGTCGAAAAGTATCGATCGCGCTGGAAGAACTCGGACTGGAATACGAAACCCGCGCAATCGACATCACCCGGAAAGATCAGTTTGCGCCCGAATTCGCCGCGCTCAACCCCAACAACAAGATTCCGGTACTCGTCGACAGTGAAGGGCCCGAAGGTCAGCCGTTCACGGTGATCGAGTCCGGGGCAATCCTGATCTACCTGGCCGAAAAATGTGGCCGACTGCTACCCACTGATGCGCGCGAGCGCAGCGAGGCCTTGCAGTGGCTGATGTTCCAGATGAGCAGCGTCGGGCCCATGCTTGGACAGATCCATCACTTCCTGCGCTTTGCGCCGGATGTCATTCCTTACGCAATCGACCGCTATTCGCGAGAGGGCGCGCGCATCTACGGCGTGCTCAACACCCGCCTCAAGGGCCGCGACTGGCTGGCCGGCAGCACCTACTCGATCGCAGATATTGCGACTTACCCCTGGATTGCCCGCCACGAGTGGCAAGGTATCGACCTTGCCCGATTCCCAGAGGTGCAGCGCTGGTCAAAAGCCATGACTGCACGCCCGGCAGTGCGGCGCGGCATGGAGATTCCCCAATGAATGCATCACGCTTCGGCGACCTCGAAGTCCTCTGTCACAGCCCAGAGAAGGACACGCCCCACGCCACCCCGCTGCTTTTCGTCCACGGCGCCTACACCGGCGCCTGGTGCTGGGAAGAGCATTTTCTGCCCTGGTTCGCAGCCAGGGGATGGACTGCTTACGCGGTATCCCTTTCAGGACATGGAAAGAGCCTGCACCACGACCACCTCGACTCGCTGTCGATCGACGACTATGTGCGCGACCTGACCCAGGTGATTGCGCGCCTGCCGAGCGCTCCAGTGCTGATCGGTCATTCGATGGGTGGCCTGGTGGTGCAGAAATACCTCGAACGGGCGACAGCCCCTGCGGCAGTGCTGATGGCGTCGGTGCCGCCACAAGGTCTGATGGGGTCGGCTTTCGGGCTGATGTTCAAGAAACCGCACCTGCTGGCCGATCTCAATCGCCTCATGAATGCAGGAGAAGCTCAGCTGGAGAGCCTGCGCGAAGCCCTTTTCCATCAACCGATCGAAGAAGCAACGCTGCGCCGCTACTACGCGCTGAGCCAAGCAGAGTCGCACCGCGCGATCTGGGACATGACGCTGTTCAACCTGCCCCAGCCTGCGCAGATGCACGATGTGCCAATGCTGATCCTCGGTGCGAGCCACGATCAGCTCATCCCGCCCGACCAGGTGCATATGACCGCCACCACCTACGGACTAACTGCCGAGATCTTTGACGATATCGGCCACGGGATGATGCTGGAACACGGCTGGGAAGGCGTCGCGAAGCGCATCGCGGAGTGGCTCGAGTCGCAATCGCTTTAAATCCCTTGGCTGACGGCGACCTGCTGCGGCAAAAAAGCCACACCCCGTGCTTTTTTTCCTCGCCAGCCGCTCGCCAAATTGTCATGATTTGCTCAAAGACGCGAACACCACGTCTTGAACATTGCACCATCGGTCCCAATCTTCGATTCAAGCCCGCCAGAAAGCGGCCGTTAATGAAATCAGGAGACCGGGATATCCGGTCACTTTGCGGAGGCCATCATGGTGATCTACATGGACATGCAAACCGGCAAGGAAATTCGGGAAGCCGGCAGGTCTGACGAGGAAGTCCTTGGCACCACCAGGCATCCTCTCCCCGAAACCGCCCTTCAGCTGCAGGAAATCGACTTCAGTCAGCCAGCGCGCAACATGCCGCCGCCGCGCGACATCGAAGCGCTCCTGAACGCAATGAGTCGCCAGGGCGCTTAATCAGCCGAAACGCCGGGCATCCGACAGGCAGTACCCGCTCGCAGCGTATCAAAGCGTATGCAGACGGTCGCCGCGAGCGAAACCGAGCAGCGGTACGTCGATGCCCCGGCCGACGGCAAGCACCTTGAACAACTCGCCCATCTCCTGCGGCGTGGTCAGCCGTTGCGCTGCGCGCGCCGCGCGAACATAGTCGGCCGACCCTTCTGGGCCGCGTCGTGCCAGACAGTCCAGCACCCCGCAATTGAACAGAAACTGTGCCTGGCTGGTGTAGCCCAGCACTTCCAGCCCTGCGTCGTACGCCGCCTCGGCCATCGCGGTGAAATCCACGAATTCGGTAATGTCGTTCAGCCCCGGCCACAGGAAGGGGTCGGCGTGCGCATGATGGCGGTAGTAGCACAGCAAGGTGCCGTTCGAGCGCGACGGCAGATAGTACTCGGCGCGCGGATAGCCATAATCGATCAGCAGCATCGCCCCCTGCTGCAAGCGGTCTGCCCATGAGGCCATCCAGGCCTGCCCGGCCAGGTTGATCTCGGTCAGGTATTCGCCCTCTGCGGGCGCCGGCAGTTCCAGCGCGCGGGCCGCTTCGAGCACTGCCCCCTCGGCCGGACTGTCACCCCAGCGAAACACCGCCCCATCTTCGCTCTCGGTCAGCACGACACCGCGCTCAAACACGCCATCGGCGCGCGACACGACCAGATGCACCGGCATCACATCGAGCACTTCGTTCGCGACCACCACACCGGAGAACTGCGCGGGCAGCGTATCCAGCCACTGGACGCGCGCGGCCAGATGCGGCGCCCGTTGCGCGAGGGTGTCGAACTGGCGTTCCCTGAGTTCGGCCGAAAGTTCGAGGATGCCATAGCTGAGCGGGAGCGCACCTCTGCGCTCAAGCTCAAGCAGGAGATCGGCCGCAAGCAGTCCGGTCCCGGCACCGACTTCGATCACCTGCATCGCACTGACCTGCATCACCTGCTCGACCTGGCCTGCAAGCGCCTGGCCAAACAAGGGCGTGAGCTCCGGTGCCGTGATGAAATCGCCCCCCGGCCCGAACTTTCTCGCGCCGCCGCTGTAATACCCCAGCCCGGGCGCGTAAAGTGCCAGTTCCATGTAACGGGAAAACGGCATCCAGCCCCCTGCGGCCCGGATTTCGGATTGCAGCAGGGCAGTCAGGCGATTGCTCTGGTCAAGAGCTTCTGCAGAAGGCTGGGGCAAGGAAGGCATGGCGGCGGCAAAGGTTGGGAACGCGGCATTGTAGCCGAGCGCGCAGGATGAACTGCACCGCGCACACCCGGAACCGCGCCAATCATCAACTCTCGACAACCCAATACAGCACCATGAACGAACAATCCACCGAGCCCGTCATTCTCGTCACCGGCGCCGCGCGCAGAGTCGGCGCTGCGATTGCACGCGAACTTCACGCCGGCGGCGCTCGCATCGCGCTGCACTATCGCAGCAGCCGGGATGAGGCCGAAGCGCTCGCGGCGAGCTTTCTCGCCATCCGCCCGGGATCGGCCATGACCGTTGGCGGAGACCTTGGTGCCGATGGCGTGCCCGAAGCGCTCGCGGACCGGGTCCTGGCTCACTATGGCCGACTCGACGGACTCGTCAATAACGCGTCGAGCTTTTTCCCCACGCCGCTGGGGCAGATCGACTCAAGCGCCTGGGCCGATCTCGTTGGCTCCAACCTCAAGGGCCCGCTGTTCCTCACCCAGGCACTCGCACCGGCACTCAAGGCATCACGCGGCGCCGTCGTCAACATTGTCGACATCCACGCTGAACGCCCCCTGCGACATTACGCACTGTACTGCGCGGCCAAGGCAGGGCTGGCGGGGCTGACCCGCGCGCTCGCCCTTGAGATGGCGCCCGAGGTGCGGGTAAACGGTGTTTCTCCGGGGCCGATCGAGTGGCCCGAAGATGGGCAGATCGCAAGCGACGAGCGCGAGGAGATCGTCCGCCACACCTTGCTGCAGCGCGAAGGCAGCCCGACCGACATCGCCCGCACGGTGCGCTTCCTGCTGGTCGACGCCCCCTACATCACCGGTCAGATCCTGGCCGTGGATGGCGGCCGCAGCGCGCACCTCTAATCGTCCGCTGCAATGCAAGTGTATAATCCGGAAAGACTTTTTTACTGAGCCCGATCGTGAACAGCGTTACCACCCAACCCGCCGTCGAACAAGCCGAAAACCGCCACTCCAATACCTTTCTGCGCCTGAAAAAGAAGCTCGAGCGTGGCGTCGGCGAAGCGATCGGTGACTACAACATGATCAGCGACGGCGATACGGTGATGGTCTGCGTGTCTGGCGGCAAGGATTCATACACCCTGCTCTCCTGTCTGCTGGCGCTGCGCGAGCGTGCGCCGGTCGATTTCCGCATCGTGGCAATGAACCTCGATCAGAAACAGCCCGGCTTCCCCGACCACATCCTGCCCGCCTACTTCGAGTCCATCGGCGTCGAGTACCGGATCGTCACCGAGGACACCTACTCGATCGTCAAGGACAAGATCCCTGAGGGCAAGACCACGTGTTCGCTGTGCTCCCGCCTTCGCCGCGGCATCATTTACCGCACTGCAGCCGAGATCGGTGCCACCCGCATCGCGCTTGGACACCATCGTGACGACATGCTGGAAACACTGTTCCTGAACATGTTCTTCGGTGGAAAGATCAAGGCCATGCCACCCAAACTGGTGAGCGACGACGGCAAGCACATGGTGATCCGTCCGCTGGCGTACTGTACCGAAAGCGATATCGCCCGATTTGCCCGCAGCATGGATTTTCCGATCATTCCGTGCAATCTGTGCGGCTCGCAGGAAAACGCGCAGCGCAAACACATCAAGGCCATGCTCCAGTCGTGGGCACGGGAGCATCCCGGACGTATCGAGTCGCTCGCGACCTCGCTCAAGAATGTCGTCCCGTCGCATCTGGCCGACCAGAAACTGTTCGACTTCGTCGGCGTCGACCGAAATACAACACTGGACGAAGGTGATATCGCCTTCGATCCGCAGCCCCTCCCGGAGGGGAACGGAGGTGTTATCAGGCTTTTTTCCGGGCAATAAAATATCCGTCAGGCATCGCCGGAAGGCTTGCATCGCTTTCAGCCTTTGATCATTATTGACCCGAGCGCGGCGAATGCCTGCCGCCGGACAATCACCGCGGTAAATCAATAATATGTCCGATCGAAAAAACCTGTGTGTGCTCGTGGCCGAAGTCATCGGGGGAGACCACCTCATCACACGCCTCGGCAAGGATGAGGCGAACCACGCAGTGGACCGCTGCCTGAACCGTATTGACCGTGCGGTAGGTGGCAATAGCGGCAATGTCCTTGAACGCACGCAAAGCTCCATGACGGCGAGCTTCGAGCGCTGCGATTCGGGCGTTGTCGCGGCCTGCGAAATGCTAGAGCGAGTCCTGAGCCTGCCGCCAGTCAGCGGCACGCAGTTGAAGATCCGGATCGGCATTCACTATGGTCTCGCCGATGTCGGCTCGGGTGGAGACGGAGTCGACGGCGCACGTCGCCTGGCGCAAACCTGTCGCCCCGGACAAGCCTTGGCGAGCAGCACTGCAGTCATGCTGCTCACCCCCTCGGCCCGGCACTTTGCCGGCGCAGAGGCATTTCAGTCCGAGGCACAAAGCGGGCTGGAATGGCAGGTATTCACCATCGGCCACCGCGTCGGCGTGGTGACGTCATTGCCACCGAACGCAAAACTCTCCCAGCGCCTGCGATTACGTCACCAGGAAGAGGTGATGTTCGTCGAAGAGCACCGCCCCATCGTGCTGCTCGGGCGTGAACTGGGCAACGATGTCGTGATCATCGATGCCAGGGCATCGCGCCAGCACGCACGCATCGAACGCAGAAGAGACGGCTTCGTCCTGATCGACCAGAGTTCCAATGGCTGCCACGTTTCCATCGACGGTGACGAAGAGCGCTGCATCAAGGGTGCCGAACTGTCCCTCAGTGGCTCGGGGCGCATCGGCTGCGGTTTTTCATCAAAGGAAATCGAACGCGACCTGGTCTTTTTCGACATCGTTTAAGTCCGCCCCCAAAGCCTCCGCCCAAGCGCCCACGGAATCAGCTCGCGGCGGACTCACACTGAATCATTGCGCGGGCGTCCGACCAGCGCCGAACGCCCGTCTCGCCCCGCATTCTCCGGGGCGAAGCACACTCACCCTTTAAGACACTCGCTCATGAAGGCCTTGCGCTCATTGCCCTTGAGTGCCTTCTCGCTCGCGTTCCGGCTGCACCCTTTCATTTTTTCCTTCTGAGCGGCCTGAAGCGCACCGTCACTCGTTGAGGTAGCGGACACGTTCTGTGCCTTGCCCTTGACGGGTTCGGGAGCCCTGGATGCTGGCGACGCGGCCGGCGCAGCCCCCACAGCATGCTTGCCTTTCAGGCATGTGCTCATGAACTGCTTGCGGTCGTCTCCCTTCAGTGCCTTTGTCCTTGCCTCCTGATTGCACGTCTTCATCCGCTCGTGCTGCGGATTGGCCCAGGCGTCCGCAGGGGATAATGTGGCAAGCAAGGTGGCGGCAACAGTCGTCAGAATCAATCCTTTCATCACACAACTCCTTGGTCATCAACATGAAAAATGCGCCGCCATACTCCCACTTGTCATATGCAAACGTCAACTTTAAGAAGCTGAGAAACACCTGCCGACACATGCTTCGACATGCATGCAGGCGGCCATCTGCCCGTGTTTGACGCCGTCAGCGCCGCGCTTGGCGGACTCTTCGTTTCGGCCTTCCTGTCAGCGACCGTACTGCCTGGCGGCTCCGAACTCGTACTTGCGGGCATCCTCCACCAGTACCCCGAGCAACTCGTCTCCGCCCTGATCCTCGCAACCGTCGGTAACACCCTCGGTGGCATGAGTACGTATGCAATCGCACGCCTCCTGCCGCGCAAGGAGTTGCCACAGCGCCTGCGCCAGGTGCAGCGCTACGGCAGCGCAAGCCTTGTGCTGTCCTGGGTTCCGGTCGTTGGGGACGCCTTGTGCGCGGCAGCCGGCGTACTTCGCCTGAACTGGTTTTCATGCCTGTGCTGGATGGCGCTGGGCAAGGGTCTGCGATACCTCGCAATCGCATCCGCCATGTACTGAGTACGGGCGGTATAATCGTGCGCCTTGCGATCTCATCCGGCCTTCTCATGCAATCGATACAGCGCAAGGGCACAACTGCCCGTTACTCCGACTCCGTGGTTCACAACGGTGTCGCCTACATTGTCGAAGTCCCGACCTCGGTCGATGGCGACATCGGCAGCCAGACCCAGGAGATCCTCGACAGCCTGGCACGACAGCTCGAGGACATCGGCAGCAGTACCTCTCGCATCCTCAGCGCAAGCATCTACCTCACCGACATGGCCGACTATGCCGGCATGAACGCGGCGTGGGATGCCTGGGTGCCGGCGGGCACCGCCCCTTCCCGCGCCTGCCTCCAGGTCGTTGCGCTGGCGCAACCCGGCTGGCGGGTCGAAATCGCGATCACCGCCGCCGTCGCCTGAAGGGCTTGAAACACCGGCCTTGCCGGAACCCTTCGTTACCCGTGGCGTCCACCCCTGTAGCGCAGTGTCTGATTCCACACTTCGCATAAGGTCTTGTTTTTTGATGCATGTTGCACTGCGGTTCGTTAAAATCGCAGGTTCCCCTGCAGCAGCCACCTCGGTGCACTAATGACCCAACGCCTGCGAGAAATTCCGTACAACTACACTTCGTTCTCCGACCGCGAGATCGTGACCCGCCTGCTCGGTGCAGACGCGTGGTCCGTTCTCGACGAATTGCGTGCAGAGCGGGTTACCGGCCGTTCGGCGCGAATGCTGTACGAAGTCCTCGGCGACATCTGGGTGGTTCGCCGCAACCCTTACCTTGAAGACGACCTGCTCGCCAGCCGCGAGCGGCGCGAGGCGCTGATCAACGCCCTCGACCACCGGGTCAATGAGGTGGAGAAGCGCCGGCAGGGTAACGACCGCGTCGCACTGCTGATTGCCCGCGCGCGTCAGGCCGTTGCCGATTTCGAGCGCTGGTTCGATGTCACTGCGCGCAAGCGCAAGGCTGCGCTGAAGACGCTCACGCGTCACACTGCGCGCGACAACGTCTGTTTCGACGGGCACG
Organism: Parazoarcus communis; assembly: GCF_003111665.1. Lineage (NCBI taxonomy): Bacteria > Pseudomonadati > Pseudomonadota > Betaproteobacteria > Rhodocyclales > Zoogloeaceae > Parazoarcus > Parazoarcus communis. The sequence continues at coordinate 2,587,203 of NZ_CP022188.1, read as the reverse complement.
CCCGCGTATCGCACGTCACCGACGCAACTGACTGGCGCGTCGAGTACCCCTTCGTCGTCCTCTACCCCGACACCGAAGAGGAAATGGCACCGCTGGTACGCGCCTGTATCGAACTCGGCATGACCATCATCCCGCGCGGCGGCGGCACCGGCTATACCGGCGGAGCCGTACCCCTCGACGCGAATTCGGTGGTGATCAACACCGAGAAGCTGATCACCATCGGCGCTGTGGAAGAGATGGTTCTGCCCGACGCCGACGGCAAGCCGATGGACTCCCCCTACGCGACCATTCGCACCGGCGCCGGCGTTGTCACCGATCGCGTGTCGGAGGCAGCAAGCCTGGCCGGCCGCGTGTTCGCCGTCGACCCCACCTCGGCCAGCGCATCCTGTGTGGGCGGCAACATCGCCATGAACGCCGGCGGCAAGAAGGCCGTGCTGTGGGGCACTGCACTCGACAACCTGGCGTGGTGGAAGATGGTCACGCCGGACGGCAACTGGCTCGAGGTCGAGCGTCTCGACCACAATTTCGGCAAGATCCACGAGCAGCACATTGCACGGTTCCGCCTGCGCCGCTTCGATGGCTTCACTTACGCGCCCCTCGGAGAAGAAGTGCTCTCCATGCCCGGCGCACACTGCCGCAAGGACGGACTGGGCAAGGACGTCACCGACAAATTTCTCGGCGGCATTCCGGGCGTGCAGAAGGAAGGCACGGACGGCCTGATCGTGGCCTCGCGCTGGGTGCTGCACAAGATGCCGCCGGTCACCCGCACCGTCTGTCTCGAGTTTTTCGGCCAGGTTCGCGAAGCCGTGCCAGCCATCGTCGAGATCACCGACTACTTCAAGCCGGGTGGCGCCGGCAATGCCGCCGGTGTGCTGCTGGCGGGGCTCGAGCACCTCGACGAGCGCTATGTGAAGGCGGTGGGCTACACCACCAAGGCCAAACGCCACGGCCGCCCGAAGATGGTGCTGATCGGTGACATCGTCGGCTTCGACGAGAACGCGGTGATGACCGCCGCCTCCGACGTGGTGCGCATGACCAACACCCGCGGTGCAGAAGGCTTCATTGCGGTCTCGCCCGAGCAGCGCAAGCGCTTCTGGCTGGAGCGCTCACGCACGGCAGCCATCTCCCGCCATACGAACGCCTTCAAGATCAACGAAGACGTGGTCATCCCGCTGCCACGCATGGGCGACTACTGTGACGGCATCGAGCGCATCAACATCGAGTTGTCCACCCGCAACAAGCTTGAGTTGTGCGACACCCTTGCCGAATTTCTGCGTGGCGATCTGCCACTGGATCAGGGCGATGCGAACCTTGCCGCAGATGAGCTGATTGGTGACCGCCGCGAAGCTGCCCTCAACTACGTCGGGGCCGTGCGCCGGCGCTGGGAATGGCTGCTGGACAACCTTGACATGCCGCTGGCCGAGGCTGAGAGCCAGTTCGCCACCTACGGCATTCAAGCCGGTGAACTGAGCAATCGTGCAGCAAACCCCACGCTCTTCCATCGCCTTCAGGATTACTCCATCCGGGTGTCGTGGAAGACCGAGATCAAGCCGCGTCTGAACAAGATCTTCGACGGCACGATCTTCGCCCCGGTGCTCGAGCGGATCGAGGCGCTGCATGCGCAGGTGCTGCGCGGGCGCGTCTTTGTGGCGCTGCACATGCACGCCGGCGACGGCAACGTGCACACCAACCTTCCGGTCAACTCCGATAACTACGACATGCTGCAGACCGCCAATCGCGCGGTCGATCGCATCATGGCGCTGGCGCGCTCGCTTGATGGCGTGATTTCCGGCGAGCACGGCATCGGCATCACCAAGCTCGACTATCTGACTGACGCGGAGATGGCCTCCTTCTGGGACTACAAGTCCAGAGTGGACCCCGAGGGTCGCTTCAACCGTGGCAAGCTGATGCGGGGCGGCAACCTCGACAATGCCTACACGCCCAGCTTCAACCTGATGGGCCACGAATCGCTGATCATGGAGCAGACCGAGATCGGCGAGATTGCGCACGATATCAAGGACTGCCTGCGTTGCGGCAAGTGCAAGCCGGTGTGCTCGACTCATGTGCCGCGCGCCAACCTGCTCTACAGCCCGCGCAACAAGGTGCTCAGCACCTCGCTGCTGATCGAGGCCATGCTTTACGAAGAGCAGACACGGCGCGGCGTATCGCTGGCACACTGGGCCGAGTTCGAGGATGTGGCCGACCATTGCACCGTATGCCACAAGTGCGAAAAGCCGTGCCCGGTCGACATCGACTTCGGCGACGTCTCGATCAAGATGCGCAACCTGCTGCGCAAGCAGGGCAAGAAGTCCTTCAATCCCGGCAAGGCCGCGGCGATGGCCTTCCTTACCGTCAAGGACCCGGCCACGATCAAGGTGATCCGCACCGGCATGATCGAATGGGGCTACAAGGCGCAGCGTTTCGCCTACACAATGGGCAAACGCTTCGGCCTCATCCAGTCCCAGGTGAAGGCGCCGCCAGCCACGCTGCACAAGGCCCCGATCAAGGCGCAGGTGATTCACTTCATCAATAAGCCGATGCCCGGCAATCTGCCGAAGAAGACCTCCCGCGCCCTGCTCGACATCGAGGACGACAAGGTCATCCCGGTGATTCGCGACCCGCAAAAGGGCAGTAACGATACCGACGCCGTGTTCTACTTCCCCGGCTGTGGCTCGGAGCGCCTGTTCAGCCAGGTCGGCCTGGCCACCCAGGCCATGCTCTACCACGTCGGCACGCAGACCGTGCTGCCGCCGGGCTACCTGTGCTGCGGCTATCCGCAGACGGCCGCCGGCGAGGAAGACAAGGGGCAGAAGATCACCACCGACAACCGGGTGCTCTTCCACCGCGTCGCCAACACGCTGAACTATCTCGACATCAAGACGGTGATCGTGTCCTGCGGCACCTGCATGGATCAGCTGCAGAAGTACGAGTTCGAGAAGATCTTCCCCGGCTGCCGCCTGCTCGACATCCATGAGTACCTGATGGAAAAGGGCGTGAAGCTCGAAGGTGTGCAGGGCGTGAACTACATGTATCACGAGCCCTGCCACACCCCGATGAAGGTGCATTCCGGCATCAAGGTGGCCAACGAGCTGATGGGGACACGGGTGGACCTGTCGGACCGCTGCTGCGGCGAGTCGGGCACCCTGGCGGTTGCACGTCCGGACATTTCCACCCAGGTGCGCTTCCGCAAGCAGGAGGAGATCGAAAAGGGTGTGGCGCTGATGCAGGAAGCCAGCCCCAACGCCCCGACCAAGATCCTCACCTCCTGCCCCAGCTGCCTGCAGGGGCTGAGCCGTTACGCCGACGACGCCGGCGGCATCGAGCCCGACTACATCGTGGTCGAACTCGCAAAGCACCTGCTGGGAGAGAACTGGCTGCCCGATTACGTCGCAAAAGCCAATAACGGCGGCATTGAGCGCGTGCTGCTGTAAGTAGTAGCAACCGCAGCAACAAGAAAGGGCGCCAGTGGCGCCCTTTCCTTTGTGCCCTGATCGCGTCGCGATCAGGGCAGTTCGTGCATGCGCGCCCACAATTGCGTCATTGCGTCCGCAGCGCCCATGCGCAGGCGGTAGTCGACAATATCGCTGACCTCGGTGTCACCCGGATTGATCTCAACCGATGGAATCCTGTTCTGCTGCGCCCACCACACCGGGCCGGAGATATACGGAAAGACACTTGTGGTACCGATGGATACGATCAGATCGACCCCCGACTCGAGCACATGGGTGAGCTGATCCAGCCCCTTTTGCGGCAACATCTCGCCGAACAGCACGATATCCGGACGCAGCACGCCACCGCACACAGGACACGCGGGCGGCAGATCAAGCCCGGCAAAATCGTGCACGCTGCGCTGATGCGGACACTCGGTGCAGCGCAGGTGATGCACCGTGCCGTGGATCTGGATCACCTTCTCCGATCCGGCCATGCGGTGCAATCCATCGACATTCTGCGTCAGCACCCAGACACCCGGCTTTTCGGCCTCGAGGTCGGCAATGCGCAAGTGCGCCGCACTCGGCTTCGCACCTCTGCAATTGGATTCGATCTCCCCGATGTAACGCCAGGAGATATCCGGTCGTTGCGCCATCATTTCGCCCGAAAGCGCTTCTTCGATCGTCAGCCCTTCGGCCGTCAGACGCTCATGATACAAGCCGCCGATGCCACGATAAGTGGGGAGTCCGGAGTCGGCGGAAATGCCCGCCCCGGTAATGAACAACACGCGCTCGGCGCGCTTCAGCAGCGCTGCAACCGCATCAATATCAGCATTCGTGCTTGACGAAACCGTCATACAGGCAAGACCTCAACCAGACAATCGTAAAAAATCGGCCCGCCTCCCATGTCGGTCAGTGCCGACGAGGTCACCGCATTTGCGTTCTCTCCATCGCCAGAGAGCTTCTGCCACCACACGGACGGACTCACGACGACACCGGCACGGATGTCCTCGGTGACCACTGCGCGGGCGTGAAAGGCACCACGATCATTGCGGATGCGCACCCGGTCTCCATCGCTGATAGCGCGCTTCGCGGCATCCTGCGGATGAATCTCGAGCTTCGGCGAGCCTTCCTGCTGCACGAAGCGGGGCAGATTGGCAAAACTGGTATTCAGGAAATTGCGGGCCGGCGGTGTAATCAATGCCAGCGGGTAGCGTTGGGCGAGCGCTGGATTGCTCGACACGGACTCCGCCGGCGGCGTCCAGGCCGGCAGCGGGTCATGCCCCTGCGCTGCAAGCGTCTCGGCGTAAAACTCGCACTTGCCCGATGGCGTCCTGAAGGCGCCCTGAGCATACGGCACACTGGGGCGCGGCAGATTCAACCTGACCCAGCCTTGTGCTTTCAGCGCTTCCGGCGTCACCCCGAATGCGCGCGGATCGTCGCGATTGAAGGCCTGGGACGCAAGCTCGTCGTCGGTTTCGGAAAACAGCGCTTCGGAGAACCCCATCCGCGCCGCCAGCAGGCGAAACACCTCAGTGTTCGGCTTCGCCTCCCCCAGCGGCGCAATCGCAGGCTCGTTGGACACTGCGTAAGCGTGTCCGTAGCTGGCATGCACATCACGGTGTTCGAGCTGGCTGGTGGCGGGCAGCAGGATATCGGCGTAGTCGGCCGTGTCGGTCTGGAACAGCTCGTGCACCACACAGAACAAGTCCTCACGCGCAAAACCCGCCCGTACTTCATTGCTGTTGGGCGCAACCGCCACCGGGTTCGAGTTGTAGACGTAGATGGCCCGGACAGGCGGCTCGCCAGCCTTGAGCAGGGCCTCGCCAATATTCGACATGTTGATCGTGCGCGGCGGAAAGCGCTTTGCATCCGGATACAGGTCAGGCCGCGCCAGGGCGCGCACATCCTTGGGAAAGTTTCCGGAAACGGAGAGCAGCGCCCCGCCCGCAGCATGTCGCCAGGCGCCGGTCAGGGCGGGAAGACAGGCGATGTTGCGCACCGCCATGCCAGCCCCCGCGCAGCGGTTCAGACCATAGTTGAGACGAATCATTGACGGCTGCGCGCGCCCATATTCGCGCGCAAGGCTGCGGATCACCTCCGCATCCAGACCAGTGACGGACGCCGCCCATTCGGGCGTATGTTCACGAACACGCTCAGCCAGCGCATCAAAGCCAATCGTGTGCTGCGCAATGTAGTCGTGGTCGAGCAGGTCCTCGGCGATCAGCATCTGCATCATTGCCAGCGCCAGTGCGCCGTCCGTTCCGGGCAGGGGCGCGATATGCTGATGACACTTTTTCGCGGTATCGGTGCGGCGGGGGTCGATGCAGATCAAACGCGCACCACGCCGCTTGGCCTCCTGCATGTAACGCCAGCCATGGAGGTTAGACACCACCGGGTTGCCACCCCAGATCAGGATCAGCCTGGCATCGACCAGTGCTTCGGGATCGGCCCCTACGGCCGCACCGACCGTCGCCTTCCAGCCAGCGGCGCCGGCCGAGGCGCAGATGGTGCGATCGAGCAGCGAGGCGCCAAGACGGTGGAAGAAGCGACGGTCCATGCTCTCGCCCTGCACCAGCCCCATGGTGCCTGCGTAACTGTAGGGCAGGATCGCGCGCGGATCGTCGGCGGCGATCTCGCGGAACTTCGCGGCAATGGTATCCAGGGCTTCATCCCAGGTGATGCGCTCAAAACGCCCCTCCCCCTTGCGCCCGATACGTTTCATCGGATACAGCAGGCGCTGGTCGGAATACACCCGTTCCAGATAGTGCGACACCTTGGTGCACAGCGAGCCATTGGTGAACGGCATCTTCTCTGCACCGCGAACGCGCACTGCCCTGCCCTGTTCGACGGTGATCTCCATCGCGCAGGTATCCGGGCAATCATGTGGACAGGCGGCTTTCACCACCTTGGGCTCGATGGCGTTCATCTGGATCTCCGTGGGCGCAATCCGCGCAATGTCAGCGCGGGCGGGATGCAGGGGCCGTCAACTCAAGGTAGCGACGACGATCTTCCTCGAAGCGCAGACGGAGAGACTCACGTTCGCGCAGCTTGGCCTCGATGATCGAGCGCTGGGCAGCAATCTCGCCATCGACGTTGTGCTGATCCTCTGCGAGGTCTGCCGGCACGCTCTGGCCGCGGTAGAACTCGGCCTCCTGCGCGAACCGCGCCTTGCGCGCAAGCAGCGCCTTCTCCCGCACACGCAAATCCGCAATCGTGCGATCCATGTCCGCCAGCGCCCGTTCACGACGGTCGGAAATCGCGTTGACGCTGGGATAGGTTTCAAGCAAAGCCTGATCCAGGCGTCGCTGCTTGAGCGCAATGGCCTCTGCCTCCTTGCGACGACGCGCGTCCTCGTCGCGCTGGGCAATCTCTTCTGCCGTCAGCGGCGGAGGTACGTAACGCCGCAGCGTGCCGCTCGTGCTGAGCTCACGGTAACCTCGTCCGTAACATGCGGCCGGAAGGATATCCCCGCACACGGGGCTACCGCCCACGTCACAGCAGAAAATAGTGCGTCCCTGCGCCGCCGCAGCCAAAGGCGCGGCCAGCGCGGTCAGAAGCGCAAGCTCAACGAGCCGAACCGACGCCATACGCTTCCCGGTAGGCCTTGACCGCATCGAGGTTTGCAGCGAGGTCGGGGCTGTCGGCCAGATAGCCGATGAGGTCATCGAGTGTCGCTACCGCAATCACGGGGATGCCGAAGTTCTCCTGCACTTCCTGCACAGCAGACAGCGCGCCCTTGCCGCGCTCCATGCGGTCAAGCGCGATCACGACCCCGGCCGGCGTGGCACCGGCAGCACGAATGATCTCGACAGACTCACGCACCGACGTACCCGCCGAAATCACATCGTCGAGAATCAGGACGCGTCCGGCCAGCGGCGCGCCGATGAGCGTGCCCCCCTCGCCGTGGTCCTTGGCCTCCTTGCGATTGAACGCAAACGGCAGACCCACGCCTTCTTCTGCGAGCCGGATCGCCGTACCCGCCACCAGCGGGATACCTTTGTACGCGGGACCGAACAACATGTCGCAAGCGACGCCGGTGTCACGAATCGCATGTGCGTAGTATCCGCACAGGGCACGAAACGACACACCGTCATCGAACAGACCGGCATTGAAAAAATAGGGTGAGTTACGCCCCGCCTTGGTCACGAACGACCCAAAACGCAGCACGCCCTTTTCACAGGCGAGGGCAATGAATTCCCGGCTAAAATCCACGATTCGAATCCTGCATTGCAACATGACTGGAAGTTTGCCCATGTTACGCATCATCTCCGCCAACCTCAACGGCATCCGCTCTGCAACCAGCAAAGGTTTTCTCGATTGGCTCGCAAAACAGGACGCAGACATCGTCTGTCTGCAGGAACTGAAGGCTCAGGGGCCTGATCTGAGCGACCAGATGCGGAATCCAGCCCCGCTCAATGGATGGTTTCACTGCGCCGAAAAGAAAGGTTACAGCGGTGTCGGCATTTACAGCCGCCACACACCGGACCGCGTCGTGGAGGGCCTCGGTATTGCCGACATCGACGCTGAAGGCCGCTACCTGCAGCTCGACTTCGGCGCCCTTTCGGTCATCTCCTTGTATCTTCCCTCGGGCTCCAGTTCGGAAGACCGGCTCCAGATCAAGTTCTCATTCATGGAACGCTTCCTGCCTCACCTCGCTGCCCTGCGCGCAAGCGGTCGCGAAGTCGTGATCTGCGGCGACTGGAACATCGCCCACAAGGAGATCGACCTGAAAAACTGGAAGAGTAATCAGAAGAATTCCGGTTTTCTCCCGGAAGAGCGCGCCTGGCTCAGCCGGCTGTTCGACGAGCAGGGCTGGGTAGACGTCTATCGCGGCCTGTATCCGGACGCCGGAGAGGCCTGCTACACGTGGTGGTCGAACCGCGGGCAGGCCTGGGCCAAGAACGTGGGCTGGCGGCTCGACTACCAGATCGCAACCTCCGGTATTGCGGAAAAGGCCAAAGCCGCCGCGGTATACAAGGAAGAGCGCTTCAGCGACCACGCGCCACTCACCGTTGACTACGACTGGGTACTCTGACGCCGAACGTACTGCAGCCCCCCGGGGAAACACCCCCAGGGGACTCACCACTGGTGCCGGGACAAGGTTTCGAGACACCCCACGTGCCACCGCCCCCGTAGCACTGAAAAACGGCGCTCAGCCTTCGGGCGCGAACGAACCAGCATGTCGTGTGACATCACGCACACATCCCATTCCCGATGAATTTGCTAACTCGCCGGAAACGGAATAGCGTGGACTCATCACCGCGCAACCGCGCATTCGTCATAGTTCGCAAGGAGGCCAAGAATGACCGACACGACTCATCCCTCAAGGGAAAAACTCGTTTCCGACCTGAAATTGGTGGTATCCGACGCCGAGGAGTTGCTCAAGCTTACGGCCGGGCAGGCGGGCGACAAGATTGGCGACGTGCGCAGTCGCCTCACTGACCGCCTGTCTGACGCCAAGGACAGAATCGCCGACGCAGAAGCAGCCGTTCTCGACAAGACGAAGAAGGCAGCGCACGCAACCGACGACTACGTTCATGCCCACCCCTGGGAATCCGTTGGTGTAGCGGCGGGCGTCGCCTTTTTGCTCGGCCTGCTGGCGGGTCGCAGGTAAACCGGCGCAGTGAGCGAGAAACGAAGACCGCGTCTTGCAGACAGCCTGCGCGGCTTTCTGGATCACGGACTGGAGACCGCGCAAACCCGGCTTGAGTTGCTCGCGCTCGAGGTGCAGGAGGAAAAACTGCGCCTCAGCGGCCTGGTGCTCAATCTCGTGGTGTGTGCGCTGCTGCTGGCCTTTGGCATCGTATTCCTGCTGGTATTTCTCACCGTGCTGTTCTGGGAGGAACACCGCTTGCTAGCCTTGGGCATTGCCACCACTGTCTGCATCGGCGCTGCGCTGCTGACGGCAAGCAATGCCGCGCGTGAGCTCAAGCGCGGTTCGCGCCTTTTTGCCTCAAGCCTGGCCGAACTGGCCCGCGACCGCGCGGCATTGCGCCGCGACGACGAATGAACCCACGGCTGATCGAGTTTGCGCTGCGCAAGCAACGCCTGCAGATCAATGCAGAGCACCAGCGCGACGATATGGTGCGACATCTCGAAGGCGTCGAATCCATACTTGATACCGTCGACGAACTACGCGACGGGGTGGACTGGGCGCGCAAACAGGCGCCGATCCTGTCCGGCGCAGCGCTGCTGCTGATCGCGACCAGGCCACGACAGGCCCTGCGACTGGCCAAGCGCGTGGGAATCGGCTGGCTGATGTACCGGCGCATGCAGGGCGGACCCGGCGCACGGGTCAGCCTGCTTGCACTTCCGCTGGTACGTCGCCTGCTCGAACGCGTGCTGCGCCGGTTCGCTGGCAGCCGCGCCTGACACGGCCGCCGCTCTCGGCAAGATCAAGGCTGCTTGCGGTTTTTGGGCAGCAGCAGGTTGAGCAGGATCGCGGCGACGCCGCACAGGCTCACGCCCTGCAGGCTGAACCCATCCAGATTGAGCGCCAGTCCGCCAATACCGAACACCAGCACGGCGGAAACGATCACGAGATTGCGCGGCTCGTCGAGGTTGGTGCGGTCGGCGATCAGGGTCTTGAGGCCGATACTGGCAACCGAGCCAAACAGCAGCATCATGATGCCCCCCATCACCGGGACGGGGATCGACTGCAGCAAGGCGTTGAACTTTCCGAAAAAGGCCATCACGATCGCGAACACCGCAGCCCAGGTCATCACCTTGGGGTTGAAGCTCCTGGTCAGCGTAACTGCGCCCGTCACCTCCGAATAGGTCGTCACCGGCGGCCCACCAATCAGACCGGCAAACAGCACACCGAGGCCATCACCGGCGAGGGTGCGATGCAGGCCCGGCTTGTCGGTGTAGTCCTTGCCCGTCACGCCCCCAATCGCAACCACGTCCCCGACGTGTTCGATCGCAGGCGCCAACGCGACCGGGATCATGAACAGTATCGCAGCCCATTCGAAGGTCGGCGCCACAAAGTCGGGCATGGCCACCCACGGCGCAGCGGCGATCTTGCCGAAATCGACCAGCCCCAGCACGGCAGCCAGCACATAACCTGTGCCAACACCGATCAGAATCGGCACCAGACGCAGGAAGCCCCGTCCGAAAACGGCAGCGACCACGGTCGCCCCGAAGGAGACCATCGCGACGATCATCGCCGTGCCATAAGGCACCAGCTCGACCTTGCCGTCTCCCGTCCGCCCCATCGCCATGTTCACCGCGACAGCAGCAAGCGACAGGCCGATGATCATGATGATCGGACCGATCACCACCGGCGGCATGAATCGATGCACGATCTCTGCCCCGTGCCGCCACACCAGCCCGGAAAAAACGAAATACACCAGCGACACGCAGGCCAGCGCACCCATGGTGGCGGGCAGACCCCAGGTCTGCATGCTGTAGATGATCGGCGCGATGAAGGCGAAGCTGGAGCCCAGGAAAATCGGCACCTGCCGCCCGGTGACGAACTGAAACAGGAGCGTCCCGACACCCGCACCAAGCAGCGCCATGCTGGGGTTGAGGCCGGTCAGCAGCGGCACCAGCACCAGCGCACCAAACGCCACGAAAAGAATCTGGGCACCAGAAACCGCCTGCCGCCACAATGGGTCAGCAGACTCGATGGGAACTTCACGCATTACCATTCTCCTTGCGCGCCGGCCATGCAGACCGGCTGCGGTCACTACCTTAGTATTTGCCGCGACATCGTCACACAGCGCCGGTCTGACGCCGGCATGGCTGCGGACAATGCGCCTGATCAGTTGTGCTTGGTACCGAAGATCTTGTCGCCCGCGTCACCAAGTCCCGGAATGATGTATCCGTGCTCATTGAGGTGACTGTCGATGCTTGCGGTATAGATCTCGACGTCTGGATGACGCTCCTGCATCAGCGCAATGCCCTCGGGCGCGGCCACCAGCACCAAAGCACGCACCTGGCCACAACCGTTGCGCTTGAGCATGTCCACGGTCGCCGCAAGCGACCCACCGGTGGCGAGCATCGGATCGATGATCAGGGACATGCGTTCGCCGAGATGTCCGACGAATTTCTCGAAGTACGGCGCCGGCTGCAGGGTTTCCTCATTACGTGCGATCCCTACGACGCTGACCTTTGCGCTGGGGATCATGTCCAGCACCCCATCGAGCATCCCCAGCCCTGCACGCAGGATGGGCACGACCGTCACCTTCTTGCCCTTGATCTGCTCGACTTCCACCGGCCCGGCCCAGCCATCGATGGTCACCGATTCGAGCGGAAAGTCCTTGCACGCCTCGTAGGCAAGCAATCGGGCCAGTTCGGCCGTGAGTTCGCGAAACTTCTTGGTGCTGATGTCACCTTCCCGCATCAGTCCGATCTTGTGGCGGACCAGGGGGTGATTGATCTGGTGGACGGGCATGAAGAATCCTGAGACGAAGGGAGTAGGCGACAGTTTACCTTCAAGTTTGTCCATCAGTCGGGCGATGCGGCCCCAGTGCGATAAAATCCCCTGCTATTGCCGCCCGCGGCCATCACAAACAAGAGAGAAGCAGACCGCCATGAACATGGATGAAATCCGACGCGCCCGTGAGGAAGCCGACTGTCTGGCCAATGAGGAGGCGGTCGAAGGCGCACTCGATCGCATGGCATCCGAGATCACGGCAAGGCTCGCCGACCGCAACCCGCTGGTCTACACCGTCATGAATGGCGGCCTGATCCTGGCCGGGCGCATCCTGACGCGCCTGCCCTTCCCGCTCGAAGTTGCCTACCTTCATGCGACCCGCTACGGACATGCCACGCAGGGCACCCTGCTCGACTGGCGCGTGCGCCCGACGCAGGACCTGCGCAACCGAACGGTACTCGTCCTCGACGACATACTCGACGAAGGCCATACGCTCAACGCCATCATCGAATACCTCAAGGCCGAAGGCGCAAGCGAGGTGCTGTCGGCCGTGCTGGTGCACAAGGAACACGACCGCAAGGCCTATCCCGGCATGCGCGCCGACTTCAGCGGCCTCGACATCGCCGACCGCTTCCTGTTCGGATGCGGAATGGATTACAAGGGATACTGGCGCAATGCCCCGGGCATCTACGCCGTGAAGGGACTCTGAGGAGCGACACCATGCTGATCATCTTCAAATCCGACGCCAGCGCCGATGTCATCATGCTTGGCGACGCCGGCAAGCAAGTCATCGCGGCGATGGGCAAGGACTCCGCGGACGCCAAGGGCATCGTCACCGTGGAGCAGTTGCCCGCAGCCATCGCGAGCCTGCAGGCTGCGATCGAAGAGGATCGCGCCCGTCAAACTGAGCGCACCGAAGCGGAAGAAGCAGCCGACCGCGAGGAAGGCCGCACCGGCATGGCAGCGCCCGTCAGCCTCGCCCAGCGCGCATGGCCGCTGCTCGACATGCTGCAGCAGGCACAGAAGGAAAAAGTGCCGGTCGTCTGGGGCGTCTGAAGAGCATCTGCCCGGCAGAAGACTGCGCCATCACGGCGCAGCCTCCCCGCCAGGGTAAAGGGCAAAGCCGGCTCAGACGCCCTTCTTCACCACCAGCACGTCTTCCATGATCAGATACTCGAGATCCGAACCGAAGAACATGTTCAGCGCATCGGTCGGCGAGCAGATCATTGGCTCGCCGCGACGGTTGAGTGAAGTGTTCAGTGCCACACCGTTCCCGGTGAGCTTCTCGAGTTCGAGCATCAGATCGTAATATCGCGGATTGAACTCGCGCCTGAGCACCTGCGCCCGCGAGGTACCGTCTTCGTGCACGACCTCGGGCACGCGCGACTTCCATTCCTCGGACACTTCGAAGGTGAAGGTCATGAACGGCGCGGGGTGATCCGTCTGCAGCATCTGCGGCCCGACCGTGTCGATCATGCTCGGGCAGAACGGGCGCCAGCGCTCGCGGAACTTGATCTGCTCGTTGATGCGATCCGCCACGCCCTCGGCACTCGGGCACCCCAGAATGGAGCGCCCGCCAAGCGCCCGCGGCCCGAACTCCATGCGCCCCTGAAACCAGGCCACCGGATTGCCGTCGACAAGAATCTGCGCGATACGCTGCGGCACGTCATCGATCTGCACCCACTCCGGTTTGGAAGGGTGGCGGGCGCAGGCCGCGATCACATCTTGATTGGAGTAGGACGGTCCGAGATAGACATGCTCCATCTTCTCCACCGGCACGCCGCGCGCAGCGGACACATAGGACGCCGCACCCACGGCCGTTCCCGAGTCGCCTGACGCCGGCTGCACGAAGAGTTCCTTCACCTCGGGGCGCGCGATGATCTTCTGGTTGAGCTTGACGTTGAGCGCGCCGCCGCCGGCAAACGCCAGCTTTCCGGTTTCGCGCAGGATGTCGCCCAGGTAGTAGTCCATCATCTGCAGCGACAGATCCTCGAACAGCTTCTGCATGCTCGCCGCGTAATGGATGTAGGGCTCGTCCGCCACATCGCCCGCGCGCATCGGGCCAAGCCAGTCGATCAGCTTGGGCGAGAAGTAGTAGCCTTTGCCCTTTTCCTTGTAGCGCCGGAAGCCGATCACGTTCGCGTAGTCGGTATTGATGACCAGTTCGCCGTTCTCGAACTTCGCCAAGCGCGAAAAATCGTACTTGTCCGGATCACCATAGGGCGCCATGCCCATGACCTTGTACTCACCATCGAGCATCTCGAAACCAAGATATTCGGTGATCGCACCGTACAGCCCGCCGAGCGAATCGGGATCGTAGAATTCCTTGATCTTGTGAATCTTGCCGTTCTCGCCGTAACCGAAGAAGGTCGTGGCGTACTCGCCCTTGCCGTCGATCCCCATGATCGCCGTCTTCTCGGTGAAGCCCGAGCAGTGATAGGCACTCGACGCATGCGAAAGGTGGTGCTCCACCGGCACGATCTCGACCTTTTTCAGATCGAAGCCAAGCTGCAGCAAGGTCCATTCGATGCGCCGCTTGTAACGGTAGTAGCGGCGGTTGCCCATCAGGATCGCATCAAGACCGCGATCCGGCGCATACCAGTAACGCTTGGCATAATGCCAGCGCGCCTTCTCGGTGATGCTGATCGGCGCAAACGGAATCGCCACCACCTGCACGTCCGCCGGCTTGAGCCCGGCAAATTCGAGACAGAACTTCGCAGCCTCGTAGGGCATGCGGTTCTTGGCATGCTTGTCGCGGACAAAGCGCTCTTCTTCCGCGGCAGCGATAAGCTTGCCGTCGATGTAAAGCGCCGCGGAAGGGTCGTGCGTCAGGGAGCCGGAAAGGCCGAGAATGGTAAGCGCCACGTATAGAACCTCGAATACGGAGAAAGGCCTCGAAGCAAGGGGCCGATCAGAAGCGCCGGATTATACCTGCTCACGCACCTGCGTCTCTTCCGACGCGGCACTCGTCACGCCATGACTTGCCGGCACATATTCCGGCACCCAGCGCTTCAGCCCTGCCCGAACAGCGTCGTCAGAGACGGGACCAGGCTGCCCCAGCCAGCCCTGAAGTTCGTTCAGGAACCCTTCCGGAACCGACCTGGATCGCGCAATTCTCAGTTTCGGGTGAGGCGTTTCCCTCGTTGCCTCAGCATCGGCAAGCAACTCTTCATACAGCTTCTCACCAGGCCGGAGACCGGTAAATTCGATCCGAATCTCTTCATCCGAGTAGCCAGACAATCGAATCATATTGCGCGCGAGGTCGACAATCTTGACTGGCTCACCCATATCGAGCACGAATACCTCGCCTCCATGCCCCATTGCCGAAGCCTGCAACACCAACTGCGCCGCCTCCGGAATAGACATGAAGTAGCGGTTGATCTCCGGGTGAGTCACCGTCACAGGCCCTCCATGAGCGATCTGTTCGGCAAACTTCGGAATGACGCTCCCTGTGCTGCCGAGGACATTTCCAAACCGGACAATCTCGAATTGCGTCGCTTTCGTGCCAAAACTGTGCAATGCCTCGCACACCATCTCAGCCAATCGCTTCGTTGCCCCCATGACGTTGGTCGGATTTACGGCCTTATCCGTGGAGATAAAGACAAAACGCTCGGCTTTATAGCGCTCGGCATGTACAGCGACCTGCAGGGTCCCCAGGACATTATTGCGCACCGCCTGCCATGCGTTACCCACCTCCATCAACGGAACATGTTTATAGGCCGCCGCATGGAACACAATCTGTGGAGCCCAAACCGCAAACACCTCGTCCAGACGGACGCTATCCTTTACGTCTCCAGCCAGGGACACAACCCGCACATCGGGACGGTTCCTGGCAAACCACTGTTCCACCGAATAAAGGGCAAATTCACTCGACTCCAGAAGGACCAGCGTGCCTGGCTCGAACCGGGAGAGTTGCCTGCACAATTCGCTCCCGATGGAACCCCCGGCCCCTGTGACAAGGACGGTCCGGCCCGCAAGCATTGCCTGAACATTCTCGGTATCGATATTGACCGGCTCACGTCCGAGCAAATCCTCGATTTCGACCGGCCGCATAGCGCTGATCGAGACGCGGCCATTCATAAGCTCTTCGAGTCCCGGAACGGTGAATACATGCGCGCCGGCACGCACGCCGATATCCGTTGCCCGCCGCAGCGTTTCAGTCGCAGCTGAGGGCATTGCAAGAATCACATGACTGGCCTTGAATTCGCGCAACACCTCGGGCAGCGCACCCAATCCGCCCACGATGGGTATACCGAACAACTCCATACCCCATTTACCCGAATCGTCGTCGACCAGAGCCACCACACGCCAGTCCGGACTGCGTTCGAGTTCACGCATCAACATGGCGCCACCGCGCCCTGCACCGACGATGACTACGGGCTTACCTTGCGCTATCAATCCACCATACAGCCGATGCTCCTTCCACATCCGCCATGCCGCACGCCCCCCACCCATCACAAGGAGCAGCAACACCGGATAAAGAACGATCATTGATCGGGGAATCGCGGTAGGCCCCCTGTCCAGCGCAACCCACATTACCAGGGCCACGCCAGAGACCGCGACCGCCTTCAGAACACGCTTCAAGTCGGGAAGGCTGGCAAATACCCACATGCCGCGATAAAGTCCGGCCCAGCGGCAAGCCACAGCGTGTACGACAAGCAAGCCGCCCAAACCGAGGAAGGCCAATCTGACATACTCGGAAGGGAGATCGAAATTGAACCGCAGCAGCAGGCCGCCGCACCACGCAATGGCGACAGCAAACAGGTCGAAGAGAAAAACGAGCGCAGAGCGCAAGAATCGAATCATATTTTTATGAGCGAACCGGCCTGAGATTGACAAGCACCCTCCGGCAACGGCTTTAACACTTTCTATTCAGGGCAGGAAAGGATTACGCCTCTTTTCGGCGTCAGCCGATTCTGACCTCGTGGGTAGCCGCCAGCATTACAGATCGGAGCGCATTGCAGGTATGTTCGACCGAGGCCTCATCAAGCGTCGGATGTACAAGGAACATCAAACTCGTTTCACCCAACTCCTTTGCAACAGGCAAACGGACGGATGGCCGCCATCCGGTAGCATCAAAGGCACGCTCAAGATAGACCTCGGGACAGGACCCGACCAGACAGGGCACTCCAAGCGCATTGATCTCAGCGATCACCCTGTCACGATCCCATCCAGCACCAAGACAAGCCGGCTCAACAAAGACATAGCACTTGTATGCCGCATGGCGACAGTCTTCCGGGGCCACCGGCACTCTGAGGCCGTCAATTGTCTTCGCGCAATTCCAGATCGTTTGCGCATGAGAATTTCGCAGCCTCGACCACTCTGCCATCCTGCGCAACTGAATCCGCCCGATTGTCGCCTGCATTTCAGTCATACGCCAATTGGTACCGAACTGCTCGTGAAGCCAACGAAACCCGGGTTCGTGTTCGCGTTCGTAGACTGCGGCCCAGGACTTTCCATGGTCCTTGTAAGACCACATCCGCGACCACAAATCATGGTCGTTGGTCGTAACCATGCCACCTTCTCCACCCGTCGTCATGATCTTGTCTTGGCAGAAAGACCACGCACCGATGTGGCCGATGCTCCCAACGGGGCGCCCCTTGTAGCGGGCACCGTGAGCCTGGGCACAGTCTTCGATCACGGCAAGGTCATGCTCACGAGCCAGGGCCATGATCGGGTCCATGTCACACGGCCAACCTGCCAGATGCACGCAGATGACTGCTCGAGTGCGAGCGGTGAGCACCCTTCGCACCGTATCGGCGGTAAGGTTCTGGCTGTCACGGTCAACATCGGCAAAAACCGGCGTCGCACCTGCTGTGATGATGCAGGAAACCGAAGCCAGAAAAGTACGAGCGGTCACGACGACCTCATCACCCGGCCCGACACCCAGCGCCTTGAGCGCAAGATCAAGAGCGACAGTACCGTTAGCCAGCGCAACCGCATACTGACACTCAGCCCATCGGGCGAACTCGTCCTCGAACTGGCGCCCCTCGTTTCCAGTCCAGTAGTTCACCTGCCCGGAGCGCAAAACCTTGCCGACCGCAGCGATCTCGTCCTCGGAAAAATGCGGCCACGGGGCGAACTCGATGACACCATCACCCTCTCCGGCCTTCTCGGAACACCGTCTCATTGACTCACTCACCTTCATTGCTTTGCGACGACCTGATCTTGTCGGGGTGACTGGTTCGCGCGGGGACATCTCCCCTCACGACGCCCCCGGCCGGAACAATCGCATCATCGCCGACTGAAAACCCTGGAATCGCGACCGCGCCAGCACCGAACAACACTCGCCGTCCGACCTTGACGCCGCCGCATAGCCTTGCTCCTGGTCCGATATGGGCACCCTCTGCGACCCAGCAGTCATGGTCAACCGAGGCGCAGGTATTGATGATCGCGTGCTCTCCGATCACCGCATCAGCGTTGATAACAGCCCCCGCCATCACCACGCAGCCTGCACCGATCCGGGCCGAAGGAGATACGACGGCGCGTGGGTGCACGACAGAATCGAAGCGGAGACCACGTTCGGCAATACGAGCGCCCATCATTGACCGGATTCGATTGTCGCCAATCGCGACGACAACCGCATCAACGCCTTCACTTGCAGCAAAATCAATCATCGCATCCAGACCGCCGAGTACGGTATATCCAAACCATTCCTGACCGTGGCGCCCAGCATCACCATCAAAAACACCCGCGACGGAATCGCCCTGCTGCACGATCGCGTCCACCACGACTTTTGCGTGACCTCCTGCCCCGAAAATGACAAGCCTCCTACTCACCGTTGCGCCCCTTCTGCTGGCTACCGGTAAACGGAGTCATTGTTTCCCGCCCGGGTTCGCTGACGCCATGACGGCCAAGCACCTTCCCAATCGTCATCAACAGAATTCTCAAGTCAAGCGCAAATGAACGGTGATCCACGTACCAGACATCGAGGCGAAAGCGCTCGTCCCACGATAGCGCATTTCGCCCGTTAACCTGGGCCCAACCGGTAATCCCGGGCCGAACGTCATGCCGCCTCCCCTGCTCCGGGGAATAAAGTGCCATGTACTCCATCAATAGCGGGCGCGGTCCGACCAGACTCATGTCGCCCTTCAGGACATTGAACAACTGAGGAAGCTCATCCAGGCTGAGCTTGCGAATCGTCCGTCCAACGGCCCCCAGCCGCGCCTCGTCGGGCAGCAAACGGCCGGAGGCATCACGTTTATCCGACATCGACCGGAACTTGTACAAAGTGAAAGGCCGCCCATGCAAACCTGGTCTGAGCTGTCGAAAAAGAACCGGCGCTCCGAGACAGCGCCAGATAATCAGCGCAAGCAGCAGCATCACTGGCCAAAGCAGCATGATAGCGAGAAGGGCCATGGTCAGATCAAACGCGCGTTTCATGCTGACCCTCCGCACCCGAGCGCAACAGGCTTCCAATAAAAGCTGTTAGCGCCCCCGTTACAACCATTGCCGAGAACTCGTTTGTCGCACGACCCTTCCCTGCCCTGCCCATACGTGCTCGAAGGTCTGCGTCACGAACCAATTGTGCAAGCACATCAACCAGCCCGCCTACATCTCCTGCCTCATGCATCAAGCCGGTCTCTCCCTCCACGACGGCGTCCGTCAATCCGTAGATCCGGGACGCCACAACCGGCAGACCACAGGCGCCAGCTTCAATGATGACGGTGCCAAACCCCTCGCGATAGCTGGGCAGGCAAAACACATCTGCAGCCGCCATGAAGTGCTCGGGATGGTCGGTAAAATCCACAAAATGGAGCTTAGCCGCGGCGCCAACAAGCACTTCGACCTCGTGCCGCAATCCGGCCTCGTCGGGCCCCACGATAAGCAACACACAATCCGGTATTGACGCAGACAGCGCAGAAAACGCAGCGGCCAGATCAAGCACGCCCTTGTCGCGGTTCAAGCGGCCAACAAACAGCAGAACCACCGCATCCTCTGCAACGCCCAAAGAGCGGCGCACCGCCTGCCTTGCTTCCACCGAAGGCCTGAAACGGACGGCATCAACTCCCGAGATCGACCCACTCGCCAAAACCGCCGAGTGCCTATCGTTTGTAATGCCCTGATCAATCAGAAATTGTCGCTGTGACGCACTGTCAGCGAGAACATTTGTTGCACACCTTGCAATAAGCCGGTCCGCCAATTTCAGCAATATGCGCCCAAGTCCGGTCCGGGTGGCCCATACCTGTCCGGTGAACATATGTATCCGAGACGGCACGCGCGCGAGGCAACCCGACACCATCGCCATTAGCCCCCCTTTGGGGGTCACGGAAAAGACAAGATCAAATCGCTCACGATGGAAAACGCGCGTCAGGCGGGCCAGGCAGTGAAGATCCAACATCGGCGCGATTGGGCGTGCAAACGGGATTGAGATCACCCGCACGCCGCGAACATCCGCAGAAATACGTTCAGGATCAACCGTATTGGTAATCACGGTCACGTCGTGGTCTGCGGCAAGCGCCACGATGTGCGCACGGAGAAAAGCGATCACAGTCATATCCGACGCCGCGACCAGCGCCACTTTCTTTCGGTTATCAGCAGCGCTCATGCGGAAGCCCAAAGAGGATTCGCGTTGATGACAATCCGCGGCGAAGGCGTGACTCAACGAGTTCAGACTTCATATCCGATCTAGAGCTCATGATCTCAAACCGGGTGGCGATTGAAGGCAAATCCGCGCGAGAGCACTCTGCGCAAATCAGCAACTGCGACAACAGGCCGTAGCAGGCGAAAGCGCTCAGTGCATGCAAGCAGCGCCGCGAGAAAGGGGTATTTCGACAGCAACCGGATATTGCTCCTCACCTCCATCCTTAAGGCGCTTTCCCTGCAACGCTCAAATCGTAAGAGATGCTTGAGCAGCCAGAATGCCCAAATATGTGCATCCGCACGCGTACCAAGAAAAGGCTGCCCATGCCGCTCGAAGTACTTTCTGAGCACCTGGAGCTCCCAGCGCGACACATTGAGGTTGTTGCGCGACAAACCGGATTCGTTGTAACGGTAGAGATATAGTGGTAACTGGATATCGACAACAGAAACCCCTCCATCAAGGAGTCGAAGCCACAGATCAAAGTCTTCGCAAGAACGCAGACTTTCGTCATAGCCGCCAACCCCTGCCAACAGCTCTCTGGAGATCATGAGCGCTGCGCCAGTGAGACTGTTGCGCATGACTATTGAGCCGCTTTCCGCTACCTCACGCACCTTGAATTCGTTTTCACAGTGCGCGGTCTCGGCAAGCTCACAGCTGTCACCTATGCGCCTGACCTGACATGTCACGGCAATTTCCGGTCGAAAAACCCGAAGCTGAAACTCGATTTTCTGCGGATGCAGTTCGTCATCGGCGTCAAGAAACGAAATCACATCTCCCGTGGCAGCGTTCAGGCCAACATTTCGCGACGCGGCCAGACCCAGATTGCGCTCATTCCTGATGTAAATAACCTGAGGATAGCGTTGCAGAACGGCTTCAATACGGTCTGTCTCGGGCGAGCAGTCATTGACCACGATGATCTCTTCGACCTGGCGTGTCTGCCCATGAAGCGAAGCAATCGCGAGGCCCAAGGTTGCAGCATCCCGGTAACAGGGGATGACTACGCTGACTCGGTGTGGAACTGCACTCATGGCAAGATGCTGCGCGCCAGAAAATAGGCGGCCTTGAGTCGATAGCTCAGGTCGAGTGGTTGGACAAGTGCGCGCAGGAGACTGCGACGTGCTCCCGTGACATCACCAACCATCTGAGCAATCCGCCCGCTCCGGTAGGCCAGAAATCCCTCTGCGCGACGCCGGTCAGCCAACGGCAATTCATCAATATACTGCGCATACAAGGTGCGAATGCGCGATATCTGCTTTGGTGAAGCAGCCGATATGTTCCCACCACCAAGCCAGTAATAACCGAGGCATTCGGGCAGTCGGACAAAGCGCTCAGTCAGTCTCGAAATCCGAACCCACGTATCGTAATCTTCCACGGAAATGAGTTCCCGGTTTTCCGTGATTCCGCCCAACTGTTCGATAAGCGCTCTGCGCACGACAACACTGGAATTGGGCACAGACATGCCGGTGCAGAGCAAGGCCTTGAACATGGGGTGCTTGGGCTGCGTCGATACGATCCGTTCGCTGAAAACCGTTTGAGCGGTATCGCGAACGATAAACAGATCGTGGTAAACGAGATCTGCACCTGCGTCGAGCGCGGCCACACTCTTCTCCAGCTTGGCAGGCGTCCACCAGTCGTCAGAGTCAAGAAAGGCAATATATGGAGCCCTGGCACCGGAAACACCACGATTGCGCGGCCGCGCCGGCCCGCCAAAGTTGTCCGCGGTATCGAAGCGGAGACTCAGTCGCCCCGAAAACTCGTCCGCAACGCTTGCACTATGATCCGTTGACCCGTCATCACAGACCAGTACCTCGAAGTTGTCCAGAGTCTGCAGCGCCAGCGAGTCGAGGCACCGCCTGAGGTCATCCGCGCGGTTGTATGTGGGAATGACGACGGTCACCCGCGGATTGGCGCATACCTTACTCACCACTCAGGCGACCTTCAGACGCGTCGAAAAATAGGCGATCGTTTCCTTCAGCCCATCTGCCAGATCGACTTTCGGCTCCCAGTCAAGCACCTGCTTCGCCAAGGAAATATCCGGTTGCCGTTGCTTTGGATCATCGGCTGGCAGCGGTTTGAAGATCAGCCGGCTCTTCGAGCCCGTTAGCCGAACAACCTGCTCCGCCAGCTCCAGCATCGTGAACTCACAGGGATTCCCAATATTCACTGGCCCGACAAAATCCTGAGCCGAGTCCATCATGCGAATCATGACTTCTACCAGGTCGTCGACATAACAGAAGCTTCTGGTCTGCTGGCCATCCCCGTAGATCGTGATGTCCTCACCCTTCAGCGCCTGAACGATGAAATTACTGACCACTCTACCGTCGTTGGGGTGCATGCGCGGACCATAGGTATTGAAAATCCGTACGACCTTGATCTGCAGTTGATGCTGGCGCCAGTAATCGAAAAAGAGCGTTTCAGCGCAACGCTTTCCTTCGTCGTAACAACTCCGGATACCAATAGGATTGACCTTGCCCCAGTACGACTCGACCTGCGGGTGCACCTCGGGGTCTCCGTAAACCTCGCTTGTCGACGCCTGCAGGATTCGCGCCTTTACTCGCTTTGCCAGTCCAAGCATGTTGATCGCACCATGAACACTCGTCTTCGTCGTCTGAACCGGATCGTGCTGATAGTGAACGGGAGACGCTGGGCAAGCCAGATTGTAGATCTGGTCTACTTCGACGTAGAGCGGAAAAGTCACGTCATGCCGCATGACCTCGAAGTAGGGATTGCCCATCAGATGGGCAATATTATCCTTGCTACCGGTGAAGAAATTATCCACGCAGAGTACATCGTGCCCCGCTTCGAGAAGGCGTTCACACAAGTGAGAGCCGAGAAAGCCGGCCCCGCCAGTCACCAATATCTTTTTAGTCATCGTCTTTATCGTGTCCCAAGTAAGCCAATCAGTTTTCGGGGGGCCTTGAACATCAACTCAGCGAGCCTGAGGACACCTCCAGGGATCGCAAAAACCAGTGCCAGAGGATCCAGTTGGACGATCCGCTTCAGGTGGTATGGGATATTGGACACGCCGTTCGCTGAGGGAGAAAGCACGTGCACAGCCCACAGGTACATCACATGGGTTCGATACCGCATTCTCTCAAAGGAAGTCAGCTCAAGCGTCCGTACCTGCCCCAGCAACAACCTGAAATACTCTTCGAAGACGACCCTGTCCTTAGTGACGCTTCGAATTGTGCTGCGATGCTGACGAAAATAGTTCAGGGGCTCTGCAACGTATGCAACATCGTAGCGAGCGGCAATCCTGAAGAAGAGATCCCAGTCGCAACAAACCTTGTACTCCGAAGACAAATAGCCAACGGTGTCAAAGCAATCTCTTCGAATAAGCGCTGCGCTAAGGTTTGGAATAACGCATGAGTGCATCAGAAAGCGAGACGCCTCGGAACCGGGGAGCAACACGTCGCCGGAACACCGGGCCCTGAACGCATCTTCACGAATCGAAAAGTCGTCACCCAGCACAGTTCCGTCCTCATCAACCATCAGGCTGCGACAAAATGCAATGCCAGCAGATGGATGCTGCCTCATCGCATCGACAAGGCGCTCAATCATGCGCGCATCACAATCATCGTCGCAGTTTGCGAACAGCACAAACTCGCCCGTCGTCAACTCGACGCCTTGGTTACTTACCGCCACCCACCCGCCATTTTTATCGCGAACGAGAAGGCGGACGCTCGGTTGCCCTTCATACGAGCGGAGAACGTCGACGCTATTGTCCGGAGAACAGTCGTCGATCACCAGAATCTCTGTGTTCGGGTAGGTCTGCCCGAGAAGACTATCCATTCTGCGGGGGAGGAATCCCGCATGGTTATAACTGGCAACGACGACACTAACCACCCCGACGCCCGATTCCTGCTTCATTTGAACAGGCCTTTTGCACGCAGTTCGTTCAGGCTCTCCTCATAGCGGTCACCACTGATCTGTTCGCCCTTCACCCAGTTAACAAATGCACTCAAGCCGTCGTCGATGCCAACTTTTGGCTCAAATCCCAGGGTACGTTTCACTTTCTCAAGATTCGCAACGTTGTGCCGAATGTCGCCAATCCTGAACTGGCCGGACACGCTGATTGAAGAACACCCACCCAGATGCCGGAGCAGGGTTTGCGCAATCGTCATCACATCCGTAGCTGCACCAGAGCCGACGTTGAAGACGTCGACCAGAGGCTCCGGGTGCTCGATCCCCTTGACGGTCGCATCAACCACATCGCCGATGAAGACAAAATCGCGGCTCTCGCGACCATCTTCGAAAATATTGATCGGGCTACCGTTCCGAATGCGGGTGGAGAAGATCGAGAGGATGCCCGTATAGGGATTCGACAGCGACTGCCCAGGTCCATAAACATTCTGATAGCGAAACGCGAGGGCCGAAATCCCCAGAGCCCTCCCCACCGTCAGCACCAACTGTTCCTGTGTAAGCTTCGTTACCCCATAGACGGAAGAGGGATGCAAAGCAGCCCCTTCATCTGTCGGCACCACCTCCAACGGCAAGGAACAAACGGGACAGAGATGCTCGAACTGCCCCTTGACCATCTCCTCGGCGCTTCGAGCCTCGGGATGGAGGGTGCCATGCACCGGGCAGCGATAACAACCTTCACCGTAGACTGCCCGTGAAGAGGCCACAACCAGTCGCTTTACCGGGAAGCCATCATTCGCAATCACGTCCAGCAGCAGTGCCGTACCCCCAACATTCACTTCGGAATAATGCTGGATTGCATACATGGACTGCCCTGTGCCAGTCTCAGCTGCCAAGTGTACAACCGTATCCACGCCCGGGAGAACTTTCATCAAGTCAGCCCGGACAGTTACATCACCACGAACAAAGCGAGCCTTGCCTTCAAGTCGCTTGAAAAGCGGTGACTGCTCGGGATCCGCGCCGTGGATCTGAGGTGCGAGATTGTCGAGAACCGTCACCTCGTGCCCACGCTCGCTCAGCGCGAGTACGAGTGCCGATCCGATAAACCCGGCCCCGCCCGTTACAAGTATCGTTCTTCCGCTCATCCCTTGCCCTGTCTCAAAACACCCTTGCTCTCCCAACGTCCCGCAGATCGATCGTAGTACCGAATGACCACCGCAGGGCTTCCGACCGCTACAGAAAAGTCCGGAATGTCATGCGTCACTACCGAATTCGCGCCGACAACGCAGTTCTTGCCGACGCTCGCACCAATGATGCACACATTCTCGCCGATCCAGCTTCCTTCTCCGATCACCACGGCGTTCTTGAACCGAACGGGTTGATGCATGATCGGTACGCCAACGTCCTCATAGGAATGAAGGTTATCGGAGATGTAAACGTTGTTCGCCGTAAGCACATGGTCCTCGATGACGACGTCACGCACGGCAGTAATGTGGTTGTTGTAACCGAAGACGCACCCGGAGCCAACGTGCAGACGCCCCGACTGACCCTCTGAAGGCTCACAGTACAACCAGGCGCCACGCTGCATGACCGTGCGATCACCAAGGCCAATGTGTTCTCCCCCATCGACACGAAATGGCGCGTACAACAACACATTCCTTCCACAACGGCCGAAGCGGGGAGCATGAACACATGCGAACCAGAGACTACGCAGTTTCGCCAGGATTCGCTGCACAAGACCAATCATCACTCTTGCTTCCGAAGCATCGTCAAGAACACCTCAGGACTCGCAAAATACGGTGCAAGCTCTGAGAGCCTCTGTTCGCTCAATGTCCACCACTCAGAGTCTGCCAGCACCGCGCACAGCGTTGCGTCAAAACGTTGCCGCAACCGGCGGCAGGGAACACCGGCCGCGATTGTATAGGGAGGCACATCCCGGGTCACCATCGCCCCTGCACCGATTACCGCGCCCACGCCAATACTGACCCCCGCCCGAATCATCGCCCGCTCTCCTATCCAGACATCCGCGCCCACGACCGTCCGCGGGATCGACCCCTGAGCTGCATTCTGGCTCGCGAAAAATCTGGGGAGCGGCTGCGACCGGTCATAGAACACGGGACTTGTACTCACGAGCGACGTTGGATGATCAACAAGCCCAATCGTCACATTCGCAGCAATCGAACAGAAAGGCCCCACTTCAGCCCCAAGCAGCAGGGTGTTCTCCTGCACATAACTGTAGGAGCCAAGCGTGGAACAAATCAATCTCGCGTTCCGGAAAAGGACCGCGTAATCACCCAGGCTACTTTCCCCATCGACCGTCGCACCGCCACAGGTGACACTGCGAAAAATCTGCGGCGAAGCCGAAATTCGTACAGGGCGAGCCGAAGCGACGTCGAGATGCGACTCATGCGGATTGCTCCTTACGATCTCCGCTCAACAGCCCTTCGATAAACTTCAGATTGCGCTTCAGGTTCTCACCATCCAGCGGTCCGACGTACCTTTCCATCGTTCCTCTATCAAGAAACGCGTCATACCGGTCATCGCCTCGCATGAAGTCCGAAATCGCCACCTCAAGTTCGTCTGCAGAATGGGTCGTGACCAACTCGGATCTGCCATCGAACGGCGCGTCGAGAATCTGCCTGTCGTTCTTGTGGTAGACGCAGGGGATACCCAGACAGGACGCCTCGAACAAGGTCTGCGAGTAGATCGAAACATAGAAATCGGTCTCATCCAACACAGCCCGCATCGGGACCTGATCAAGGATGCTATCGACCAACCCTTCGAAATACTCATCGCAGAACCGGCGATACAGTTCCTTGTACCCATTGGCGCGCACCTTCAGCACCACACGGACACCCGCTCCCCGTGACCTGAGCCTGCAGATCGCTTCAAGCACGTCGTTGAGGAACTCGAACTCTACCGCGAGGTATGAATTAAGATCTGTATTACTGAAGCCCGATGCGCCAATCGTGATGACAGGATTCTCGCGGTTGATACTCCGCCGCGGCACCATGGCGTAATCGTCCATTCGGGGATCACCCAGACAAACCACGTTCTTCATTCCACGGAAATAGTGATCCCGAATACTCTCAGAATACGAATTGATCACATCCGCATACTTTCCTTCATCGAGAAACGCGCTGCACAGAAGCCCGTTGATGATCAGATAACTGGGGACTCCTCGAGCCTTGGCTACGCAGTCAACCAGCATCGCAACCTGCCCCATGTTTGCAATCAATACCACAAGTCGGATGGGGTGGCGATCGAGATAGCGAATCACGCAGTCAAGGGCGCGCAAAGTTTCGGGCAAAGTCGATGAAATCCGCCTTTCAATCGCGCGGCTGACCGCATCAGTCACGTCCACACCATTCGTGAGCACAAGACGGGCCGCACGTTTCGCACGGTAGAAGCACATCAGCGCCGAAGCTGCCCCACGATACCGCCCCACGTTCCCGAACACTGGGATCGGCCGCTCACGCAGAAACATCATCGCCCCTCTCGCGGCCGAAAAATGCCCCTGGAGGACCTGCACGCCCGGCGTCTTCCTTAGGCATTGCATCAACTTGCGCGTCGGATGGTACTCCTGAACGAATACCCTGACCCTCTGTCTGAAACGTCCCTCGACGCAATCCCATGCACTCATCAAAATGCCCTGCACGGTAATCACGGCGTCCCGGACGCGGTGCCGGATACGCCTGACATGCACACGCTCGTTCATCCATCGGTGAATTGGAAAGAAATACCCATCCAGCGACGACCGCCCACCAGTTGCAAGACGCGACCAAGTCAGCGCCATGTCCTGCAAGACAGACTCAATAACGTCGTTATTCGAACATACAAAAAGCTTCTGATAGGAAAAGCCTCTCAACTGCTCAAGACACAGGCGACTGCGCACGTAGAACGTAAAGTCATTCCAGATCAGAATTCGAAAACTGAACCCGAAATCAACCCCATTGTGCCGGAATATGTCATTACCCTCCTCATCCAGGTGCCAGTCATGGAAAAACCTGTACATGAGGAAATTGTTTTCCTGCATGACAGACTGGGAGCACAGGTGATCCACGTAGTACGCGACACCACCAAGCCCCAGAACATCCCGCAGCAGGCCAAAGTCATAGGTCAGGATCAAGTCCAGCGCTGGCTCGAAGTTGGGCACTACCGACGACCAGCCGGCCCTGGAGTCGACGATGAACACGTTCCGGAATGATGATCCAGGAACAATTACGTTTCCATCACAGCCCAATTCGAACTCCTGCCTCCGGTCCAAGCACGACACCTCAGACAGCCCTGCACACAAAATGAATCAACGGTCGCCCCTTGCTCCCCTTCACGGTCGGCATATCCGTGTTCATCACGGCCTCAACTGCAAACCCTGCACGCGTCAAAGCCTCAAGCCAATACCAACTCGGATAATCCCGGTCACCGAGATCTGGGTCGTAAAGATAGCCCGAAGATGAAATCGAGGGAGAAACCGGCATATAGCGTCGAGTAGCCAGGTTACGAAGGATTCGAAGACTTGCCACAAACACAGATACGAGAAATCTCACTCCCGTACGTGGCGTTTCGTTAAGGATGACAAGCAGGCCGCCCGGCTTCAATGCGCGGCGAATCTCCTTGAGCACGGACTCAAGGTTATCAGCGTGATGCAGCGCAGAAGACGCCACAACTGCATCGAGATACGACTCCTCAAAGAGAAGCGGTTGAAACAAGGCCTCAAGCGTAACGACCTTCTCAGCATTACCCTCCATTAAAGTCATGACTTCAGGCAGCAATTTATGGAGGAAATGCTGACTCGAATCGAGGGCATAGACGGTCTTCACTGAGTCAACGCGCGACAGCATGGCGGTCAACCACCCACCACCGCAGCCAAGATCGAGCACTTCGGCCCCCTGCGGCAGCAGGCCCGCCCAATCTAGCATTTTGGACGCGTCGACATAGTTGCAGACCTCACCGACTGTACTCAGATACGCCCTGGCATTCTGCAAATATTCGTTCGAGTCAGGGTACGAATTAACCATTGACTGATCAAATTGCGATACACCAGACAGAGTTTGCTTAACAATCCAGTTGTCGTTCATTTCAATTTTCTCAAGATATCACGCACACCATGCTTCACTTTCTCTATGACCGGCGCCATCTCATCCTTGCGCAAGCCAACGACGGAGGGCGCGTAAATCAATAACGTAACAAATATGAAAGCGTACAAGAATCCGCTTCCCAGCATTCCGAAAAACAACTCCGACTTGTCCGTACCAGCAGCCAGACCAGGAGCAAGAACCCGAACGGTGAACATCGAGCCGTAACCCACACTCAGAAGGGGCACGATGGGCAGCAACTGATAGTACCAACGGAAAGCCGCCAGATACTGCCGGCAAATCATCCACGACTGAATATTGACGAACAGAATATTCAGACAGACCATTTTGAGCGCAAGCCCCAAAGCTCCTAGTCCCATACCCGAAACCCACACCCCATCGGTCGGCCCAATCAGCAGGTACGAAACTGGAACGCTCACAACTAAACCGGAAACAGTCACCTTCATGTAACTATGGGTCCTTCCGGTTGCCATGAACAATGTCCCGTTTATCTGTCCCATTGTCTGATGAACCGGGTAGAAGAGCATCAGAAACAACACCGGCCATCCAGCATGATAGGCGTCACCAAGCAGGGCAACGACAAGGTTTTCAGCCCAAGGGGCAAGGAAGCAGGATACGCCTGACGCCAATAGCATCAGAAATCGCGTCGCCTTCTGATGCAGAACGATCACGCGCGCGTTGTCTCCGCGCGCGCACGCCTCGGCAACCTCCTTCCAAAGAATATTGAGTACCGAGCTGGTCGCCAGCAGGCTTATGGTGGAAAGCTGAGCTGCCACCTGATAGAAACCCTGCTGACTGGATCCGCCGAAACGCTGCAATAACCATCGGTCTGTGATCTCATAACAGAACGTAAACACTGCGATGATCATCATCGGCCTGCAGTACGCGAGATACTCCGAAACGACTCCACCCACTGACGCAGCGCCACCGTCGTCAGCATTGCGCACCACTCCCCTTCGTAGTGCGCCGGAAAGCCACGCGGCAGCAACCAGATACTCAACGATGATGGCCGACAAGACCGAGCGGACTGACAACCAGTCGCCCAGCAGCATGGCCGAAACCAAAATGACATGCGTTGAAATGATCAAGAGCCCCGACACCTGAATCCGGACAGTCATTCGGGCCGCTTCGTGAATCTGCACAACCGTTTGCCAGACCTGATTCTGAAGAAAAGTGGCCAACAGGGCGAGCACGACAAGGTCACGTGACTGCCCAAGCCAGAACCGGTCGACGAGCGACTGCGGGAGCAATTGGATAACGAGCGCAGTTGAAAAAACGAACTGAAATCCCAGCCACCCAAAGTACACGAGGTAGTAGAGACGCCCCCGATGGCGCTGCGCGATAAAGGTATAAAAAGCGCTGCCCGACCCCATGTCGAGCAAGGCGCGAATAGCCCAGAAACTCCCGAGGAGATACGCAAGATTACCGTAGTCCGATGGCCCAAGCCCGCGCGCAACCAGCAACCCCGCGATTAGACTTATTGCAGCGCGCGCCATATTGGCGCCGACCGAGAACAGAAGCCGGTGCTTGACCGACAGGACGGTCGCCCCCCGCTCAACCACGCTCAAAGTGAAAAACCGTCGTCAACTACGAGATTCTGTCCGGTGATGTAGCGTGATGCATCAGACAAAAGAAAGAGTAACGCGCCGACGACGTCACCCGGATCGAGCATTCCTCTCGACGCACATCGCTCTTTGTAAGCATCAAGAAAGCCTGAAGGCTGCCCCGCGAGAATACCCCCGGGACTCAGGCAATTTACTCGAATTCCCGACCCCTTGAAATATTGAGCAAAATAGCGGGTTAAATGAATCACACCAGACTTGATCGCTGCATACTCTACGGGCATGGTCATCTCAGTCCCGGCATAGACCTCGAACCGTGGCGCCATCACCCCATAGATCGAAGACATATTGACCACATTCCCACCACCTTGCGCCCGGAATGCCAGACAGAATTGCTGGGCAACAAGAAAGTAGCCCCCAAGATGTGAGTCGACGTTCTCACAGAAATCAGTATAGGTCACGTCCTCGAGTTTGCGCCCGTAGTTCCGGTTCCTTGGATACGCATTGTTGACGACTGCATCGACACGGCCATAGCGATCAGTCACCTCCGAAATCAGAGCGGTAATCGAATCCTTGCTCGTGATATCGAGATGCGCCGCGCAAGCGCGTGCAGCTTGTTCCGGCGCCAATGAGTCCACTAGCTGCGTGGCGGCCATCATATCGATATCGGCGACAACGGGAGTGTCCCCGCTATCGGCAATCGCGCGCACGAATCTCGACCCTATTACCCCCGCACCGCCCGTTACGACTACGACTTTGCTTTCATGCCGCTCGCCGAGCACTTCTTCTCCGGTCATGACTCAACCTTTACGTTTGGAAAGGAGAATGAGGTCACCGATGAGAAGATGATCAATCTCCGAGCGCTCGAACGTGCGATCCGCATCGTCAATGGTGACGACGATGGGCTCACCGTGCAGGTTGAAGCTCGTATTACGAACTTGTTCATAATAAATTTTAATCAGAATACCCAGAATTCATCTGTTATGGTTTTCGAGTGCAACCACCCTGGGTCAGGATTGCCGAGCAAGAATTTCATTATGGGCTTTAAAAGGACTTGATTTATAGAAATACTCAGAAGGCTTCGTCTTTAAAATAAGATTTGGCGACTGTCCAAATACAATCGTATTGTCCGGAACAACTTCATCCTTGACCAAGGTTCCAGCAGAAACAAATACGTTGCTACCTATACTCGTATTACCGATTACAGTCGCATTCGCAAACAGCCAAACAAACTCACCAAATCTCGGGTAATAACCATGATTACCACCGACGGTACAGCCTTGCTGGAAAACAAAGTAGTTTCCATAGGATGCTCTACCCATAACGGATGCAACAGGATGCTCAAGAAAAAAAACATCCGGCAACATTACCTCATAGTAAATATCACACCCATTTAACATCTTATTGAGATAATATATTCTATCCGCAAGAGACCTATTATTGCACTTCACCGCCTCTTGCGATGCAAAGTACAGAAATATTGAGTACTGTCCTGAATGAAACGGATTAAATACAACCTCACCAGAATCGCTCCAATAATATTTGTTATTATTCTCCACAAAGCACTTATTCGTCCGCAACAAGGCTAAGTTGACAGCATACGAAACATCAACTATATCTTTTTCACTTAAAAAGAAGTTATTCCGAATTTGTTTGCAAAGCAACTCATTCAGTTCATCAGTTGCATAGAACACATTGTATATTTCTGCAGGCATTGACAACCTCCTTACACATATTCCGGGCAGCCTGCGCCCAAAGCCGATGCAGATTGAATCGATGACCGGCACTGACTTGATGTCAAGATGCTTGAGATACTATTAACCTGGGGACGGGTCAGCTATTGCTCATTGCGCTCCACTGAATCGTCATTTTTTCAACGCTCGACTACATTCACTCCAGATGCCATCAGGAACTCGACGAAACGAAAATCAAGTTCCGAATCGATATCGATCGACCTCTCTTCAGGCATTACATGCAGTCGGGTATCTGGATTGAACAGGGACTCATTGCCGAACAACGCCGCCCTCCGCCAAACGTAGATCGAGGCGTTCATGTCATAACACTTGGGCGCATCCTGACGTCTGACGATTGCGTTACGGGGTGACTTTGACAGATGAACAATTCCGTCCTGATCGAGTTCGACGAGGTTGAAGTATGGGGATCGGCGCGCTGGCATTGCTGTGATGACATTTCCCGCACCACTTCGCTCAAGCAATTCGACCGCATCACGAATATCCTCAGGTGTTCGCAATGGTGAGGTTGCGTCCAGATCGACCAGGGTTTCGAACGAGTCGCCGGTAAGCCGCTCAACCTCAGCGACGCAATGACGGATGACCGGCAACTTCGCGGCCTGGTCTGTCGCGAGTTCGTCCGGGCGCTTGACAAGAAGGTCTGCGCCACAATCCTGAGCAACTGCGAGAATCTCGTCCGAATCGCTGCTTACCGCAATCAGATCAAACAGACCCGACGCTCGTGCCTGATCAATGCTATGGGCAATAAGAGGTTTTCCAAGAAGAACCTTGAGGTTCTTCCCCTTGACGCCCTTTGAGCCTCCCCGGGCACAAATCGTACACAGTCGCTTCATCGAATGACCCACTCCCTGTTTCTGTTGGCCTGCTCGGCAGCATCAATCAGTTGCAGCGTCGCCAGACCTTCGTCGAGCGAGCATAGTGTTGCGCGCTCATCGCCAAGCATGGCTCGATGCATCGCCTCGTAGGTGAAGTCGCGCCCTACCGACAGGGTTTCGAGCTCATTGCCGCAGGAAATCGTTCCTGCGATCAAGTCAGCCTCTATTGTCAGACGCTCCGTATTGACGACGATACATCGGCGTGCGGTTCTATCGAGATAACTCACCTGAACGGAAACGACCGGACACCTGCTCATCTGCATCAACAGTACAAACAGGTCATCACTGTCAATCTCAAGGGCGCTAAGATGACCGCCCAGCGCCGTCACTGACTGCCAGTCTCCAAAGATCCAGGCCAGATAGTCAAGTTCATGACTCAGGTCTCGAAGTGCGCCGCCACCCTGCGCGGCACTCGCCGAATATGACTGCCGATAGTCGGATGCTGGCCGCCAATCCGGCAGGTACTGCCCCATGTAGGCCTGCACGGAGATGACTGTTTCCCCGAGGACCAATTCGCGAAGACGCTGAATGACCGGATGGAATCTTAAATTGTAGGCGACGGCGAGATGACTGAAAGGGGCGTCGATCAATGCACGACAGTGATCGAACAGGGGTTTCTCGACCAGCACCTTTCCCGCGAATCCCGCAGCGGCCAATGCCTCGATGGTTTCGTGATGCAGACTCGTCGGATTCGCCACCACAACATACTCGGGGCGATGCTCGGCCAACGCCCGCAGCAGGTCTGTATAGCAGGACGGAAAATCCAGCTCCCGCCGACTGAGTACCGCTACGTCGCAGCTGAGCCCGCGGAGCAGCCTGGTATGTCGCTGCCCGATAGAGCCATAGCCGATGACGAGCGCTCTCACTTACCCTCCGCTCTTGGATGCGCGGCGCGAGCGCGCTTCAGGTCATCGTCGCGCCCAACGTCAAGCCAGGGTTCATGCATCGGATAAACGATCGTTCGCGCAGCCTCTTCCTTGAGTCGAGCAAAAAGCGTTGGCATGTCACAGTGCTCCGCCCGCTTCAGCAACCCAAGCGCTGCAGGCTCAAGGACATAGACACCAGCATTGATATGACTTCGGGAAATAGGCTTCTCTTCGAAACCGACGATATCCACCCCTTCCGTGCGCACGACGCCGAACGGATGCTGCCATTCATGAAGCCGAACAGCCATCGTCGCACTTGCTGCGTGGCGGCAATGGAAATCGAGCAATTCACCATAGTGGATGTCGGTCAGAACATCGCCATTGGATACAACGAACGGCAACTCAGGACGGGGCTTCAGCAAACTGATCGCACCAGCCGTTCCCAGAGGCGAGTCCTCCCGGAGATACTCGATACTGACACCCCAGCGACTCCCATCCCCGAAGTACTCTTCGATCATGTGGCCAAGGTAGTGAATTGACAGCACAAAATGGCCGAACCCGTCGCTCTTGGCCCGCTCTATGATGTGCTCAAGCATCGGCTTGCCGCCCACGGGCAAGAGCGGTTTCGGGCAATTCTCGGTGTGCGGACGCAGCCGAGTGCCCTGCCCTCCCGCCATGATGACCATCAGGTTGCGCCGCCTTCTTGGAGCCATCAACTCATCAAGCAGGTGCAAGCCCACGACATGCCGGTCAGTATCGACCACCGGCAACTGATGAACGCGATTTGCCCGCATCAGTTGCAGCACGGCGTCACGCCCCAATTGCGGCGGTACGACCAGCGGGTCATGATTGATGAGCGAGTCGACCGGGCTGTCCAAGCCCAAACCGCGAAGCAGTCCGCGACGGATGTCACCATCGGTGAGGGTGCCAATCAGCCGCTCGTCGGCCGACACGACCAGTACGATCTGCGACGTCGACTCATTCAGGCAACTGATCGCCTGCTGCAAGCTCGCATCGCTTGCCAGCAAGGCCTTGCGCCATTGTTGTTCAGAAGGATTTGATCTGGTCATGGTTGTCAGCCTTCAGATTCTCTGATGACTCTCATCACTGGCGCTCTCTCAGGAGTTGAAAGGCCTCAGCAGCCACGTACCCCGCGGAGGCTCCGCGCCATTCCGCCAGGGCCCGCATCGCCCGGACGCTACGTGGAAAGGGAAATACGCCAAGCTCCGAGCGGTAAACACCCATGATCTCCAGCTTGCGTTCGTGATAGGGCTCAATATCCACAAAGTAATTGGGATGAAAAGCGTCTTCTCTGCACAGCCCGAACTCAGTCTCCGATACCGTTTCATAAGCAAGAACCCGGCGCACCGAAGGGTAGCGAAACCATTTCGCGCACGCCGCCACGACATCAAACGTGACGCGATGACCCGAATGAACGTCGCCATGATGCGGAACGAAGACCTCCTCCGGCGCAAACGACTTGAATACCTCCGAGAGGGAAGACACGAGATCGCCGAGCGGGAGTGCGTCCAGACCGGCTGGAGGAAGGCCGAGATTGAACACCTCGTCGAACCCGATCATCCCAGCGACGGTCTTGATCTCGTCGTCGCGCTGCTGAATGCGGTCGATGGGCCAACCGGCCTCGGCAGTCATTCCCGTCACGATCAGCCAGCCCAGCGTGCCGCCCTCGGCCTTTCTCCGCAGCAAGGTTCCACCACACCCCAGGATCTCGTCGTCAGGATGGGGAGCGACCACGAGCGTTCTCATAGATAGCGCCCCGCGGCAAGGCCCACACCGCTCTCCATCTCGATTATTCTAATCGCATCCACGCCGCATTTAACGACCACGCCCGGCGCCGCTGGATTGACTACAATTTTTCCAGGCTCAATATTCTTCGGCATGCCACGCACAACCTCTGACTTCCACACTTTCACCTGCCGGCCATCAATATCGAAATGGGCGCCGACATACGGCCTGGTCAGCCCCCTTATCAGATTGTAGATGCCCTCGGCAGGCATGCGCCAATCGATCCTGCCGTCCGCAGCGCCACGCTTCCGCCAGGTGTTCGACAGAGCATCATCTTGAGACATCAAGGGGAAGTCGGGGTCTGCCAGACACGGGACGAATTCATCCAGCTGATTCAATGCGCATGCCGTGATCCGTTCGTACAGACTTCCCGCATCATCCTCATAATGAATCGGGACACTTCGACGGGATATCAGTGGTCCGCTGTCAGCGCCTTCATTCATGAAGAAGAAAGACGATCCAGTCTCCTCAAGCCCCAGGACCAGCGCCCAGATAATCGGGTGACGGCCGCGGTTTGCCGGCAGCAAGGCCGGATGAAATCCAACAACTCCCATTGGCGCCAACTCAAGCAACTCGCGTTTCAGCAACCGGGACCATCCGAGGCAGAAGATTACGTCCGGCCGCTTCGCGCGAATCCACTCCAGCGTCTCGGCTGAGTTCACATTGCTGACATGGAGACAAGGAACCTGATTGACACGGCTGATTTCGCCCAGATCCGCATAATCCGAATTCTCACCGGTGTCGACGGACGTGCAGACACCGACCACATCTGCGCCAATGTCGAAAAGCCGCTCAAGCGCGCGCAGCGAAAAGTGAACGGTTCCGATGAATACGATTCTCATGGCACGCACACATCAAAAAACTTTTTCTTCAAGAGCCCGTCAAGAGGGACCGACTTCAGAACCTCGACTACCTTGTCGCTTACCCAGCCATCGCCATAGGGGTTGACGGCCCCCTTCAAGACCTGTGCGAACTCGTCGGAATAGAGCCTGCGGATGGCCTTTTCGATCTCGTTCCTCGCAGGGGCACAATCAATCACGCTCGCAGATTGCAAGCGTCCCCGCTGTCGATCACCGATATTGATCGTTGCTTTTCGGAAGCTGGGAACCTCCGTCAGCCCACTCGACGAATTACCGACGACACCATCCACATAGGCCAGACATGACAAATATCTGCGATAACCGAGTGACGTGAAGGCATACGCCTCGGGGTGATGCTCCACATAGTCATTGATCATCTCGATCAAGACTCTCCCGCCCGAATCGGCATTCGGCAGCGTAAAGATGAGCCGGGTGTCGTCGAGCGTCTCCAATGCCTGAAGAAGTGCCGTCATCTGAGCCTCGGCGGTCGACTCCTCCAGGGTAACGGGGTGAAAGGTGACAAGCAGGTTGCGTTGCCCGAATCTCAGACCCAGCGACGACTCCAGTTCGTCACGCGACATCAATTCCAGCCGCCGAATGTTCTCCACGCCCAGTCCGCCGACAAGATGGACGGAATCCGGCTGCTCGCCGAGTTGAATCACTCGATCCCGGTACTCTTGCGCGGCAACAAAGTGCAAGTGAGACATCTTTGTAATCGAGTGCCTGATCGCCTCGTCAACAACGCCCTCCGTCGCCTCCCCCCCATGCAGGTGCGCCACGGGTATTCGTGCAACCATTGCAGCCGCAACGGCTGAGAAAATCTCGTATCGATCGCCCAGAACGACCATCAGATCCGGACGCAACTCGCTCAAGGCATCCGCAAACCCGATCATCCCCAAACCCATCGACTTGGCGATGCCGACGGAGGAGTCCGAGCTTGTCAGCATCTCGACTTTTCGATCTATCTCAAAGCCATCCTGCTCAATCTCGCGAAACGTCAGCCCGAACTCCGGCGACAAATGCATGCCTGTGGCGATGATCTGTAACTGAAGAGACGGCTCCGCCTTGATGGCCCTCATCAACCAGTGGAGCAGTCCATACTCCGCGCGCGTACCGGTGACGACGCAAACCTTCCGCCTCATAGCTCAATCAACTCATTGACGGAAAAGTCTCGTGCGGAGCGGCGACCGATGACCTCATCCCATCGCATGGGATTGAGGCCCGTGCCGGGCCGTTTGACGCCGACATTCTCAGCCGAGAATAGCTCGCCCGCGTGAATTTGCTTGACTGCCACCAGCGACTTCCGGACTACCGGGATATTCTGACTCTCCCTCAAACCGGGGCGTTTCACCCCGTCGCCCATTGCGAGTTCAATGTTCCGAATCGAACGAATCAGGTGCGCAAGCTCCTGCGGCTCGATGCTTGCCCGGTGATCAGGACCTGGCAGGCTTCGATCGAGCGTGAAGTGTTTTTCGATGACGCACGCACCGAGCGCAACGGCAGCGACCGCGACCTCGATACCTTCGGTATGGTCAGAGAAGCCAACCTCAACGCCAAACGCCTCGCGAATCGAGATCATCGCTCGGAGGTTCACTTCTGCCATCGGCACCGGATACTCGGTGTTGCAATGCAATACCGTAATACGGTCGCGAGATGTTCCGGCCCGCTCAAGCACATCCACCGCAGCCTCGATCTCTCCCAGCGTCGACATTCCGGTCGACAGAATGACGTGCTTGCCAAAAGCGCCGACCTTTCGCAGGTAGGGCAGATTGGTAATTTCCCCGGACGGCACCTTGATGCGGGGCATGCCAAGGCTGTTCAGGTAATCGAGACTGTCAAGATCAAAGGCGGTGGAGAAGAACTCGATCCCTCGCTGCTGGCAGTGTCCGATCAGATCCGCATGCATTGCCGGTGACAGTTCGAGCCGCCGGATCATTTCATACTGCGACTCATCGGCCTCCGTCGCCTTGATCTGGTAGTCGGCCTTACGCGCCGAAGTCGTCACAAGACGATCTGCGCTGAAGGTCTGGAACTTCACCAAGTCTGCACCCGCCTCGGCGGCTGCATCGACAAGCGCCCGTGCCATGTTCAGATCGCCGTTATGGTTCACGCCGGCCTCGGCAATGATCAGGGTTTTCAACGTATCCTCCTCTGAGGCAACTGAGTGCCGTCGGGGCAGTCTTTCAACACGACCTGTCCCATGCCAATGATGCAATTGCGCCCGATGACTACGCCCTGCCTGATCAGGCTACCGCTGCCAATGAAGCTTCCTTCGCCAATCCGGACACCGCTGTTTATTCTCGCTCCGGTTGCGATGTGGCAGTGGTCATCAACCAGAACGTCATGTTCGATCAGCGAGAGGCTGTTCACAATGCAGTTCTCGCCCACTGACGCCGACGCGTTAATCACCGCACCGTGCAAAACGAAGGAGCCATCTCCCACGCGCGCGTGACGGGAAACATATGCACGCGGCGAGACCATGACAGGCACGCACAGCCCACGAGCCCTGAGATGCGCGAATTGCATCATTCTCGGCACCGGCGTCTTGATCTGACCGATCACCACGATGCCCGCTGAATACTGACCGAGCAACGCCGGCAGATCATCATCCGAACCAAGCACGGGATAGCCAAGAACCTCCCTGCCAACCTCCTCGGGTAAACCAACGAGGCCAGCAACCCGGAAACGGCCCTCTTGTTCGATCACGTCAATACATGCCCGTGCGTGGCCGCCCGCCCCCAGGAGCAGAATCGTCTCCGCCGAAGACATCTCTACGCCACCTCGCGAAACAGTTGCGGACTGCTCGGCAGATTGATGATGCGTTTCTCAAGAGACTCGGCTACCGACAGATCCATTCGTGGACAAGCTGCGTAGGGCTTCAATCGGTGCAGCAACCTCCAGACCGGACGGCACTGATAGCCGGCTTCGCGAGCAGCCTCCAGAAACTCGTCACGCCGACTACTCAGCGCAGCCGACAACTCAATCGCGTTGAGCCAGTTGTTGCTGGAGCGGCCGCCCACCTCGTCGACGAATCGGAAATCCCGTGCGTCCGCAAACGCATGGGCGTAAGCATCCGCCAATCCTTTCTTTCTGCGCAGAATCTCGGGCAGACGCTCAAGCTGGGCGCAGCCCAAGGCCGCGTTCAGATTCGGCATCCGGTAGTTGAAAGCGACCTCATCGTGTACAAAATCCCATCGGTGCGACGCCTTTGCAGTGGTCGTCAGATGCTTGAGACGACGCGCGACATCGGCATCGTTCGTCAACACCGCACCTCCACCGCCGGTCGTGATGATCTTGTTGCCATTGAAGCTGAGCACACCGGCTACACCAAACGTCCCCGCACTTCGATCGCCGATCCTGGCGCCAAGCGCTTCGGCCGCGTCCTCCACAACGGGCATCCGGTAGCGGGCAGCGAGGTCAAGAAGAGGCTCGATGTCCACCGGATGACCGAATACGTGCATCGGTACGATTGCTGCGAGCCTGCGCCCGGTATGCTTGTTGCGGAAACGGCCATCCGCTGGTTCCGCAACTTGCCGCAGGTGCTCCGCCAGGGCCGCAGGACTCATTCCATAGGTGTCGGGAGCACAATCCACGAAATGCGGAACCGCTCCACATTGAGAAACAGCATTTGCCGTCGCAACGAAACTCACTGTCGGCACCAGCACCTCATCACCGGCGAGCACGCCCGAAACGTGTAACGCGGCATGCAGTCCGGCAGTGCCATTCACCACGGCAATCGCATGTCTCGCGCCGCTCAGCTCTGCAAGCCTTGATTCGAACTCATCGACGAACTTCCCGGCGGTCGACACCCAGCCCGTGTCCAGACACTCCCTGACGTAGGCCAGTTCATTCCCGGAAAAAGCGGGTTCATGCAGCGCCAGTGGCGTTTCCGTGACCCCGAGCACTGCGGTCACGCGTTCGACGAAATCTTTCACGGGAGACGTCACGCTCATCATCACCCTGCGTGTCAGATGTTGTAAGTGCCGGGCTTATAGCCGGAAAGATTGGATGGATCAGAGAACCACTCGGCCGTTTCCGCAAGACCGCGACGCAAACCCTCAATGCCGCCGTACGCCGGAGACCAACCGAAGAGACTCTGCGCCTTGGCGTTATCCGCCCAAAGTCGCTCCACCTCGCTCTTTGCCGGACGCAGACGGACATCATCAGTCTCGATTTCAACCTCGACACCCATCACATCGGCAATCAGCTTGACCGTATCGCCTATGGATATCTCATAGTTCGAACCGAAATTCACAACCTCGCCTACACCCTTATCACTCTGAAGCGCTGCAATGAACGCATTGACTGTGTCTGCCACATAGTTGAAATCGCGAGTGGGGTGCACAGCACCCAGCTTCAAACGTCGCATACCGCTTGCAATCTGGGCGATCACAGTTGGGATAACAGCCCGCGCAGACTGTCTTGGACCATAGGTATTGAAGGGTCTCGCGATCACCACGGGCAAGCCAAACGACGCATGGAAAGAATAGGCCAGCTGATCCGCTCCAATCTTGGACGCGGAGTATGGCGACTGCCCTTGTAGCGGATGCTCTTCAGTAATCGGAACAAAACGCGCAGTCCCATAGACCTCGCTTGTCGAGGTGTGCACCACACGTGAAAGCTCCAGTTCGCGGGCAGCCTGGAGTACGTTCAAGGTGCCCTTGATATTGGTATCGACATAGGTGTCAGGGGAGTGATACGAGTACGGAATGGCGATGAGCGCAGCAAGATGCAGGACCGCATCACATCCTTTCATGGCAGTGCGAACACCGTTTGGATCGCGAATGTCGCCAGCAAAAACGTCAAGCTCGTCCCGAATCTCGGGCGCTGCATGGTCGAGCCAGCCCCACGAGTTGAACGAGTTATAAAGCACGAATGGCCGTACATTGAACCCCCGACGCACAAGGGTCTCAGTGAGGTGCGAACCGATAAAGCCATCGGCACCGGTAACAAGTATTGTCTTCAAATCAGTTCACCTGTTCATAGGGACGCGACGCGAGCCCCTCAGCATTCCGCAAAGCCCGCCACACACATCGCCCAGGTCGTCAAGTAGCAAGAAATTCAGGCGCGATCACGAGTTGCGGCGAATTGTATCAGCCGTCCACTGCCAGCATCTCGACAGGAGCGGCTACCGGACGCACACCGAAAGCCGGAGCAAATCAATGCGCCTCATCCCAGTTATCCCCCGCGCCCACCTCCACCAGCAGCGGCACGGCGAGATCGGCCACGCCGCCCATCAGCTTCGGCAGTTCGGCACGGATGACATCGAGTTCATCTGCGGGAACCTCCAGCACCAGTTCATCATGCACTTGCAGCACCAGGCGTGACTTGAGGGTCGAGCCAGCCAGCCAGGCGTGCACCGCAATCATCGATTTCTTGATCAGGTCTGCCGCCGTGCCCTGCATCGGCGCGTTGATCGCAGCGCGCTCGGCAGCCTGCCGGCGCCCGGCCTGACTGGCGCGGATATCGGGAAGGTAAAGCCTACGACCGAAGACTGTCTCGACGTAGCCTTTGTCCTTGGCCTCGGCCTTGATGCGCTCCATGTAATCCGCAACGCCCGGGTAGCGGGCAAAGTAGCGGTCGATCCAGGTTTGCGCAGCGGCGCGTTCGATGCCGAGGTTCTTTGCCAGTCCGTGGGCGCTCATGCCGTAGATGAGGCCGAAGTTGATCACCTTCGCGTAGCGGCGCTGCTCGCTGCTGACCTCGTCGGGCGTCACGCCGAAGACCTCGGCAGCCGTCGCGCGGTGGACGTCTTCACCCTGAGCGAAGGCTTCGAGCAGACGGGCGTCCGACGACAGGTGGGCCATGATGCGCAGCTCGATCTGCGAGTAGTCGGCCGAGACAATCAGGTGATCGCGCGGCGCGATGAAAGCCGCGCGGATGCGGCGCCCCTCGGCGCTGCGGATCGGAATGTTCTGCAGGTTCGGTTCCGAGCTGGCAAGGCGGCCGGTGACGGCAGTCGCCTGCGAGAAGCTGGTATGCACGCGGCCGGTTTTCGGATTGACCATCCGCGGCAGCTTGTCGGCGTAGGTGCTCTTGAGCTTGGCCAGACTGCGATGCTCGAGCAGCAGCTTGGGCAGCGGGTAGTCTTCAGCGAGCTGGGTGAGCACATCCTCGTCGGTCGAGGGCTGGCCGGTGGCAGTCTTCTTGACCACAGGCAGACCGAGCTTGCCGAACAGGATCTCACCCAGCTGCTTGGGCGAGCCCAGATTGAAGGGCTGACCGGCGAGCGCGTGCGCTTCGCCTTCGAGCACCATCAGCCTGCGGCCGAGCTCCTCGCCATGCTGTGCGAGCAGGAAGGGGTCGATGAGAACGCCCGTACGCTCCATGTCGAGCAGCACCTCAAGCGTAGGCAGCTCGATCTCCCGATACAGTGCAGCCAGTGATGGCGCAGCCTCGACCTGCGGCCACAGCTTGCGGTGCAGGCGCATGGTGATGTCGGCATCCTCGGCAGCGTATTCGATGGCACGATCGACCGCGACCTCGTCGAATCCGATCTGCTTCGCCCCCTTGCCGCATACGTCGGTGTACTGAATCGTGGTCAGACCGAGATGACGCTTGGCCAGCGAATCCATGTCGTGCGTGCGGTCGCTCTCGAGCACATAGGATTCGAGCAGGGTGTCGTGGGTAATGCCGCCAAGGCGAATGTCGTGGTTGAGCAGCACATGCGCGTCGTACTTCAGGTTCTGCCCCACCTTGGCGTGCGCGTTCGATTCCAGCCAGGGCTTGAGCTTCTTCAGCACCTCGTCCATTGCCAGCTGATCGGGCGCATCCGCACCGCGATGGGCAAGCGGCAGGTAGGCGCCCTCGCCCTTCTCGGTGGAAAACGACATCCCGACCAGGCGCGCCGCCATCGGATCGAGGCTGGTGGTTTCGGTGTCGAAGGCCGTCAGCTCAGCCGCATTCAGTCTGACCAGCAGCGCGTCGAAGGCGTCCCAGTCGAGGATGCCGACATAGCCCGCACGATGCGCGTCCGGCTCCGCCGAAGAATCAAAGGGGTCAGAGTCGTTTGATTCGGGGATCAAACGACTCTGACCCCTTTGATTCTGACCCCTTTGATTCTCCCTTTGATTCTCGTCGCCCAGATCCTTCAGCCATCCGCGGAACTCGAAGCGTTCGTACAGTGCTTTCAGCGCGATCTTGTCGTCAGCACGTGCCGGCAGATCGTCGAGCTGCAGGGGCAATTCGACATCGGTCGCAACCGTCACCAGACGTTTGCCGAGCGGCAGAAAGTCGAGATGCTTGCGCAGGTTCTCGCCCACCTTGCCGCCCACCTTGTCGGCGTTGCTGATCAGGTTGTCGAGCGTGCCGTATTCGGTCAGCCACTTCACCGCGGTCTTCGGACCACACTTTTCGACACCCGGCACGTTATCCACGGTATCGCCGACCAGCGCCAGATAATCGATGATGCGTTCGGGCGCGACGCCGAACTTGGCCGACACGCCGGCTTCGTCCAGCACCTCCTCGCTCATGGTGTTCACCCAGCGCACACCCGGCTGCACGAGTTGCGTCAGATCCTTGTCGCCAGTCGAGATCACCACCTCCCAGCCGCGCTCGACCGCCATCCGCGTCAGCGTGCCGATGACGTCGTCGGCCTCCACGCCTTCGACCGACAGCAGCGGCCAGCCTTCCGCCTCGACGGCCTCATGCAGCGGTTCGATCTGGGCGCGCAGGTCGTCGGGCATCGGCGGGCGATGCGA
Source organism: Parazoarcus communis (assembly GCF_003111665.1). Lineage (NCBI taxonomy): Bacteria > Pseudomonadati > Pseudomonadota > Betaproteobacteria > Rhodocyclales > Zoogloeaceae > Parazoarcus > Parazoarcus communis. The sequence goes on along the minus strand of NZ_CP022188.1, from coordinate 2,542,434 downwards.
CTTGTACTCCGGATACCAGTCGTCCCGGAAGGTCTTGCCCTTGGCGTCGAACACGCAGGCACGGTACTCCGCCTTGTAGTCGCCTTCGAGCCGACGTAGCATCGACAACACACCCCGGATGGCCCCGGTCGGCTCCCCGCTCGAATTGCGCAGATCGGGCAGCGCATGAAATGCACGGTATAGATAACTGGAACCGTCGACAAGCAGCAGGGTGGGCATCCTGGAACATCCTTGCGGGAAACATCGGCATTGCGCCACGCTCAAACCGGCGTGCACGCACCGAACCAACGAAAAAGAAGAGAAGGGACATCATGACCGCAAAAGAGAAACTCTCCCGCAGTGCGCCGGACAGTGCCGCGCCGCGCTTCAATGCGCGCGAGTCCTGGCGAATTTTTGGAATTATGGCAGAGTTCGTCGAAGCCACCGAGCGCCTGAATGCCATTCGTCCGGCGGTATCGATCTTCGGCAGCGCCCGCATTCCGCCGGATCACAGCTACTACGTGCTCACCGAGCGCATCTCCCGCCTGCTGTCGGACGCCGGATTTGCCGTGATTTCGGGCGGCGGCCCCGGTATCATGGAAGCGGCCAACAAGGGCGCCTATTTTGGCAAGAGCCCTTCAGTCGGCCTCAACATCCAGCTGCCGATGGAGCAGCAGGCCAATCCCTATCAGGACATCTCGCAGACCTTCCAGCACTTCTTCGCGCGCAAGTTCATGTTCGTGAAGTTCGCCAGCGCCTATGTGGTCCTGCCGGGTGGCTTCGGCACGCTCGATGAACTGCTCGAAGCCATGACCCTGATCCAGACCCGAAAGAGCAGGAGCATTCCGATCATCCTGGTCCACGGCGCGTTCTGGAAAGGCCTGATCGACTGGTTCCGCGACCGCCTGGTCAGCGAGGGCATGATCAAGGCGGAAGACCTCGATCTGATCCAGATCATCGACAGCCCCGAAGAGGTTGTCGAGGCCATCTTCAAGCACTACGAAACGCGTGGTTTCATGCCGCTGCCCGAAGAGCACGAACTGATGCTCAACCTTTAAGCGAAACAGGGCAAAAGCCGGCACCTCGCCCCCGTTCGACACCCATCCCGAATGGTAGAATCGGCCCATCTGAAGGAGAACACCATGCGCCGTACCCTGATTGCCCTGCTGCTGGCGGTTTCAATGCCAGTGCTGGCCCAGCAGCCCCCCAAGCTCGAGCCGATCCCCGAACCCCCGCCGCCGCCGCCGGGCATGACCGATATCGAAGAGCCGCAGGTCACCATCGTCAAGCGTGGCGACGATACCGTCGCCGAGTACCGCATTCGCGGAAAGCTCTACATGGTCAAGGTCACCCCGCCCCATGGCGTGCCCTATTACCTGGTTGACCGAGAAGGCAACGGCGATATGGTTCGCGCCAGCGAACCTGCGCTGTCCGTACCGATGTGGGTCATCAAGTCCTGGTGAGCACCACCCCCGGCCCGGCGGTCTGCAGCTTTGCTCCGGTCTGTCGCAGCGATGCGCGAGTGCTGATCCTCGGCAGCATGCCGGGCGAGGCCTCGCTCGCTGCCGGAGAGTATTACGCCCACCCCCGCAACGCCTTCTGGCCAATCATGGGCGCACTGTTCGGAGCCGCACCGGAGCAGCCCTACCCCGTGCGCCTCGAACGCCTGCTCGATGCGGGCATTGCGCTATGGGATGTGATCGGGCGGTGCAGGCGCAGCGGCAGTCTCGACAGCGCCATCGCAGCAGACAGCATCGAGCCCAACGACTTCGCGGGGCTGTTCACCGCCTGCCCGCGACTGAGTCACGTGTTTTTCAACGGCAGCGCCGCTGAAACGGCCTTTCGCCGCCACGTGCATCTTCCGCACGGGGAACACCGCATTCGCGTGCAGCGGCTGCCGTCGACCAGTCCTGCGCACGCAGCACTCAATTTCAGTGACAAGCTTGCCGCCTGGCAGGCTGTACGCAACGCCACGCTCACCGCTGCCCACGCGGCCTGAGCGGCTTTCCGCATCCCGGAGTTTTCATGTCTGTTTTCACCCCCGTGCCCGAAGCCGTGCTCTCGCAGTGGCTGAAAAACTACGCCATCGGCCGCCTCATCGAGCTCAAGGGCATCTCAGCCGGCGTGCAGAACAGCAACTTCTTTGTCACCACCACGCTTGGCCGTTATGTCCTGACGCTGTTCGAGGGCATTGGCCGGGCAGAACTGCCGTACTACCTGCACCTGATGGCCCACCTCGCCCGTCACGGGTTGCCGGTGCCGGCGCCGATTGCCAACCGGGACAACGAGTACCTCGGCACCATCGAGGACAAGCCCGCGGCGCTGGTCATGCGCCTGTCCGGCGCCTCGGTCATGGCGCCGGACGAGCACCACTGCACGCGCGTCGGTGCCATGCTCGCCGGCCTGCATCTGGCCGGCATGTCCTACGGCCGGCGCCAGCCGAATCCCCGCGGCCCGGCCTGGCGCACCCAGACCGCAGCGCGGGTGCACGCCTACCTTCCCGAGGCCGAGCAGGCGCTGCTCGACCGCGAAATTGCGTTTCAGGCCACCGTCGACACCGATGCCCTCCCGGCGGGTGCCATTCACGCCGACCTGTTTCGCGACAATATCCTGTGGGACGGCGAAGTCATCGGTGGTGTCATCGATTTCTACTTCGCCGGCAATGACACCCTGCTGTTCGATGTCGCCGTCACGCTGAACGACTGGTGCTCGCTTGACGACGGCAGCCTCGACCCGGTTCGCAGTGATGCATTTCTGCACGCCTATCACGCCGAGCGCCCGTTCTCCGACGCCGAGCGCGCCGCCTGGCCGGCCATGCTGCGCGCTGCAGCGCTGCGCTTCTGGCTATCGCGGGCGGAGGATTTCCACCTGCCGCGCGAGGGCGAAATGGTGCTGGTAAAGAATCCGGACGAATACCGCGACATTCTGCGGCAACGCATCGCCTGGTCACCCGCCTTGCCCGCGGTTTGAACTCACCCACCCAATCGGCTAGCATCGACCACGCGTCGCTGCACCGCAGCGACTTCCGGACCCACTGAATGCCTGCAACGCCGCCTTCGCGCCACTACCATCCCTTGCCGCAGCCCGGCACGGTTACGCCAGCCCACGCCCTGCAGTGGGTGGCGACCGGCTGGCGCCTGTTCCTGCGCAAGCCCGGCGTATGGATGGTGCAGACACTGATCTTCATTCTCGTCATTGCCGCGCTGGGCTTCGTGCCACTCATCGGCTGGGCTGCGGCACCCGTCGCACTTCCGGTGCTGGTGGCCGGACTCGTCGCCGGAGCGGATGCGCTCGCCAGAGGGGAAGCGCTGCGGGTCGACCATCTGTTCGACGGCCTGCGCCTTCACGCAGGCAATCTGCTGCTGGTGGGCGGCTTTCATCTGCTCGGCGCACTCATCGCAGCCCTGATTGCTGCCGCAATCGGCGGAAGCGCAGTGTTCACCGGCTCGATGATGGGCGCGTTTGGCGGCATGGGCATGGCCGCGGGCGGCATGATGCTGGGCGTGCTGGTGTTTTCCGTGCTGTGGGGGCTGTTGATGATGGCCTTGTGGTTTGCCCCCGCACTGGTCATGCTGCACGACGTTGCACCACTCGACGCCATGAAGCTCTCCGCACAGGCCTGCTTCCAGAATCTGCTCACCTTCGTCGTCCTCGCCGTCATGCTGTATATCCTGGGCTGGATCGCCATGTTGCCTGCAGGACTTGGCGTCTTCGTCCTCATCCCGGTGCTGGCCGGAGCACTCCAGGCCGCCTGGCGTGATACCTTCTCGCCCCCGAAGGCGCTGCCACCCGCAGCGCATCTCACAGAATAGAAATCATGCAAGCGAATCAACTTCCCATGCAGCGCGGCTGGGGCTGGCTGCGCGACGGCCTGACGCTCTGGCTTCGCAGCCCTGCCCTGCTGAGCTTTCTCGCATTCGGCTATCTGCTGGTGCTGCTGGTGATCAGCATTTTTCCGCTCATCGGCCAGCCAGCCGCTTCGCTGCTGATGCCGATCCTGTCACTCGGCGTGCTCAACGGTTACCGCGCCGTCGCGGCCGGGCGCAAGGTCGGCCCGGACGTCCTGTTCTCAGGCTTCAAGAGCAACGTGCAGAGCCTGGTCACCATCGGCGGCATCTATCTCATCGCCAGCGTCCTGGTACTGGCGCTGACTGCGCTGGCCGATGGCGGCGGCCTGTTCGCCGTGATGACAGGGGGAAACGTGGATGACGCAGCCATCACCGACTCATCCCTGCCTCTCGCCATGCTGCTTGCCGTCGCACTGTCCACACCGGTGGTCATGGCCTACTGGTTCGCGCCGGTGCTGGCAGGCTGGTGGAACATCACCGCGCCCAAGGCGATGTTCTTCAGCTTCCATGCCTGCCTGCGCAACTGGCGCCCGTTTCTCGCCTATGCCATCGGCCTGATGATCTTCGGCGCGTTCATACCCGGCATCGTGATCGGGGTGATCGGGCTGCTGTCTCCGACGCTCGCAACCATCCTCACCGTGCCCTTGCCGCTGATTCTGATTCCGGTCGTCTTTGCCAGCTTCTTCACCTCGGCGCGCGATGTTTTTGGCCTGCCTGACGAGGTCATCATTGACAAGTAGCAGCGCCCGACCTGGCCCGCTCGGTCTGCTGGGAGGGACTTTCGACCCCATCCATCTGGCCCACCTTCGGCTCGCCGAAGAGGCGTGCGAAGCGCTCGCACTGGACAAGGTCAGACTGATCCCCGCGGGTCAGCCACCGCACCGCGGCGAACCGGGCTCGACACCCGACGACCGCCTGCACATGGCACGCCTTGCGGTGAGCGGAAACCCGCGCCTGGAGGTAGACGACGGCGAGGTCCGTTCGCCTCGCAAGAGCTACACGGTGCTCACCCTCGAGCGCTTGCGTGCAGAAGTGGGCCCCGAGCGGCCGCTGGTGCTGATACTTGGCGCCGATGCCTTCCAGGGCCTTCCGACATGGCACCGCTGGACGGAGCTGTTCGAGCTCACCCACATCGCCGTTGCCAACCGTCCGGGCTACGCACCCCACGGCCGACGCTGGCCGGGCGCCCTGTCCCCCGAACTCGACGAGGCCTGCCAGCAGCGCCAGATCACCGATCCCGCGCACCTGCGCGAGCGCAGTTGCGGTTACGTGATCCCGTTCGACATGACGCCCCTGGCCATTTCTGCTTCACTCATCCGCGACCTGGTCCGTACCGGTACCAGTCCGCGCTATTTGCTGCCCGATTCCGTTCTCGACTATATTGGGCTGCATCACCTTTACGATAATCACGAATGAACACATCCCAGCTGGAAAAGCTCGTCGTTGCCGCGCTCGAAGACATCAAGGCGCAGAACATCGAAGTCATCAATACCGCCAAGCTCACTGCCCAGTTCGAACGCATCGTCGTCGCCAGCGGCGAATCCAACCGCCAGACGCGCGCACTCGCACGCAACGTGCAGAACAAGGTCAAGGAAGCGGGCGGCGAAGTCATCGGCGTCGAGGGCGAGGAAACCGGCGAATGGGTGCTGGTCGATCTGGGCGATGTTGTCGTCCACATCATGCAGCCCGCCATTCGCAGCCACTACAACATCGAAGAACTGTGGGCCACCACGCCCGCTGCAAGACGCAAGGCCGCCGAGGCCGCACGCAGCGGGGAATAAGTGAAGTTGCTCGTCGTTGCCGTCGGCCACCGCATGCCCTCTTGGGTGGAGGCCGGTTTCGACGAGTTCGCGCGCCGCATGCCGCGCGAACTGCCGCTGCAACTGGTCGAAATCAAGGCAGAACCGCGTACCTCGGGCAAGACGGTCGAGGCCATGATGGCCGCAGAAGCGACACGGCTTGAGGCCGCACTGCCGCCGCGCTGCCGCAGGGTCATCCTCGACGAACGCGGTGCAGACCTCAGCAGCATGGCGCTGGCCCGTCGGCTGGAAGACTGGCAGGGCGAAGGCCAGGACGTGGCGCTGATTGTGGGCGGGCCGGACGGCCTGTCTCCGGCCTTCAAGGCGACCGCAGCCGAATCCGTGCGCCTGTCCAGTCTCACCCTGCCCCACGCGCTGGTGCGCCCCCTTCTGGCTGAAGCCCTTTACCGGGCCTGGAGCATCACCCGGAATCATCCTTATCATCGCGAATGAGCGAACCACCAGGAACCGTCCCATGTCCGCCATCCCGCCCCGCATCTACCTCGCGTCGAAAAGTCCGCGCCGTCGCGAACTGTTGCGACAGATCGGCGTGCAGTTCGACGTCATGACCTTTCGCGGTGGCGAGCGCGGCGAGGACGCCGACGTCGACGAGACACCGCTCCCTGACGAAGATGTCGAACGCTACGTCGAACGCCTGGCGCTGACCAAGGCAGAGGCCGGCATGCGTCGGGTGATGTGGCGCAAGATGACGCGACATCCGGTGCTCGCCGCCGACACCACGCTTGAGCTCGACGGCGAGATCATCGGCAAGCCGGAGAGCGCGGAAGACGCCCGCGCCATCCTCCAGCGCCTGTCCGGGCGCACCCACCGCGTGCTCACCGCGATTGCCGTCACCGACGGCGTGCGCACACGCAGCCGCATCTCCAGCAGCGAGGTAAGCTTCCGGGAACTCTCCGAAGCCGACATCCGTCATTACGTGGCGAGCGGAGAGCCCATGGACAAGGCCGGCGCATACGGCATCCAGGGCCGGGCAGCGATGTTCATCCGCGAGATCCACGGCAGCTACTCCGGCATCATGGGGCTGCCGCTGTTCGAAACTGCCGAGTTGCTGGAAGTCTTCGGTTACCCTCTGTAAGCTTTCCCGCTTGCTGTAGCGCCCCCTGTCAGCCGGCCTCTCCCGGCCACAGGCGGGAGCCGGCGTGATCCGATGAGCCATGCGCAATGGCAGACAGCCCGACTGCCATTGCGTATTTCCCATTGGGTTCAATCCATCATGAGCATCGAATTCCTGATCAACTTCACCCCACAGGAGACGCGGGTCGCCATCGTCGAGCAGGGCGTGGTGCAGGAGTTGCACGTCGAGCGTACAGCCAGCCGCGGCATCGTCGGTAACGTCTACCTGGGCAAGGTGGTACGCGTACTGCCGGGCATGCAGTCCGCCTTCATCGAGATCGGCCTCGAGCGCACCGCCTTTCTCCACGTTGCCGACATCTGGAGCGAGCGCCAGCATGGCGAAGCGGCCAAGCCGATCGAGAAGATCCTGAACGAGGGTCAGAGCCTGCTGGTCCAGGTCCTGAAGGATCCGATCGGCACCAAGGGCGCACGCCTTTCGACTCAGGTGAGCCTGGCCGGGCGCCTGCTCGTGTATCTGCCGCAGGAAAAGCACATCGGCATCTCGCAGCGGATCGAGGACGAATCCGAGCGCGAACAGTTGCGCGAACGCCTGACCCGCCTCGTCCCCGACGACGAGCCCGGTGGTTTCATCGTGCGCACCATGGCGGAATCCGCCAGCGACGAGGAGCTTGCCGCCGACATCGCCTACCTGCGCAAGCTGTGGAGCGAGATCCGCAACACCACCGTCGGCGCCTTCCCGCCGCGACTGCTGCATGAAGACCTCGGCCTCGGACAGCGGGTGCTGCGCGACCTCGTCAACGAAGAGACCACCCGTATCCGTGTCGACTCGCGGGAGAACTTCCAGAAGCTCACCGCCTTTGCTGCAGAGTACTCGCCCAAGGTGCTGCCACTGCTCGAGCACTACACCGGCGAGCGACCGCTGTTCGACATCTTCAACGTCGAGGAGGAAATCCAGAAGGCGCTTGCGCGCCGGGTCGACCTCAAGTCGGGCGGCTACCTCATCATCGACCAGACCGAGGCCATGACCACGGTCGACGTGAACACCGGCGGCTTCGTCGGTGCGCGCAACTTCGACGACACCATCTTCAAGACCAACCTTGAAGCCACGCAGACCATTGCGCGCCAGCTCAGGCTGCGCAACCTCGGCGGCATCATCATCATCGATTTCATCGACATGGAGAACGTCGAACACCGCGAGATGGTGCTCGACGAGTTCCGCAAGGCGCTCGCCCGCGACCACACCAAGATGAGCATCAACGGCTTTACCGCGCTCGGTCTGGTCGAGATGACGCGCAAGCGCACCCGCGAGTCGCTCGCGCACCTGCTGTGCGAGTCCTGCCCGACCTGTGGCGGCCGCGGCGAAGTGAAGACCGCGCGCACGGCCTGCTACGAGATCCTGCGCGAACTGCTGCGCGAGGCACGCCAGTTCAACGCGAAGGAGTTCCGCGTCCTTGCCGCACCCAATGTGATCGACCTCTTCCTCGACGAAGAGAGCCAGTCGCTGGCGATGCTGTCCGACTTCATCGGCAAGAAGGTCTCGCTCCACCCCGAGGCGAGCTACACCCAGGAACAATTCGACATCGTGCTGCTGTGAGCCACCCCGCCGAACCCGCACCGGGCGCGTTTCCGAACCGCGCGGTCCTGCTCTTTCTTGCCACCCGCCCGGCGTTTCTGTCGGTCACCCTGGTCGCATGCCTGATCGGGCTGGCCTGCGCGCACCGCAGCGGCGCATCCATCGACTGGATGACCGCAGTCTTCACCCTGCTCTTCGCCCTCGTCGCGCATGCCGGGGTCAATGTCATCAACGATTATCACGACGCCGAGAGTGGTGCAGACGCGGCGAACACCAAGCGGCTGTTTCCCTTCACCGGCGGCAGCCGCTTCATCCAGAACGGCGTGCTGAGCGCGGCCGAGACCGGCCGCTTCGGCTATGCCCTTCTGGCTGCAGTCGTGCCAGCCGGCCTGTGGCTGACCTGGCAAGCCGGCGCGGGGCTGATCGTCATCGGCATCGCGGGGCTCTTCGTCGGCTGGGCCTACTCCGCGCCGCCACTGAAACTGATGAGCCGGGGTCTGGGCGAACTGGCGATCGCGCTGGGCTGGCTCGCGGTGGTGGTCGGCACCGATTACGTGCAGCGCGGCAGCTTCAGCCTGCTGCCGTTTGCAGCGGGCGTGTCCTATGCCCTGCTGGTGGCAAACCTCCTGTTCATCAACCAGTTCCCCGATCACGACGGCGATGCCGCCGCGGGTAAACGTACCCTCGTCGTCCGCCTCGGCCCGCAGGTCGCCAAGTGGGGCTACCTGCTGATCGCAATCCTTTCCTACACCTGGCTGGTAGCAATGGTGACGATTCATGCGCTGCCGCAATACGCGGCTGCCGCCGCGATGACGCTGATCCTCTCATTCACCTCAGCGCGCGAGCTCATCGCCGATGCGAGCACGCCCGACGAGCTTGCCGCCCCGATCAAGCGCACCATCCTTGCGACCAACGTGCATGGCCTGCTGCTTGCTGCCACGCTCGCCTTCGCCCAATCCGGAATCTCCGCATGACCGCCTTCGACCCCCGCCCCGTCCGCGCCATCATCTTCGACATGGACGGACTCCTGCTCGACTCCGAGCGCATCGCCTACGCAATCGGCCGTGAAGCAAGCGAGCACCTCGGACTGCCCTGGGATCATGAAGTTGCGATGCGCATGATCGGCATGAATTCGCGCGACGGCTACCGCCTGCTGCAGGACGCCTTTGGCCCGAGCTTCCCGATCGACGAACACCAGGCCGAGTTTGGCCGCCGTTACGAGCAAGCCATCGTCGACGGCCGCTTCCCGCTCAAGCCGGGCGTTCCCGAACTCCTCGACCAGCTCGCGCTGCGCGGACTGCCGGGCGCGGTCGCCACCTCCACCCGGCGCAGCCGGGCACTGCCCAAGCTCGAAGGCGTCGGCATCCTGCACCGGCTGAAGGGCGTAATCGGCGGCGATGAAGTGCGTAACGGCAAACCGGCACCCGACATCTATCTGGCCGCGGCGGCCCTGCTTGAGACGCCGATAGCGCATTGCCTGGTCCTCGAGGACTCGAACACCGGCGTGCGCGGCGGACTGGCTTCAGGCGCCCAGGTGGTGATGGTGCCCGACCTTCTGTCCCCCGCAGAGGATGTACTGGCGCGTGGCATCACGGTGATGAACGACCTCCACGAAGTCGCCCGCCGCCTGGCCGACTGACCCCACCCGAAACCCGCCGCAGCCGTTCAACAGACAGGCAGCGGCACCCGGAGCCCTACTGATGATCGGACGCATCACCGGCACGCTGCTGGAAAAGAACCCACCCCAGATTCTGGTTGATGCCAACGGCGTCGGCTATGAAGTCGACGTGCCCATGAGCACCTTCTACAACCTGCCGGCGACAGGCGAGCGGGTCAGCCTGCACACCCACCTTGCGGTGCGCGAGGACGGTCACTTCCTGTACGGCTTTGCCACCGACGAAGAGCGCACCGCCTTCCGCCAGCTGCTGAAGATTTCCGGCATTGGCGCACGCATGGCGCTGGCGGTGCTGTCCGGTCTGTCGGTCAGCGATCTCGCCCAGGCGATCGCGCTGCAGGAGGCAGGCCGCCTGGTGAAGATTCCCGGCATCGGCAAGAAGACCGCCGAACGCCTGCTGCTCGAGTTGCGCGACAAGCTCGGCAAGGCCCTGCCCAACGCTGGCGGCATTCGCCTTGCCGCGGGCGTCGACGCCGCACCGGACGCGAAGAGCGATATTCTCAACGCGCTGCTGGCACTGGGCTACAACGAACGCGAGGCCCTTGGCGCCATGAAGGGGCTGGGCGAGGACATCGGTGTGTCGGACGGCATCCGAGCCGCACTCAAGCTGCTGTCGAAGGCATGAGCATTGCTCCGCACAGCCTGTCGCCAAGTCGCTAAACTCTCGCCATGATCGAAACTGACAAGCTGCGCTCGGCCGCACCCGAAAGGCTGATCTCCGCGGAGCCCACCGACCGCAAGGAAGACGCCATCGAGCGTGCCCTGCGCCCCAAGCGACTGGCCGAGTACGTCGGACAGGCGAAGATCCGCGAGCAGCTGGAGATCTTCATCGAAGCTGCGCGCAACCGCAAGGAGGCGCTCGACCACGTCCTGCTGTTCGGCCCGCCGGGTCTGGGCAAGACCACGCTGGCCCATATCGTCGCTGCCGAGATGGGCGTCAATATGCGGCAGACCTCCGGGCCCGTGCTGGAGCGCGCGGGTGACCTCGCCGCCCTGCTCACAAACCTCGAGCCGCACGACGTCCTCTTCATCGATGAAATTCACCGCCTGTCACCAGTGGTCGAGGAAATCCTCTATCCCGCGCTGGAAGACTTCCAGATCGACATCATGATCGGCGAAGGCCCGGCCGCACGCTCGGTCAAGCTCGACCTGCCGCCGTTCACGCTGGTGGGCGCAACCACCCGCGCGGGCATGCTCACCAACCCCTTGCGCGACCGCTTCGGCATCGTCTCCAGGCTCGAGTTCTACACGCCGGACGAACTTGCCTACATCGTCAGTCGCTCCGCACGGCTGCTCAACGTCAGCATCGACGACGCCGGTGCGCTCGAGATCGCCCGGCGCGCGCGCGGCACCCCCCGCATCGCCAACCGCCTGCTGCGCCGGGTGCGCGACTATGCCGAGGTGAAGTCCGGCGGCGACATCACCAGTGCGGTCGCAGACGCAGCGCTGGTGATGCTCGACGTCGACGTGCTCGGACTCGATCTGATGGACCGCAAGCTGCTGCTGGCAATGCTGGAAAAGTTCGGTGGCGGCCCGGTCGGCCTCGACAACATCGCCGCGGCGATCGGCGAATCCTCCGACACCATCGAAGACGTCATCGAGCCCTACCTGATCCAGCAGGGCTACCTGCAGCGTACCCCGCGCGGTCGCATGGCAACGCATTCGATCTGGCAGCATTTCGGCCTCAACGCCCCGCGCCTGCCGGGCAGCGACCTGTTCGGACAATAAGCGCCGAAATGGCAGCGGGCCTGCTTGTAATCGTATCCGCGATCGGGATCCTGCTCCTTCTGGCTCGCCCATCACGCAAACCGAAGGACCGCAGGAAACATGCTCGCGGGAGCCGTCTGACTGAAAAGGCGGCGAACAGCGCTTCTGCGCATGCGGCGCGGGACACGGACAGTGCCTGCGGCAGTGATGACTGCGACGGTGGCGACTGATGCGGACCTTCCAGGTGCTGATGCTCACGCTCTGTCTGGTTGGCGGCCTGCACCTGCTGCTGCAGGCACCGGAATTCTTTCTGCCCGACAGATGGGACCCGGCCTTCGGTCGCCAGTTCGACGCCACCGCCTCGAGAGTGCTCGGTGGCGGTCTGCTGGCGATGGCGGCGATGGCGCTGATCTTCCTGCGCCACCATTTCTACGCCGAGGTGCGACGCCTGCCCGGCGCCGCCATGCAAAAAATCTACTTCGGCCTCGTGCTCATGGCACTCGGCCTGATCACGCTGGCTTTCAACCTCGCCGACCTGGTGCCGAACCCGGATCGCGCCCCGTCGGCCAGCATCCAGCGCTGAGCGGAAGCACGCCTTCGCGGCCCCCGCCCGTGTGGGCAATCAGCCGATCTGAATCGCAAGTCCCTTGAGGTACTCGCCTTCGGGCACGGCCAGGCCGACCGGATGGTCGGGTGCAGCGGCCAGTCGATGCAGGATGCGAGCGTCGACGCCGGCATCACTTGCCGCACTGGCGACGATCTTCTGGAACATCTCCAGCCCGATGCCACCGGAGCAGGAATAGGTCATCAGGATGCCACCCGGCGCCAGCAGGCGGAAGCCGAACAGGTTGATGTCCTTGTATGCGCGCGAGGCACGTTCGGCGTGAGCCGCGGACGGCGCAAACTTGGGCGGATCGAGGATGATCAGGTCAAAACTGCGCTCTTCGGCACGCAAACCGCGCAGTGCCTCGAACACATCATCCTCGCTCCATTCGGCACGCGCGGCATCGAGTTGCGGGTTGAGCGCCAAATTGCGTGCGGCGGTGGCAAGTGCGGGGCCGGACGAATCGATCGACAGCACGCTGCTCGCCCCACCCGCCAGCGCCTGCAGGGAGAAGCCGCCGGTGTAGCAAAAGCAGTTCAGTACCCGCCGCCCATGGGCAAGATCGCCGGTGAGCTTGCGGTTGTCGCGCTGATCAAGATAAAAGCCGGTCTTGTGGCCACCGACCACATCGACCTCCATCCGCACGCCATTTTCGACGATCTGCAGCCCCTCGGCAGGCAGTTCGCCGAAGGCAATTCCGGCGCGCGGCTCCAGGCCTTCCAGCCTGCGCACGTCGGAATCCGAGCGTTCATAGACGGCGGCGCAGCCCGTCGCCTGCACCAGACCGGCCACGATGGCATCGCGCCACTTGTCGGAGCCGGCACTGGTGAGCTGCAGCACAACGACGGAACCGTAGCGATCCGCGATCACGCCCGGCAATCCATCGGATTCGCCGTGGATCAGCCGCTGACCGTCCTGCCCGCGCAACATGGGATGCGTCTCGCGCCGGGCGACGGATTCAGCGACCTTGCGCTTGAAAAAGGCGTGATCGATTGCCGCTTCGGCATCCAGTGACCACACCCGGGCACGGATCTGTGACTCGGGCGACCACGCTGCACGCGCCACCACCTTGCCGTCGGCAGCGACCACATCGACCGTGTCGCCCGGACGGGCGCGGCCTTCGAGATGATCGACAGAGCCGGCGAAAATCCAGGGATGACGACGAAGGACGGTGCGTTCCCTGCCGGGACGTAGATGAAGGCGAGCCATGGATGATGATCCAGCAAAAGGGCGCCAAGTTTAGCCCTTACCAGCCTCCTTGCGCCACCGCCCTGCCAGCACCCACCGTCAGTCGCCGAGCAGGCGCCGGGCGCGATCCGCGGTATCGATCAGATCCGGAAGCTCGCGTGAGCTCATCAGATGACCAAAGTGGTGCAAAGCGCCCGAGGACACATAGAGGTGGCCGTTCTTGCGCCGGGACACCCAGCCGAGCTCGACAAGCCGTGCCACCTTGCGGCGAACGGTCTCACGCGGGAGGCCGGTGGCCGCCGCAATCGAATAGGCATTACAGGGCTTGAGCGTGCACTCAGGCAAGCCTTCGCCGTCGACGGCGCCTGAACTTGGCGTGCCGATATTGTGCAATGCAATTTCGCCGAGCAGGATGGGCAGCATGATGTCGCGATCGAACTCTTCGAACCAGCGCTTCATGTTCCGGACTTCATGCTTTGCAAGCAGCAGGGCAACATCCCGGAGCATGCGCTGCTTTTTTATTTTCTCTGCGGGCGGAGCTTCGATTCCAGCATCCATGGAAGCCTCATCGGGGGCGAAAGGTTCAGATGTCATAAGCATCCTTGCTTGCGGCTCAGTGCCTTGTACGCACATCGCCGCTTATTATTTATTGTTGATTGATGCACGACAGCATAGCCGATCGCGAATGAGTATCAGCATTTATCGATACCCAAAATGGGGAACGCTACAGCCTATTCCTTCGCCTTCCGTGCCCGCGGATGAGCGGCATCATAGATCCTGGCGAGGTGCTGAAAATCAAGGTGCGTGTAGACCTGGGTGGTCCGGATGCTGGCGTGGCCGAGCAGTTCCTGAACCGCACGCAGGTCCCCGCTCGACTGCAGCACGTGGCTGGCGAAACTGTGACGCAGCATGTGCGGATGGACATGCACGCCCAGGCCCACCGTACCGGCTCTCAGGGTGAGCCTGCTGCGAATCGCCCCCGGGCTCATTCGTCCGCCCGTACGCGTCACGAACAGGGTCGGACTGCCGACCGGCACCTGCCCGCGCACCTCAAGCCACTGCCTGACCGCCTCGACCGCCTGGCTGCCGACCGGCACGCTGCGCGTCTTGCCGCGCTTGCCGCGCACCGTCACCATGCCGCCCTCAAGATCGCTCGCATCATCGAGTCCAAGCCCGGCGAGTTCGGACAGGCGCAGACCTGACGAGTAGAACAGTTCGAACATTGCCAGATCGCGAATCTCGAGCAGGCTGTCGGCCGGGGCGTCGAGCAAGGCCTTTGCCTGATCGGGAGACAGCACGCGCGGCAGTGTCGCCGGCGATTTTGGTGCACGAATACCGTCCACCGGATTGTGCTTGAGCCCATGGTGGCGGATCAGCCACCGATACAGGCCGCGCCAGGCCGACAGGCAGCGCGCAATCGAGCGCCCGCCCAGGCCTTCTGCATGCATGCGCCCCACGAAGCGGCGAATCTCGGCCGCGCTCAGGGCACCGGGGTCGCGCCCCTGTGCAAGGCTGTGCAAGCGCAGCAGATCCCGACGGTAGTTCTCCAGCGTCAGCGCGGCGGCACGGCGCTGGGTCGCAAGCCACCCCAGATAGCCTTCGACCCAGACCGGTGCCAGCGCTGCGGCAAGTGGCTCAGGCATGCGCTCAGCCGATCTCCCCGAGCAGCGCGGCGGCGGCAAGCTCACCGATCCGGCCGAGATACAGGGTGCCCATCTCGGGGTAGAAACGCTCGGGCTCTTCACTGCCCAGGGCCAGAAGACCGACCACCTGAGTCTGCCGACGCAGCGGCATGAGGGCTACGGAACGCACATGCGGTGCCGACTCGCCAAACCAGCTCAGCACTTCGATGTTGCTCGGCGCACCGCAATACGGGTGACGGAGGTCGCCCGCAAACAGGCGCACGCCTTCGCCAACGGGCGCGAAGTCCTCGTCGCTGCGAGCCAGCACGCTGTTCCAGATTCGCAGCGCGACATGAGGAATGGCGAAGTCCTGCTGCATACTGGAAAAAAGTTCGTGGCGGACGCCTTCGTAACCGTGCGCCTCGAGCAGCAACAGGGTCAGCCGATGCACTTTTTCGCTGATCTCGTCGTTCTCCTCGCCAAAGCGAATCAGTTCGGCAAGCTTGACCTCCAGCAGGCGGATCTTGTCGCGCAGGGCGTGAAGCTGCCGTTCCGCAAGCGAGATCGCCTGGCCTTCGTGCTGCGGGTGCGGCACGGTCAGTTCGGTGAACAGCTCGCCATGGTCGGACAGAAAATCAGGGTTGTCGCGCAGATAGCGTGCGACTTCATCGGCATTCATCGGCAATAGCTCCTGTCGGGCATCAAGCCCTGTTGCATGTCTCCAGACATCAGACGAGATTCATCTCGCCCTCAAAAACCGTTACTGCCGGGCCAGTCATCAGCACCGGCGTGCCTGGACCTTCCCAGGCAATCTCAAGCTCACCGCCACGGGTTTCCACCCGCACCGGCGAAACAACCAGTTCGCGCAGTATCGACGCCGCCACTGCGGCACATGCCCCGGTGCCGCAGGCCAGGGTTTCCCCGGATCCGCGCTCAAACACGCGCAAGCGAATGCGGTGCGCATCCACCACCTGCACGAAGCCTGCATTCACCCGCGCGGGAAAACGCGGGTGGTGCTCGATCAGCGGCCCCTGGGTTTCGACCGGGGCCGCATCGACGTTGGCCACGACCTGAACGGCGTGCGGGTTTCCCATCGATACGGCCGTGATCGCAAGCATGTCGCCGCCCACCTCGAGTGGCTGCACGATCGCGTCGGAGTCGGAGACGAAGGGGACCTCGGCAGAAGTGAGGACGGGCACACCCATATCGACCGTGACCAGCCCATCCTCGCGCAAACGCGGCGAAATGATGCCGGAGCGGGTCTCGACGCTGATGTCGGCCTTGTCGGTCAGTTTTTTGTCGTATACGAAGCGCACGAAGCAGCGTGCGCCGTTGCCGCATTGTTCGACTTCGCCGCCGTCGGCATTGAAAATGCGGTAGCGGAAATCGACAGCCGGCCGGCTCGGCGGCTCGACCACCAGGAGCTGGTCGCAACCGACGCCGAAATGGCGATCGGCGATCGCCCGGACGCGCTCGGGAGTGAGTTCAACCGGTTCACGGGTTGCGTCGATCACGACAAAGTCGTTGCCGAGGCCATGCATCTTGGTAAAGCGCAGTTTCATGGGAGTTCTGATCAATGCGGAAAGCGTGCCCGGATTCTCCTCCTGCACCCGGGTATCGTCCAGCACGCGTCATCGTGAGAGAATTCGGGACATGACCAATACGCCAGCGCCACGCCGCTCAGCTCTCCCGATTTCCGCATGGTTGCTCGGCCTGCCCGGCCTTGCCTGTCTGCTTGGCGGCCTGGTGCTGCTGGCGGGAGACTTCAGCGATGTGCATCCGGTGCTTGCCGAAAGCGGCACCGCAATTGCGCTCATCGTCTCTGCGATTGCCCTACTCGGCAGCGCCGCCTTTCCCGTGGTCCTGCGCCATCTCGCGGACGCCGACGCGCCTGCAGCAGATCAGTAGAGCTTGGCCTCGCCCACGGGGCGCGTCTTGAACCGCCTGTGCACCCAGTAGTACTGCTCCGGCATCGTGCGCACGACCGACTCGATCCACTCGTTCATGCGCAGCGTGTCGGCCTCGACATCCGCGCTCGGAAAGTCGGACCATGCCTCGCCGATCTCGACGACGTAGCCGGCGCCGCCGGGCAACATCTTCGTGACACAGGGCAGCACCGCTGCGCCGGCCACGCGGGCAAGCCGCGGCAGTCCGGTGATGGTAGCCGCCGGCACACCGAAAAAGGGGACAAAGATCGCATCGCGCCGACCGTAATCCATGTCCGGCAGGTAGTAGAACGGGCGCCCGGCCTTCATCGCCTTCACCGAGCTGCGCACGCCATCCTGCCGCGCGAGCAGCAGCTGATCGCCAAACCGGCTGCGGCCATGATAAAGCCAGCGATCGAGCACCGGATTCTTCTTCTGGCGCGCATAGACACTGACGATATCGAAGTCCATCGTCACCCGCGTCCCGCCCATGTCGAGTCCGACAAAATGGGGGGCAAGCAGGATGACCGGCGTCCCCGCCGCCTGCAGTGCCCGCACACGGTCGCCGCCCTCGATTCTGACGATGCGCTCGAGACGCTCGCGGCTGCCCCACCACAACAGGCCGCGCTCGAGCAGGCTGCGCCCCACTGTACGAAAATGACGACGCGAGAGCTGACGCCGCTGCCGCGCATCAAGTTCGGGAAAGCACAGCTTCAGATTGGTATCCACCACATGCCGGCGCGGCAAGGCAAACACATGAAGCAGCAGCCCCAGCGCCTCGCCCAGTCGCGCCAGCACCGCAAGCGGCAGCCAGTGCAGCAGCCAGAATACCGCCACGCCGAGACGGCTCATCACGCCTCGGAACCTGCTGCCGCTTCACGCCCTGTACGCGGCTTCTTGTAGCGGTTGTAGCCCCACATGTACTGGCCGGGGCACTTCAGGATGACGCGTTCGATCTCCCGGTTCATCGTTGCCACACGTGCGGGCAGATCCCCTTCGAGTGGCTCGACAGGCGCAGACAGCCTGAACACATAGCCCTCGCCGTGCGGCAAACGCTCGGCCCAGCAATAGATCACATGCACGCCCTTGACCTCTGCCAGGCGCGCCGCCAGCGTCATCGTCCACGCGGGTCGGCCAAAGAAATCCGCCCACGCACCTTCGCCGGCACCCGGCACCTGGTCTGGCAGCATGCCGATCGCTTCGTGACTGCGCAGGGTTTTCACCAGCCGGCGCACCCCCGACAGATCTGCCGGCGCTGTCTTCATCTGACCGCGTACGCGTCCGGCCTGCATCAGGGGCTCGAGCGCAGCATTGCGTGGCGGGCGGTAAAGCACGGTAATTGGCGTCAGCGAGGCGATGTACTGCGCGGTGACTTCGAAACAGCCCAGATGCGGCGTCATGAACACGATGCCCGCACCCTCGCGGTGGGCCGCATCAACGAGCTCCCAGCCTTCCACCCGCTTCACCTTGGCCACCACTTCCTCGGCCGGACGCAGCCACAGCCACGGCAGCTCGAAGGCCTGCCGGCCCGCCTCGGCGATCGCGGAATGCAGCACCGCGGGATCGACATCACCGACGGCCTGAGCCAGATGGCGTCGCACGCGGCGGCGATAGGACGGTGACGCGGCGTAGGCAATCCAGCCCGCCCAACCACCGAAGAGGTGCAGCAGGGACAGCGGGAAGCGCGCAAGCACGCGAAAAAGGAGATTGACAATCACGATAGTTTTCGCGGTTCCGATCCGGTGACAGATTGACCTGAGACAAACACAGTCTATAATTGTGCCTCAGCCGCCGAGTTAACTCGACAACTTGCAGGGCGGCCGTCACCGCAACAATCGCGTGACCCAAAAATTCTGCTAAAGCGTCGGCTGCTCGATGAAATCCCCGGAGCTGGCCGTAACGCCAGGAAACGGGGATTTTTGTTTTTCAGGAGCAGTCATGGCAGCAGAATTCCTCTTCACCTCGGAATCGGTTTCCGAAGGTCACCCCGACAAGGTTGCGGATCAGATCTCGGACGGCGTGCTCGACGCCATCCTCACCGAAGACCCACACGCCCGCGTCGCCTGCGAGACCCTGGTCTCCACCGGCCTGGTCGTCATTTCGGGCGAAATCACCACCAGCGCCCACCCCAATTATCGCGAAATCGCACAGGATGTGGTGCGTCGCATCGGCTACGACAGCTCCGACATCGGCTTCGACTACAAGTCGTGCGCCATCCTCACCGCCATCAACCGCCAGTCCTCCGACATCGCGCAGGGCGTGAATGAAGGCGAAGGAATCGACCTCGACCAGGGCGCGGGCGACCAGGGCCTGATGTTCGGCTATGCGTGCAACGAAACCGCCAGCCTGATGCCGCTGCCGATCTACTACGCGCACCGCATCATGCAGCGTCAGGCCGAAGTGCGTAAGGATGGCCGCCTGCCGTGGCTGCGCCCCGACGCCAAGAGCCAGCTCACGGTCAAGTATGTCGACGGCAAGCCGGTGGGCATCGACACCGTCGTGGTCTCGACCCAGCACAGCCCCGAGGTGTCGCACGCTCAGATTTCCGAGGCCATCATCGAGGAAGTCATCAAGCCGGTGCTGCCCAAGGAACTGCTGCAGGGCGAAGTGCGCTATCTCATCAACCCGACCGGCCGTTTCGTCATCGGTGGCCCGCACGGCGACTGCGGCCTGACCGGTCGCAAGATCATCGTCGACACCTACGGCGGCGCTGCTCACCACGGCGGCGGCGCGTTTTCGGGCAAGGATCCGTCCAAGGTCGACCGCTCGGCCGCCTATGCAGGTCGTTATGTGGCCAAGAACGTCGTCGCTGCGGGCCTCGCCGACAAGTGCGAAGTTCAGGTTGCCTACGCCATCGGCGTCGCAAAGCCGGTTTCGCTCATGGTCAACACCTTCGGCACCGGCAAGATCAGCGACGCGAAAATCGTTGATCTGATCCGTGCTCACTTCGACCTGCGTCCGAAGGCCATCATCCAGACCCTCGACCTGCTGCGTCCGATCTACGCCAAGACGGCTGCTTACGGTCACTTTGGCCGCGACGAACCCGAGTTCACCTGGGAGCAGACCGACAAGGCTGCCGCACTGCGCGCCGACGCCGGCCTCTGATGCACCACGGCGCCGGCCACAGGCTGGCGCCGGCACAGCGGTCGGCACGGGTTCCGCACGATGCGGGAACCGTGCCGACCGGATGTACTCTGAAACAGTTCAACATTCATCAAGCCCTCAATGCTCGAGCAAGCCCTGCTGTTCCTCCTTGGTCTGGTCACCCTCGTCATCGGCGCCGAACTCCTCGTGCGCGGAGCGTCGCGACTGGCGGTCTCCTTTGGCATCTCGCCGCTCGTCGTCGGTCTGACGGTTGTCGCCTTCGGGACCAGTGCGCCGGAGATGGCGGTTTCGGTTGGCTCGGCACTCAACGGCAACCCTGACATCGCCATCGGCAACGTGGTGGGCAGCAACATTGCGAACGTCCTGCTGATCCTCGGCATCGCAGCGGTCATCGCGCCACTGCTGGTGGCAGAGCAGATCATCCGGCAGGAGATTCCGATCATGATCGGCGCCTCGGTGCTGCTGCTGGTGATGGCGCTCGACGGCTCCATCAACCGCATCGAAGCGGCGACGCTGTTCGGTCTGGTGATCGCCTACACGGTGTTTCTGGTGCGGCAGTCGCGCAAGGGCTCGGCCGCGATGAGCGAGGATTTCGCTGAAGACATTCCGACCTCGCAATGGGACAGCCACTGGGCAGTGCAGACTGCGCTGGTGGTCGCCGGCCTTGTCATGCTGGTACTCGGCGCCGGATGGCTGGTCGACTCTGCGGTCGTCTTTGCACGCGCCTTCGGTGTCAGCGACCTGGTGATCGGCCTCACCGTCGTCGCCATCGGCACCTCGATGCCCGAGATCGCCACCTCCATCGTCGCCGCACTGCGCGGTCAGCGTGACATCGCGGTCGGCAACGTGGTGGGCAGCAACGTTTTCAACATCTGTGCCGTGCTGGGCGTCACCGGACTGGTGGCACCCGCAGGGCTTCCGGTTTCCGAGGCTGCCCGTCACTTCGATCTGTGGGTCATGCTCGCCGTAGCGTTCGCCTGCCTGCCGATCCTGATCACCGGGCGGGAAATTGCGCGCTGGGAAGGCATCTTGTTTCTCGGCTATTACGCGGCCTATACCGCGTGGCTGATCCTCGCCGCACAGCATCACGCCGGACTGGAGGCCTTTTCGGGCGTCATGCTTGGCTATGTGATGCCGCTGACGGTGATCACACTGGTCGTCAGCATCGTCCGTCACAACGGGAAAGCTGCATCAGATCGGTAGCAGGCATTCCGCAAACTGTGCGGGATCGCTATAATTCGAAGTATTCCGAGGAGCGCTGCAAGGCACTGTCCGCATTCATTGCGACAGCCCCAGGCTCGGAACCCGCCCTCCCCGGGCGGGCGTGTGAAACGGCGCTCACCCTGGTCTTTTCTCTCAAACCCTGCCGGGTTCGGGATGATGGGTGAGCTAAACGCCGTCCTCTTTCCCTCCCGGCCATAGCATGGAGCTTCACATGAACGCTGTGGCTGAATTCAACGATTACGTTATTGCCGACCTGACGCTGGCCGACTGGGGCCGCAAGGAAATCCGTATCGCCGAGACCGAAATGCCCGGTCTGATGGCGATCCGCGACGAATACGCTGCCGCCCAGCCCCTGAAGGGCGCACGCATCACCGGTTCGCTGCACATGACCATCCAGACCGCGGTGCTGATCGAGACCCTGACCGCACTCGGCGCCGAAGTGCGCTGGGCCTCGTGCAACATCTTCTCGACCCAGGACCACGCCGCTGCAGCCATCGCTGCACAGAACATTCCGGTGTTCGCGGTCAAGGGCGAGTCGCTGAGCGATTACTGGGATTACACCCACCGCATCTTCGAATGGGCCGACGGCGGCTACTCGAACATGATCCTCGACGATGGCGGCGATGCCACCCTGCTGCTGCACCTGGGTGCGCGGGCCGAGAAGGACATTTCGGTCATCGCCAAGCCGACGTCGGAAGAGGAAACCATCCTCTTCGCATCGATCAAGGCCAAGCTCGCCACCGACCCGACGTGGTACTCCACCCGTCTTGCACAGATCAAGGGCGTCACCGAAGAAACCACCACCGGCGTTCATCGCCTGTATCAGATGCATCAGCGCGGCGAACTCAAGTTCCCGGCGATCAACGTCAATGACTCGGTCACCAAGTCCAAGTTCGACAACCTCTACGGCTGCCGCGAGTCGCTGGTGGATGGCATCAAGCGTGCGACCGACGTGATGATCGCGGGCAAGGTTGCCCTGGTGGCCGGTTACGGTGACGTGGGCAAGGGCTCGGCACAGGCGCTGCGCGCACTGTCGGCTCAGGTGTGGATCACCGAAATCGACCCGATCTGCGCCCTGCAGGCTGCGATGGAAGGCTACCGCGTCGTCACCATGGAGTACGCTGCGGACAAGGCAGACATCTTCGTGACGACCACGGGCAACTTCAACGTCATCACCCATGAACACATGGCTGCGATGAAGGACCAGGCCATCGTGTGCAACATCGGACACTTCGACAACGAAATCGATGTTGCCTCGCTCGAGCAGTACGAATGGGAAGAGATCAAGCCCCAGGTCGATCACGTGATCTTCCCCGACGGCAAGCGCATCATTCTGCTCGCCAAGGGTCGCCTGGTGAACCTCGGCTGCGGCACGGGCCACCCGAGCTATGTGATGTCGTCGAGCTTCGCCAACCAGACCATCGCCCAGATCGAACTTTATACTCGCACGGGTGACTACCCTGTCGGCGTGTACACTCTGCCCAAGCATCTGGACGAAAAGGTCGCACGCCTGCAACTGAAGAAACTCAATGCACAGCTCAGCGTGCTGCGCCCCGACCAGGCCGCCTATATTGGCGTACCGGTTGAAGGCCCGTACAAGGCTGATCATTACCGCTACTGATCGCCCCGGCTGCGGACGGGCCACCGCCTCCTCCAGGGCGCGGTGGCCCTTACGAACAATAAGACTTGGAGACACCGAATGAACTCTGTCAGCGTGCGTCAGACTCGCCCGGAAGACATTCCCGCACTGATCGCCCTTCAGTCCGAGGTCTATCCGGACATCCCTGCATGGAGCAAGCGCAAGCTCGCCGAGCAGCTCGACGTCTTTCCGCAGGGCCAGATCGTGGCCGAGACGGAAGATGGCCTGGTCGGATGTGCGAGCTCACTCATCGTGCTGTGGGACGATTGGGCGGAGTCGCACAGCTGGAAGGAGATCACCGGTGCCGGCACGTTCGACAATCACAACCCGGACGGCAAGACGCTTTATGGCGCAGAGGTCTTTGTCGATCCGAGGCTGCAAGGCAAAGGGGTGGGACACCTGCTCTACGAAGGCCGTCGATCGCTGTGCCGGGCCATGAACCTGAAGCGCATCATTGCCTGCGGACGCCTGCCGGGTTACGACCGCTACGCTGACGAAATGAGCGCAGAGTTCTATGCGCAAAAGGTGGTCTGGGGCGATCTGATCGACCCCGTACTGAGCTTCCAGATCAAGGAAGGCTTCAGCTATTGCGGCGTCATCGAGAACTACATTCCCGAGGATACCGAATCGCGCGGCTATGCCTCGCTGATCGTATGGCTCAACCCGGATTACGATCCGTCAAACCCCACCATCATCCCTGAGGAAATCGCACTATGATCGTTCGAATTGCTGCCGTGCAGTACCTGCTGCGCCCGATCCACGACTGGTCGGGTTTCGAGAATCAGGTGCGTTTCATCATGAAGGCCGCCGGGGACTACAAACCCCAGTTCGTGCTGCTGCCCGAGATCTTCACCACGCAACTGCTGTCCTTCATGGACACCAGCGACGTGCGCGCCGCCGTGCGCAACATGAACGACTACACCAAGCGCTACAAGGACCTGATGCAGGAGCTTGCAGCGCAATGGGACGTGCACCTCATCGGCGGCACCACCCCGCAGGTCAACGAAGAAGGGCGCTTGCTCAACACCGCGTACTATTTCACCCCGAGCGGTGAAATCTACGAGCAGGACAAGATCCACCGCACGCGCTGGGAGCGCGAAAAATGGAACACCGACGCCGGTGACCAGCTGCGCCTGTTCGAGACCCCCTTCGGCAAGATCGCGATCCTGATCTGCTACGACATCGAGTTCCCCGAGCTCGCACGCATGGTGTGCGAAGCTGGCGCCGACATTCTTTTCGTGCCCTCGTGTACCGACGACCGCCAGGGCTTCCTGCGCGTGCGCTACTGCTGCCACGCCCGGGCCATCGAGAACCAGGTGTTTGTCGCCATGACCAGCACCGTGGGCAACCTGCCGGTCGAGGGCCTGGGTCTGCACTATGGTCAGGCCAGCATCATCACGCCGTCGGACTTCGCTTTCGCACGCGACGGCATTGCCGCCGAAGGCACACCGAACATCGAACAGATCGTCGTGGCCGACGTGGACCTCAAGGACCTCGAAAGCGGCCGCACACACGGCACCACCATTCCCCTCTACGACAAGCGCAAGGATGTGTACGAGCACCCGGTCGAAGTGGTGAAGGTTTCCTGAGCATCCGGGAACGCTCGCTTGAAATCATTTCATCGGCGCACGGCGCGCCCGGCAACCGCGCCTGCCACGACCCATGTGCAGGCACCCGCCGAGCGTGGCGGCCTGATGCGTGCTGACAGCCTGCTGGTGACTCAAGGGCTCGCGCCCTCCCGGACTGCGGCGCAGGGACTGATCGAGGCCGGCCGGGTCAGCTGGGAAGGTGGTCCGGTGACGAAATCGGCCCAAACGCTGCCGGGCGAGGTTGTACTGCAAGTCCGGCCGGACGAGAACGACCGCTTCGTCTCGCGCGGCGGGCTCAAGCTTGCAGGCGCGCTGGCAGCCAGCAAGCTGTCCGTCACCGGCCTGACTTGCCTCGACGTGGGGCAATCCACCGGCGGCTTTACCGACTGCCTGCTGCAGGCGGGCGCGAAGCAGGTTGTCGGCGTCGAGGTCGGACACGGCCAGATCCACGCGAAGCTGGCGGCGGACGCGCGCTGCGTCACCCTGGAGGGTATCAATGCGCGTCACCTGCTCGTTGCGGATCTGGGTGCGCACTTCCCTCCGGACGGCTTCGGGCTGATCGTCTGCGATGCCAGCTTCATTTCGCTGACACTGCTGATGCCGCAGTGGCCTGCGTTGCTGGCAACAGGGGGCAGCATCCTGGCGCTGGTCAAGCCACAGTTCGAGGTCGGCCCCAAGGGCTTGTCCAAAGGCGGCATTGTCCGCGATACCAACTTGTATGCCGACGTCGAATCACGACTTCGGGATAGTGCACGCAGTTGCGGTCTGAGCGTAAAGGGCTGGTACGACTCCCCGATTACCGGCACCGACGGCAACCGCGAATTCTTCATCTGGATGCAACATGAACAACACTGAACTTTCGATCGAATTCTTTCCGCCCCAAACCGAAGAGGGTGCGGAGAAGCTGCGTGCCGTGCGCGCCCGGCTGGCCGAACTCCGGCCCAGCTTCTTCTCAGTGACCTATGGCGCCGGCGGCTCCACCCGCGAGCGCACTTTCGCCACGGTCAAGGAGATTGCAGCGAGCGGCTCCGAAGCAGCCCCTCACCTGTCGTGCATCGGCTCGACCCGCGACAGCATCCGCGCCATCCTGGCGGAGTACGCCGAAGCCGGCATCAAGCGTATCGTCGCCCTGCGTGGCGACCTGCCCTCCGGCGTTGGCGATGCAGGCGAATTCCGCTATGCCAACGAACTGGTGGCGTTCATTCGCGCCGAGACAGGGCAGCGTTTCCGCATCGAGATTGCGGCCTACCCTGAATGGCATCCGCAAGCCCGCAGCCCCAAGGACGACCTGCTCGCCTTCAAGCGCAAGGCCGAAGCCGGTGCCGACTCCGCGATCACGCAGTACTTCTACAATATCGACGCCTATCTGCATTTCGTCGATGCGGTGCGTGGCATGGGCGTCGACATCCCGATCATCCCCGGCATCATGCCCATCGCCAGCTTCTCCAAGCTGGCCCGTTTCTCGGACGCGTGCGGTACCGAGATCCCGCGCTGGATGCGCAAGAAGTTCGAAGCCTTCGGCGACGATTCGGAATCGATTCGTGCCTTCGGCCTCGATGTCGTCACCGCGATGTGCGAAAAACTGATCGCCAGCGGCGCGCCCGGCCTGCATTTCTACAGCATGAACCAGTCAGCCCTCACCACCGAGATCTGCCACCGCCTCAAGCTCGCCTGAACGCGCCGACCGCCCGAAACGGCTTGCAGCACGCCGTTTCGGGTTCAGCGTCTGGACTGGCCCGACGAATCCGAGATTGCCTGCAGCTCGGAAAGCACGCGGACGCTGGCCTGCTCCATGTCCTGAATGCCCAAGAGCGCATCGTCAAGACGCCCGGCACCGCACGATTCGAGCGCGCGCTTGCCGGCGGCGTGCACCAGCGCATGTGGCGCATCGAGATTGCGATACGCGGGCAGACTGGCGAAACGCTTTCCATCGCCCTCGAAATACCATTTCCCGAGCCGGCACTCGTGGTGACTCGAGAAGTCGGCGGCTGTGCGCCCGGAGTGCCCCGAAACCGCCTGGTACACGTCGAGCTTGAAGATCAGATGATCGAGCTTCGCCAGTTCGGCAAAACTGCGCACTGACGCGTCCTGCATGGTGCCCGCGAGCTGGCGGGCGATATCACTCAATTCGTCCATGCTGCCCTGCGCCCGACGTCCATCCTCGGCCGCACTGGTCGCCTTTTCCGACAGAGAGCCGATCACGCTCCGCACCTGCCCCGTCTCTCCCTGGATGGCGGTCACCAGCCCGGAGATTTCGTTTGTTGCCCCGGCCGTACGTTCGGCCAGCTTGCGCACCTCGTCAGCCACGACCGCGAAACCACGCCCCTGCTCGCCCGCGCGCGCCGCTTCGATCGCCGCGTTCAGCGCGAGCAGATTGGTCTGGTCGGCAATCTCCCGAATCAGTCGGACAATGCCGCCGATCTGGGCGGCACGCTCGGCCAGCTGTGCGACCGAGCCGGCGGTCTCGCCGGTATCGGTCGCAAGTTGCGCCAGGCTTCCCGACACACTGCCGATGGCTGCGACACTTTCGTCCGCCGCAACGGTCGAGCGTGTCGCGGCCTTTTCCTGTGCGCCAAGGCGTTGGGCAAGGTCTCCGAACGTGCCCTGCACCGAAACCAGGGTCTGACCGTAGTTGCGCAACTGGCCGAACAGCGCGTCGAACAGCGCCTCACGGCGTTTGGCTTCGGCACACACCAGTTCCTGCTCGGCGATCCTGGCCTCAAGCGTGGCAGACCGCTCGCGCTCGAACTCGAGTGCGCTTCGTGCGACATCGAGCTCAACCCGCAAGGCTGCAAGCTCGGCACTCTTTCCCAGCCACCCCATGCTGCTCTCCCTTTGTTCGATCATGTGCAAGTCCGGCGGACTGTATATCACGTCATATCGACCGCTCGCACCGCATCTTGAGCGATTCAGCGCTTCGGAGCGCGCGCCATCGTCACCACGCCTGCTATCACCATCGTCATGCCCGCCATCTGCGCCAGCCCGATGCGTTCGCCAAGCAGCAGCCATCCGAAGAACAGGGTAACCACCGGACCAAGGGTGCCGGTCAGCGATACCGGCCCGGCACCAAGCCGGCGAATCGCCTCGGACACGAGCCAGACCGGCCCGACCGTGCTGAACGCGGCCATCGCCAGCGACAGCCCATAGATCTCCCACGGCTGAGCCAAGGCCTCGAGCGGGCGCATCAGACCGAACTGCGCCAGGCTGAACACGCAGGCAAAGGACGAGGCGTAGGCCGTCACCCGCGCCGAGCCCAGACGCCCGACCACGTGCCCGTTCCCCATGAGGTAGAGCGCATAGCTGACCGCACTGCCGAACACCAGTACGCAGCCCAGCACCACGTCGCCAGCCTCGCCGGCGAGCGTGAGGTCGTGCCCGACCGCCAGCCCGATCCCGAGATAGCACAGTGCCAGCGCGCCGGCCATGCGCCGGGTGATGGGCTTGCCCAGAAACAGGGCGGAGACCACGAGCACGATGGTGGGATACAGAAACAGGATCAGGCGTTCGAGTGCCGCCGTGATGTAGGCGAGCCCGAGGAAATCCAGGTAGCTTGCGAGGTAATAGCCGAAAACGCCCAGGCCGGCCATCCACACCCAGTCGGTGCGCGACAGCGGCGACGCGGCACTGCGGCTGCCCAGCACCCCCAGCAAGAGAAAGAAAGGCAGCGAAAAGGCCATGCGCAAGGCAAGCAGGGTTTCAGCATCGACCCCGTAGCGATAGGCCAGCTTCACCAGGATCGCCTTGAACGAGAAACCGACCGCTCCTGCAACCGCAAACAACAATCCGACGCCGGTCGACGTCTGCCCCATGTCCCGCACTCCCGTTTGGCGAGCCGGGATTAAGCCACCTCAAACACGATCGCACAATGCCGATGCACTGACGCCGGAACGGCGGCGACCGTCCCGCGCACCGGTCGCCGGCCTTTCAGCGCACGTTCAGCGTTTGCTGCCGAGCAAGGAACCCAGCAGGCCGCGCACGATCTGGCGTCCGATGCTGCTGCCGATGGTGCGGGTCACGGTCTTGGCGGCGATCTGCAGCAGCCCGTCACGCTGACCTCCGCGTGGTCCGGTGGAGCCGAAAAGCATGTCGTTGAGCCCGCCACCCGATCCGCCAGTGCTCGCCTTGGCGGGGGCCTCCGCCTCGCGGGCCGCGGCCTGCGAACGCAGCATTTCGTACGCGGACTCGCGGTCCACGGCCTTTTCGTAGTGACCGTAGATGACCGAGCCGGTGATCGCCGCCTTGCGCTCGGCATCGACCATCGGCCCCAGGCGCGAGTCGGGGGCAATGACGAACGCACGCTCGACGATGGTCGGCCGTCCCTTCTCGTCGAGGAAGGAGATCAGCGCCTCGCCAACCCCGAGCTCGGTGATCGCGTCTGCCGCGTTGAACGCCGGGTTCGGACGCATGGTGTCGGCTGCGGTCTTGACCGCCTTCTGGTCGCGCGGGGTGAAGGCACGCAAGGCATGCTGAACCCGGTTGCCGAGCTGCCCGAGCACCGTCTCGGGGACATCGAGCGGGTTCTGGGTCACGAAATACACGCCAACGCCCTTGGAGCGGATCAGGCGCACGACCTGCTCGATCTTCTCGATCAATGCCTTTGGCGCATCGTTGAACAGCAGGTGAGCCTCATCGAAGAAGAACACCATCTTGGGCTTTTCGGGGTCGCCGACTTCGGGCAGCTGCTCGAACAGCTCCGACAGCATCCACAGCAGGAAGGTGGAGTACAGCTTGGGCGAGTTGTACAGGCGGTCGGCCGCAAGCACGTTGATCACGCCACGGCCGTCGCCATCGGTCTGCATCAGGTCGTTGATGTCCAGCATCGGCTCGCCGAAGAAGATGTCGCCGCCCTGCTCTTCCAGCCCCAGCAGATTGCGCTGGATCGCACCGATCGACGCCGTGGAGATGTTTCCGTACTCGGTGGTGAAGGTCTTCGCATTCTCCCCCACGTACTGCACCATCGCGCGCAGATCCTTGAGATCGAGCAAGAGCATGCCGTTGTCGTCGGCGAGCTTGAACACGAGCTGCAGCACCCCGGACTGGGTATCGTTGAGGTTGAGCAGACGCGACAGCAGCAACGGCCCCATGTCGGAGATCGTGGCCCGCACCGGATGGCCCTGCTCACCGAACACATCCCAGAACACGGTGGTGTTGGCACGCGGGTGGAACTCGGTAATGCCGAGCGCCGCCAGGCGCTGCATGAGCTTGTCCGAGGCGGTGCCGGCAGCACCGATGCCGGACAGATCCCCTTTGACGTCGGCCATGAACACCGGTACGCCGACGCTGGAGAATGCCTCGGCCATTTTCTGCAGGGTGACCGTCTTGCCTGTTCCGGTCGCGCCGGTAATCAGCCCATGGCGATTGGCCAGGCGCGGCAGCAGGGTGATGTCCTTGTCTTTTGTTCTGGCAATCAGTAGCGGCTCGACCATGTGCCCCTCCGGCAAGTGAGTTTTGAACGGCGAATACGCTCAATCTTAACCCGAGCATCCCGCCCGGGCACCAGCCTGCGGCCGGGGATCTGTATAATGCAGCGACTTTTCAACCGCACACGCTGCTCCAGAGGTTCGTATGGCTGGTCACTCAAAATGGGCCAATATTCAGCACCGCAAGGGTCGTCAGGACGCCAAGCGGGGCAAGGTCTTCTCCAAGCTGATCAAGGAAATCACCGTCGCTGCCCGCATGGGCGGGGGCGATATCGGCTCAAACCCGCGTCTTCGCCTCGCCATCGACAAGGCGAAGGGCGAATCGATGCCCAAGGACAACATCGACAACGCGATCAAGCGCGGCACCGGCCAGCTTGAAGGCGTGACCTACGAGGAAGCGCGCTACGAAGGCTACGGCATCGGCGGCGCAGCGGTCATCGTCGACTGCCTCACCGACAACAAGGTCCGCACCGTTGCCGACGTCCGCCACGCCTTCTCCAAGTACGGTGGCAACATGGGCACCGACGGCTGCGTCGCGTTCCAGTTCACTCATTGTGGCCAGCTGATGTTTGCTCCCGGCACCGACGAGGATGCACTGATGGAAGCCGCCCTCGAAGCCGGCGCGGAAGACGTGGTCGCCAACGACGATGGCTCCCTCGAAGTGATTACCGGACCGTGGGAATTCACCTCGGTGAAGGAAGCGCTCGAAGCCGCCGGCTTCACCGCCGAATTCGGCGAAGTCACGATGAAGCCGCAGAACGAAACCGAGCTCTCGGGTGACGATGCGGTGCGCATGCAGAAGCTGCTGGATGCGCTCGACGCACTCGACGACGTGCAGGACGTTTACACTTCGGCAGCACTCGACGAGTAAGCCCGGCTGCTCGCGGCACTCACGAGGCGGCGCGATGCGTCGCCTTTTTTATTCTGCAGACCCGACCCCGATCATGACCACGCCCACCCTTGCACAACGCGTGATGCCGCTGCTCTTCGTGCTGCTCTGGAGCACCGGCTTCGTTGGCGCCAAGTTCGGTCTGCCCTATGCGGGGCCGCTCACCTTCCTGTCTGCGCGCTACGTGCTCGTCATCGTGCTGATGGTCATGCTGGCGCTGGCGATGCGTGCCCCATGGCCGAAGTCGCCACGCGAAGCCATGCATATCGGCATCACCGGCGTGCTGGTTCAGGCCCTCTACCTGGGTGGCGTATTCGTTGCCATCGATCGCGGACTGCCGGCTGGCGTCACCGCGCTGGTCGTCGGCATGCAACCCTTGCTCACCGCGCTCGGCGCCGGCTTCCTGCTCGGCGAGCGCGTCAGCATCCGCCAGTGGGGCGGGCTCGCGCTCGGTTTCTTCGGCGTGTCGCTGGTCGTGAGCAACAAGATCGCGGTTGACGGCATGGCGCCGGACGAACTCGGCACGATGCTCGCCCCGGCGCTGCTCGCGCTGATCGGCATCACCGTGGGGACCCTGTACCAGAAGCGCTTCTGCCCGCGCTTCGACCTGCGCACCGGCTCCATCGTCCAGTTCGTCCCCACGCTGATCCTCACCGCACTGATTGCCAACCAGACCGAGAGCATGGAGATCACCTGGAGCGGCGAGTTCGTGTTTGCGCTGCTGTGGCTGGTCGTGGTGCTGTCGCTGGGCGCCATCAGCCTGCTCAACCTCCTCATCCGCAGCGGCAGTGCCGTCAACGTTGCCAGCCTGTTCTACCTGACGCCCCCCACCACCGCGCTGATTGCGTGGGCGATGTTCGGCGAAACCCTGAGCGGACTCGCGCTCGCCGGCATGATCGTGGCCGTCGCCGGAGTATGGCTCGCCCGCAAGGCCTGATAGCATTCGGCGGGAATGCATCCACGGAGACCGGCCATGCAACTGTCAACCACCCCCACCCTCGAAGGCCACACCATCCAGCGCTATCTCGGCGTGGTCGCGGGCGAAGCCATCATCGGCGCCAACATCTTCAAGGACCTGTTCGCCTCCATCCGCAACATCGTCGGCGGCCGCGCGGGCGCGTACGAGCGTTCGCTGGCCGATGCGCGTGAAATGGCGATGGAAGAAATGGCAGAACAGGCGGCCAGGCTCGGCGCCAACGCCGTCGTCGGCATCGACATCGACTACGAAGTGCTCGGCCAGGACAACGGCATGTTGATGGTGTGCGTCAGCGGTACTGCGGTGGTGGTTTGAGCCAGCTCAGCCCGGGCGGCACGGCATCACGCACGGTTGCCACCCGCATCCTCGGCCTCGACCCGGGGCTGCGCATCACCGGCTTCGGCGTCATCGACGTACTCGGCAGCCAGTTGCGCTATGTCGCCAGCGGCTGCATCAAGACCCGTGACGGCGAACTGCCGGGGCGCCTCAAGACGCTGCTAGACGGTGTGCGCGAAGTCATCGCCACCTATGCGCCGGACATGGTCGCGGTGGAAAAGGTGTTCGTGAACGTCAATCCGCAGTCCACCCTGCTTCTCGGCCAGGCCCGCGGTGCGGTGATCTGCGGCGCGGTGTCATGCGATCTGCCGGTGGCGGAATACACCGCACTCCAGGTCAAGCAATCGGTCGTGGGTCACGGCAAGGCCGCAAAGGAGCAGGTTCAGCACATGGTCCAGCGTCTGCTCGCCCTCGACGCATCGCCGAGCCCCGACGCCGCCGACGCCCTCGCCTGCGCCATCTGTCATGCCCACGGCAGTCAGGGCATGGGCGCCATCGCAGGCATCGGCACACGTCGCCGTGGCGGCCGCATACAGGCATCCTGAGCAATTTTTTCGCCGAAAAGCTTGCATATGCAAAGGCTATTGGCTATTATGCGCGCCTCTCGACGGAACAACATCCGGCGACGCCAGTAAAAACGGCAATGGGGGTATAGCTCAGTTGGTAGAGCAGCTGACTCTTAATCAGTAGGTCCTAGGTTCGAATCCTAGTGCCCCCACCAAAGAATTCAAGCACTTAGGCCAATCCGAAAGGGTTGGCCTTTTTGTTTTCCGGCGCACGAAAACGGCCTGTGGACGCGCAGTCGTGATGTGCACTTTCGGCCCGGTCACAGACCTTGTCTCGCCCCCGCGTTCCGGCCGCTTTGCGCGCCCGCGCCCTGAAACGAGCACGCATGCGCCTTGCAAACGTGCTATTTCCGGCTATGAATGAAGTACAAGAAATACAGGATAGGTCTGCCGTGCCGATGATGCGGCAGTCCCCCAGAGCCGACAGAGCGATTTGCTGCGTGCGTTCGTGACCACGAAAACGGCTTGTTCCTGATCCGGGAATCGAGCCGACTTCATTTGGTCGGGGGCACGCGCCCCGGCTCTCTGGCGGCCCGCAAACACCGGAGAGCAAATCATGAGGCGTGCGCTTCTCGTTGCCACTCTGCTCGCTGCGGTTCTTGCCGTTGCGCTTCCTTTGTCAGCAACCACTCAATCAGGACCGGCTTCGACATCAGCGGCCATCGACGCCAGCCCGGCACAGTCCGGCGCCGCACCCGATGCTCCGCCCCCACAACTGCCACGTATCGACCATGCACAGGATGCCCCCTATTACGAGGCCTGTGCGCGTGAGGGACTCAACGCATCCGAGTGTGCGGGCCGGCTGATCTGGTTCAAGGCCACAGCGGGCAATGAACGCTTTCATACCTACGTTTTCCAGCAGCGCGTTGGCGTGCTGATCGACTGGTATCGCGTGCTGCGTGGTGACGAGCGCGACGACCGTTTCCGCGCCTGGGGCATCATCAACGACCCATCCTGCTGCACGCCGGGCGAGCCGGACTGCCCGGCGAAATCGCTCGACGAGACCTATGGCCTCGACTGGTGCCCGGGCGACGAGGAGTTGCTAGGCTATGTCGGACGCCAGGGCTACCGCGACCCCGCCTGCGATTTCCGCGACGCGCCGCTCGGAGCCGACGACCCCCACGGCCCCACGGATCAGCGCCAGCCGGCCTGTGACTTGCGCTTCGGCACCTCGACTGGCGCGCTTGGCATCCGCAAGTTTCCAAACCCGCGCTTCGACAAGGCGGCATGGACGAAGCTCAACGGCAGCGCGGGAAGCTGGGAAGGATACAACCGCCCGATCGCTGCCGCGGGCGGACACCGCGACGCTGCGCGCTCGCACTTGCAGGACGGTTCCATCGAGCCGCCCTTCCTCATCGGCACCGCCTGCGGCTCATGCCATATCGCTTTCGATCCGCTCAATCCGCCCAGCGACCCGGCGCATCCGAAGTGGGAGAACATCAAGGGGCTGATCGGCAACCAGTACACCCGCATTTCCGAAATCATGGTGTCCGGCATGGCGAGCAACACGCTGGAATGGCAGATGTTCGCCCACGCGCGTCCCGGCGCCTCAGACACATCTGCCATCCCGACCGACCAGGTCAACAACCCTGGCACGATCAACGCGCTGATCAACATCGCCAAGCGCCCCACCTTCGCCAACGAGTCGGTGCTGAAGTGGCGCAAGGTCGAGTCGTGCGGCGACGACAGCAAGGAGGCGAGTTGCTGGTGCGAGCCGGGCCGTGACGGCAAGTGCTGGCAGAAATCGCTGCAGCAGGAAACCGTGCATCACATCCTGAAGGGCGGCGAAGACTCGATCGGTGCGCTCGAGGCGATACAGCGCGTGTATTTCAACATCGGCTCATGCTCCGAGCAATGCTGGATGAACCATCTGTCCGATCTGCGCCAGATCGACCCGCAGCAACGTGGATTCGGTCAGACGCCCTTCGATATCGGTCAGTGCCGACGCGACTGTCCGAACTTCCGCGCGATCGAGGACCGGCTGCCCAACATCCTCGACTTCTTCATGTCTGCCGAGGCACACGTAACCGATTTGCGCGACGCGCGCGAGAACGCCCTGCGTGTGGCTGCCCCCGGCTCGCGCTACACCGAGCAGGACCTGATTGCGGATCTCGAACAGTCCTTCGGCAAGGGTGCCGTTGCGCAGGGTCGAAACATCTATGCAAAGACCTGCGCACGCTGTCACTCAAGCCAGCAGGAAGCTGCGGACGGTGGATTCACCAATGTCGACTTCCACAAACTCGACCTCGAAACCGGGCTGCGCCAGGACTGGCTCGGGAACGACCGGCCAACGCCGGCATCGGAGGTTGGAACCTTCCGTTGCCGCGCACTGCACGCGAACCACATGAGCGGGCACATCTGGCAGGAATACGGCTCCGAAACCTTGCGCGCGCAGCCACCCGACCCCAATGTGAAGGAAGCGGGCGATGGCGGGCGAGGTCATTACCGCAATATCTCGCTGATCAACCTGTGGGCGCATGCCCCCTTCATGCACAACAATGCGGTGGGGCCAGAGCTCTGCGGCAAGCCGCGCAATCCCGCCAACGCCTTTTACGCCAAGCGCCCGCGCTACGTGGATGGGAACAACAGGCTCCTCCCGGCCGACCAGCAGCCCGCGTGTTTCGAATATGACCCGAGTGTCGAAGGCCGCTTCCGCCTGTACGTCGAGTCGATGCGCGAACTGCTAAACCCGGCCCAGCGCATCCCCAAGGTGACGCTGCTCAGCGAAGACATCACCCTGCGCATGGGGCCTCGTCTGTGGGATGGCTCCGACAAGGAAACCCTGCTCGGCTTCGAGCTCACCATCCCGAGCGAAATCGAAGGCCGTGGGGTGACCGCCGGCACCATCGGCAATTTCCAGCACAAACAGTTCATCGTTGATCTGGTCAGGGCGAAGACGGCGCCGAAAGCCCTGCAGACCGAGCTCGCCGAGCGCCTCGGCGCCGAAGCCGGAAACAGGGTCTTCACCGACCTCAAGGCCATCACCGGCGAACTGGTCGGCAAACCGAATGCGCTGGTCGCGGCCCTGCAAGCGCGTCCTTACCTGATCAAACAGGCCTATAGCAGCTGCACCGCCGAGATCGAGAACGAGGGCCACCGCTTCGGCGAAGACCTGTCGGATGCGGACAAGAACGCGCTGATCGCCTTCCTTGCGACGCTATGACCCATGGGGAACGCCATGATCAAAACCACCCTCCTCTCGCGTGCCGCCTGTGTCGCCCTGGCGCTGGCCACCACATCCTGTGGCTTTTTCGACAGCGCCGACAAGGCCGCGCCGGAGATTCCATTCGCCCCCTATGCAGAGGGCTACGCGGGCAAGCCCGATTTCGCTCAGCTTGAATACCAGCATCCGATTTCGACTGCCGATCTGTACAAGATCACGCCCAAGAACCTGTCGTACCTGGACCAGGAGCAGGTCGACCAGATCTATGCGCGGCTCACGGCCGGCCCGATTCCGGATGGCGCCTTCGAGGGCGACCTGTTCTTTCCGCGCGGGACCAGCGGCAAGCTGAGGCTGTCCGAGATCGCGGGCGGAGGCCTGAAAGGGCTGCTGGTCAACATCGCAGGGGCCAAGCTGGATCTGGCAGGCGAAATCCTGTGGAAGGGAAAGGTGTTCTACCGCGGGGAGCGTGTGCTGCGCAATCGCATCGAGGATCTGACCACCCTGAAGAAGCTCGGACTGGTCGAGGAGAGCGCGGACAATCCGCTGCAGAAAGCAACGTTCAACGGCAAGGACCAATGGCTGCTGTTCCCCGCCAAGCTCTATTGCGGACAAAGCCTTCTCGACGGCAGGCGCGAGTCGATCATCATTGATTACGCCTTTACCGACGAGCTCCCAGCCTACAGGCGCATGCCCGACATGCTTGCCGGTCGCAACGGCTTTGCCATCCGCGACGAGATCCGCATGGTGTATCCGGGCTTCTACCTCGGTCGCGCCTACATGGATCGCGCCTTCGTGGTGAACTTCGTCCTCTACAACAAGGAGATTTCCGAGCAGGCACGGGAGGCCTTCATGAAGACGGGGAAGGTCGAGGAGGACTGCTGGGGTGGCACGCAGCAACGCATGGTGCAGGCAAAGGACGCGAGCCACGGTTGACGGCGAACGTGCGAAATCCGGCCGGCTCCTGATGAACGCCCCGAACAGCTTCTTCGGCACCACTTCGCAGCTTCATTGCGGACACCCCCGGCGACACTCTGGAGACGAAGCATGCTCCGCTCAGCCACCCGACGCGCACGGCTTGCCCCGGTACTGCATCTGGTGCTGTGCTGCGTACCCTTCGTCGCCTTTCACGCCGCCGCAGCCGGCCCCCCGGGCGAGGACCTGCCCCCGGCAGGCCGCTCCCTGTTCGACCGTCTCATTGCAAACGAAAGCAGCGGCGAGGCCGGCGTGCCTTTCCCCTTTGGCAGCCTGATGCAGCGCATCTCCGCCCACCTCGATCGCAGCGCCCCGTCCGGTGGTCTCTCCGTGGTCCTGATCCCGCTCGGCCGTTCTCTGCAGCGGCATGCCGCAGGCGACGCTGAAGCCTTTCGCTACCCCCGCGTGGTAGCGGCCGCGACCGGTGAGCCTCCCGCTGACGCATTACCCGGCCACCCCTATCTGAAGGACCGGCTCTACATCGCCTTTCACGAAAAAGCTGCTGCGCTTGAAGTCATCAGCTACAACGACGAAGCAGCCCGCTTCGAGTTTCAGCTGGTGCGCAACTATCGGGCGGGCGCCACGGCAGAAGTCGGCTATGCCAACCGCAGCCTGTGCCTGTCCTGCCATCAGAATGCCGCACCGATCTTCTCCCGTCAGTCCTGGGACGAAACCAGCGCCAACCCGGACATTGCTGCCCGTCTGGCCGCCACCGGGCAGTCGTATTACGGATTGCAGTGGCGCCACGGCGTAGACGTGCCCGATGCGATCGATGGCGGCGTCAGGCGTGCCAACCTGCTGGCCACCGCGCAACGGCTCTGGCAGCACGGCTGCGCCGCCGCAACACGTGACGACACCGTCCGTTGCCGCGCCGCCGCCCTGAAGCAGGCGCTTCGCTACCGCCTTGGCGGCGAGCTGCCGGCAGTCTTTGCGGCAGAGACCGAACACGCGCTGACCCGCCCCCTGCTTGCTGCCTGGCACGAGCGCTGGCCAGCGGGCCTGCCGGTTCCCGACCCGCAGGTACCCAATCGCCTGCCCTTCGCCGGCATTGCGCCTGGCGAGCGCGCGCCGGACAAGGATGAGCTCTATCGCTATGCCGACATCGGCAGCGCCTTCGACCCGCTTGCGCTGCGTGCGCCCCTCGAAACCTGGCAAGGCCGCGACGCCCGCGATGTGCGGCGCTTCGTGCAGGCCTTGTCGATGTTCTTTTCACGCACCGATGTCCTGCAGATCGAGGGGCGCCTTGCCAGCTCTGAAGACATCCCCGGCCGCAGCCTCGAGCTGAACTGCAGCGAACGCAAAAGCACCGCGCGTACCCGCCTTGATCTCGACTGCCGCGGCGATCGCGGCACGCTGATGCTGGCGCGCCTCGATCTGCAAGGCGGAGGGGTATCGGGCGGAAGTATCGACCGGCTGCAACTCGGAGACGGCAGCAGCATCGGCTCCGTCGAACTCCGCGCACCATCCCGGGCAAACGGCAGCCCTCTCCGCTTTGAACTGACGCGGGCCGGCGGGCGCGTGCGCACACGGGCCGGCGACGCCATCCGCCGTCTGCACGTGAGCCTGGCAACAGACAGCCGCCCCGCCCGGGCGACGCTCGACCTCACCTCCGACCTGGTCCCGCTCGATCTCGCCATCGATGCGCTCGCCGTGGCCACGATCGCGGGAACCAGCGACGCCCTCGATGACGCCCCGCTGCGCAGAACCGCCGTCCTTGCCCCACTGTTCGAGCACCTCGGCATGCAGCCGGTCATGGCTCGCAAGCACACCGCACTCGCCCCTGCGCGTTCGACCGAGGCCGGAGCACAGCGTGCAGGCGCGTGGCCGATTGATCTGCAGCCCTTCGCGCGTCAGTGCAGCCAGTGCCACGCAGACGCAACGGCGTTTCCGCCGGGCTTCCTGCACGGCGACGACACACAGATCCGGCGCACGCTCGATACCTGCGCCGAGCGCATGCTTTACCGGCTCACGATGAACCTGACGCCGATCGGCGCACGCTCAAAAACGCCGATGCCGCCCCCTGCGGCAGTACACGCCCCCGCGTTCGCTCAATCTGCAGACCTGCCAGCCATGCTCGGACAACTCGACGCGATGCTGAAAGCGCGTGGAAGTACATCCACCGCCGTCATGGCCCGGACCTACGCCACGCTCCCGCCCTGTCGATACAGCGCGACCGACACGGCACAAGGAGATCCGTCGTGAGTTCGGATGCCCGCCCGGACACCGGCAAGCGTTCAGGCCTGCGCTGGCTGTGGCGCCTGCTGCTGTGGCTGCCCTGGATATTGATCGGAGCCGGCGCCCTCTACGCAGCGCTGCGTTTCCTGCCGGACAGGGCCGTGACTTACGACGACCCGGTCGCGCATTTCAAGTACGGCTCCACCGGTGGCGAGCGTGAATCAGGCTTCCCGTACTGGATCTGGCGCGCGCTTCCGCAAGTGTGTGCCGAACACCTGCCGGGGCCCGGATACGCATCTCTCGGTCTGAGCTTCGAGCCCGGCCACGACCTGCCGGTAGGTGTTTCCATGCGACGCAACCTCGGCATCGACCGTGTCTTTCTCAACTGCGCAGCATGTCACGCCAGCACTCTGCGGGAAGCGCCGGACAGCCCGCAGCGCCTGATCGTCGGCATGCCGGCGCACCGCTTCGACATCCGCGCCTTCGAGTCCTTCTTCTTCAACTGTGCCGCCGGACCGAAATTCTCATCCGGTTTCATCGTGCCTGAGATCGACCGTCTCGCTGGCGGCATCGGCCTCATCGACCGTTACCTGGTCTATCCGATTGCCATCTCGCTGATGCGGGAGCGCCTGCTGATGCTGCGCGGGCGGTTCGACTTCGTATTCGAACAACCAGACTGGGGTCCCGGGCGGGTCGACACATTCAACTCGGCGAAGGTGCTGTTCAACTTCCCCATGAAACAGCTTCCCGCACACGAACTGCTCGGCGCGTCGGACTTTCCGTCGATCTGGAACCAGCGCAAGCGCACCACCCGGGACGACGGCCAGCGCATGGAGTTGCACTGGGACGGCAACAACACCCACGCCGAAGAACGCAACAAGAGCGCGGCATTCGGCACCGGCACCACGCCGCCGACCATCGATCTCGATGCCATCGCCCGCGTGGAAGACTGGCTGCTCGACCTCACCCCACCGCCCTGGCCGTGGGCAATCGACGCGGCGCTGGCCAAGCGTGGCGCACCGCTCTACGCGGCATACTGCGCCAGTTGTCATGGCGCCAGCGGCCAGGACTTCAGCGGTGCGGCAGTCGGCCATGTCACGCCCATTGCCGAGATCGGCACCGACCGTGCCCGGCTCGACTCCTACAGCCGCGATCTGGCGGTGAACCAGGGCACGCTCTATGCCGGCTATCCGCATCGCTTCCAGCATTTCCGCAAGACCCACGGCTACGCCAACATGCCGCTGGACGGCATCTGGCTGCGCGCGCCCTACCTGCACAACGGCTCCGTGCCCACGCTGCGCGACCTGCTGGAGCCGGCAGAGAACCGGCCGGTGCGCTTTCACCGTGGCAGCGACGTGTACGACCCGTTGCGGGTCGGCTTCGCATCCGACAGCGTCGCCGCTGGCAACACTCATCCACCCACCTTCCTCTTCGACACCACGCTCCCGGGCAACGGAAATGGCGGACATGAAGGCGCGGCCTATGGCACAGCGCTTTCCGCCGCAGACAAGGATGCGCTGGTCGAGTACCTGAAAACGTTCTGACAAGGAGCATCGCCATGCCGCACGTTGTCCGAACCACCTGCCGCGGACGCAGTCTGGTCGCTGCACTCGTCGTAATGCTGGCGCTGGGGGCCGCGGGTGCAGCATTCGCCTGGTACAAGTTCTTCCGCGAGGAACCGCAACCCGAGTGGGTGACCAGCAACCCGGACATGCGCTTCAAGTACGGCTCCATCGGCGCCGAGCGCGACGCGGGCATCCCTTACTGGATCTTCTACGTCCTGCCTCGCATCTTTCCCGACAAACTGCCCGGACCAGGGGGGTATGCCTCGTTTGGCGTGGTGTGGGAGGAGGGCCAGGAACTGCCGGTGGGCTTTTCCAAGAAGGTGGTCGGCTTCCCGCGCGTGGCGAATAACTGTGCGGCCTGCCATACCACCAGTTACCGCGAAAGCGCCGACGCTTCCCCCGTCTTCGTGCCCACCGGCCCCAACCACACGCTCGACCTCTGGGCCTTCTTCCGCTTTCTGATCGACTGCGCCAAGGACCCGCGCTTCAACGCCGACAATCTGATGGCGGAAATCCGCCTGGTCACGGAGATGTCCTTCGTCGACCGCCTGATCTATCGCTTCCTCATCATCCCCATCACGAAGAAGACGCTGCTCGAACGCGAGGCACAGTTCGCCTGGCTCTACCGTGAAGACTTCCCGCCCTGGGGGCGCGGACGCGACGACGCCATGAACCTGACCAAATACTTCATGATCCGCTGGCCCATGGACGACAGCTTCGGCCCCACCGACATGCCTTCGCTGTGGAATCTGGGCAAGTACAAGCCGGAAAACGGCATGCGCATGAACTTCGCCGGTGACAGCCACGACCCCTATTCCGTCATCATCGACTCCGCCCTCGGCCTGCTCGGCGCACCGCCCAAGGACAACGATGCGTTTCTAGCCCAGGTGCGCTGGCTGCAGGACTACGTGTCGGCCAAACAGGCCCCGGCCTATCCGTTCGAAATCGACCAGACACTGGCCACGCAGGGAATGCGCGTGTTCGACGGCAGCTGCGCCAGCTGCCACGCCTCGCCCCGCACCGGCACCGTCGTGCCGATCTCC
Source organism: Parazoarcus communis (assembly GCF_003111665.1). NCBI lineage: Bacteria > Pseudomonadati > Pseudomonadota > Betaproteobacteria > Rhodocyclales > Zoogloeaceae > Parazoarcus > Parazoarcus communis. The sequence continues at coordinate 2,500,757 of NZ_CP022188.1, read as the reverse complement.
GAGGTCGGCACCGACCCGAACCGTATCGACACCTGGAATGAGAAAGCCGCCCGCGAGGCCAATGCAGTCGTGCGCGACATGGGCATCGAGCGCCCCGGACTGGTCGAGGCCCCCCTGACCGGCTACGTCGCCGCCTTCCTCGACGGCATCTGGCTGCGCGCGCCCTATCTTCACAACGGCTCGGTGCCAACCCTGCACGATCTGCTCGAACCGGTCGCCAGCAGGCCCACCGTGTTCTGGCGCGGCTACGACCTTTACGACCCCGAGCGCGTGGGCTTCGTCGCTCAGGGCGCGGAAGCGGAGCGCATCGGCTCGCGCCATGAAACCGCCGCCAAAGGTGGCGGCAATACGGGGCACACCTTCGGTACGGACCTGAGCGCACCTGACAAACAGGCCCTCATCGAGTACCTGAAGACCCTGTAGATGGCGGCGGCTGCGCGCTTCTGATGCCGCTTCCGGCACCCGCATGACGCCGCGGCGCTTTATTCGAGCCGACGTCTGACTCAAATCGCGGCATAATCGAAACCCTCTGTTCCTGATCGCCGGCAGCGACCGGCGCTCGGCAGCCACCCCGCAAAGGGCCGGAGACTTCGGACTCCATACACACCCGAATCGATCTCAATGCAATCAGTCGCCACCTTCGCTGCACTGCTCGCCGTTGCTGTTTTTCTCGTTCCTTTCTTCAAGCGCGCGGGGCTCGGCACCGTGCTGGGCTACCTCGTCGCGGGGGTGCTGATCGGCCCCTGGGGTGCGAGCGTGGTGCACGACCCCGAGAACCTGCTGCATACCGCAGAGCTCGGCGTCGTGCTGCTGCTGTTCATCATCGGCCTTGAGCTTCAGCCCAGCCGCCTGTGGGCATTACGCAAGCCGGTGTTCGGGCTCGGCGCGCTGCAGTTCTTCGGCGTGGGCGCGCTGCTCATCGGAGTTGCCAGGCTGCTGGGGCTGAGCTGGTCCGAGTCCGTTCTGGCCGGTCTGGCGCTGGCCCTGTCGTCTACGGCATTCGTGCTGCCGACACTGGCTGAACGCAATGAACTGCATAGCCGCTACGGCCGCGAAACCTTCGCCATCCTGCTGTTCCAGGATCTGATGGTCATCCCCTTGCTGGCGCTGCTGCCCCTGCTCGGTGCCGACAAGCCGGAAGGCGGCGTGTCGCCCGTCGTGGGACTGGTGGTGCTGGGTATCGTCATCGCCATCGGGCGACCGGTGCTCGACCGCATCTTCCGCCACGTCAGCCGCATCGACAGCCGCGAGATGTTTACCGCCGCGGCGCTCGCCACCGCGCTCGGCCTTGCCCTGCTGATGGAGGCCAGCGGCCTGTCGATGTCGCTCGGCGCCTTCGTCGCCGGCGTGCTGTTGTCCGACTCGGACTTCCGCCACGAACTCGAAGGCTCGATCGCGCCCTTCCAGGGCCTGCTGATGGGTTTCTTCTTCATCGCGGTGGGGATGAGCATCAACCTCGGCATGATCGTGCAGCACCCGATCAATGTCATCGCCTTCACCTTCGGCCTGCTCGCAATCAAGGGCTTCGGCCTGTACGGCCTGCGCAGGATGGTTGGCGGTGCAGCCAAAGTGTCGCGCATGCAAGCGCTGGCGCTCGCGCAGTGCGGCGAGTTCGCCTTCGTGCTGTTCGGCGCGGCGCGGGCAAATTCACTGCTGCCGGTCGATGTCGTCGAACAGCTGACGCTGTCGGTCGCGCTGTCAATGGCCATCGCCCCGCTGCTGTTCATTATCGGCGACCGCATCAACGCCAGGGAAGCGGCCAACCAGCCGGAACAGCCTGCCGACGACATGCCCGACGAACCCAACCCCGTCGTGATCGCCGGCTTCGGTCGCGTCGGCCAGATCATCGGCCGCATCCTGCGCCTGCGCGGCGTGCCCTTCACCGCCCTGGACAAGGACCGCGACGAAGTCGACGTGGTGCGCCGCTTCGGCGCCCAGGCCTACTACGGCAACGCGGCCCACCTGGAAGTGCTGGACGCCGCCCGCGTCGGCGAAGCCAAGGTGTTCGTGCTGGCCATCGACGACATCGAAACCTCGCTGCGCTGCGCCGAACTCGTGCGCAAGCATTTCCCCCACGTGCAGATCGTCGCCCGCGCGCGCGACCGCTTCCACGCCTACCGCCTGATGGACCTCGGCGTCACCCTGCAGATGCGTGAAACCTTCAAGTCCAGCCTCGCCCTGGCCTGCATGACCTTCGAAGCCCTCGGCAAGCCCCCCGAGGTCGCCAGCCAGATCATCGACCTGTTCGCCCGCAACGACCAGGAACTGCTCAAGCGGCAACAGGCGCTGTACCACGACGAGAGCCAGCTGATTCAATCCACCAAGGATGCGCACATGGAACTGGTGGCGCTGCTGGAGCAGGAGCTCGCTGCCGCCGGGCCGCCGGAAGCGGAACCAGAAAGCCCGAAGGCCTGAGCCAGGTCTGCCGCGCGGGCCTGGCTCAGGCCGCCTGGCGGTAGACACGCATCCATTGCAGGATCACGGCGGCACCTTCGGATGCGGCCTGCCATTCGCGCTCGGCACACAAAACGCCGTGTGCCAGAGCGTCCCCCAGGTCCAGCCAGCCGGCCCAGTCCACCTCGGGCATCGCCGCACGGCCTTCGGCAGGCAATGCCGACGCGGCGTCGGCGATTTCACGCAGACACGCCAGCGTCGCTGTTCGCGTCAGGCGGCTGCGGGCGAAATCGTCGGCACTGAGGCCTTCGACCAGGGTCAGGATGTCGGTCGCGGCCTCCTCGACCCGAACAAGAATATCGGTACGTATCTGCGCTGCACTCATGCGTTTCAGCTCCGGGAAGTGGCGTTACCGGCGTTACCCAGCAAGTTGAGCGCCAGGCTGCAAGCCCCGTGCGCACAGCGCCGCCCTGTCGCAAAGCCGACAAACCACCTGCTCACACGACAGTTTCCACACATCCCCTCCCCTGCTGAACAGCGCTGAGCCCAGCATTCACGCGATCTGCACGCGCACGGCCGAACTGGTATCGGATTTGCAAGGTGCGGTGCATGAAGCGCACCGACTCCGCCATCCCGGCTTCCCCCCCGACGCAATCGGACAGCGACGTCGTCCGGCTGTATCACGCCCGCAGCAAACACCGCTTCGAGGCCTATGCAGCCGGACCGGCGATGCTCGACTGGGATGCGCAGCCCGCACCTTTCCGCCACTACGATGGCGCCCCGATAGTGGCACTGCCATTGCTCGGGGAGCCAGGAGCAGCGGCGCCGCTGCGGGCATTGCTGGACAAGCCCTTTCCCTGTGCAGGCGCCCCGCGCTGCCCGCAGAAGCCGGGGCTGGAGAGCATCGGCATGCTCTTGCACCTGTCGCTCGGCATCACCGCATGGAAGGTCATGGGGCCGGACCGCTGGGCGGTGCGCGCCAACCCCTCCAGCGGCAACCTGCATCCGGTGGAAGCCTGGCTGATCGCGCGGGACATTCCGGGGCTTGCCGACGGGGTGTATCACTACCGGCCCGAAGACCACGTGCTGGAGTGCCGTGCGCTGGACAGGACAACCGCATCGGACGCGCCGCTGCTCGGCCTCGCACTCAGCACCGCGATGTGGCGCGAGGCGTGGAAATACGGTGAGCGCGGATTCCGCTACTGCCAGCTCGACGTCGGTCACGCTGCCAGCGCCCTCGCGCACGCAGCGGCACTGCTGGGCTGGTCGCTGGCCGAGCAGCCCGTGCCCACTGCATGCCTCGCGCATCGGCTCGGTCTCGACCGCGATGCAGACTTTCCGGGCAGCCGTCACCCGCAGGTCGAGCGTGAAGAGGCCGAACTCCTGCTCGCCGTCGGACTTGACGGGCACGGACCGGCTCCCGCCACACAAGCCCTGCAGCCGCCGGCGGACGACACGCTATGGTTCGGACGCGCTTCGCAGCTGGACCCGCTGCCGCGCTACCGCTGGCCCCTGATCGACGACGTCGCGGCAGCAACCCGGCACCGGGCAGAGGGCACAGCCCCCGCCACTGTGGCGGTCGCGCCCCCCTGGCAGCCCTCGGCGCAGCTGGCCGGCTTCGACAGCAGTGCGGCCCGGACCATGCTGAGCAGGCGCAGCGCGCAGCGTTTCGACGCCTCGCACCGGATGAGCCGGGCAGCCTTTCATAGCGTGCTCCATGTCCTTGGCGACAGCATGCGTCCAAGCAGCCTCTGGCCCCATGCCTCGGGAATGGTGGCCGCGCTGTTCGTGCACCGGGTCGACGCCTGCGCGCCCGGGCTGTACCTGCTGACGGCCGACGGCTGCGATGATGCAGGCGCTTTCGCCACCTCCGGTGAGCACGTGGAAACCATCGGGGACGGCCTGACACTGCGCCTGCATCGCAAGCTTGAGCAGGTCGAGCTCCATCGCCTCGCGCGCAGCCTGCACTGTCATCAGGACATCGCATCCAACGCCTGTCTGGCGCTCGGCCTGATCTCGCCCTTTGACGACGTCATCGCTGCCGACCCTGCGGCCTACCGCGATCTGTTCCGGGTGGCCGGACAGACGGGACAAGCCCTCTACCTTCTCGCCGAACTCCTCGGACTTCGCGGCACTGGCATCGGATGCTTTTTCGACGATCCGGTCCACGAAGCGCTGGGCCTCTCCGGCAGCAGTCATCAGACCCTGTACCACTTCACCATCGGTCTGCCGATTGACGACGCAAGAATCGAATCCGCCCCGGCCTATCCCGCCGACCGCGCCCTGCATCAGCCCGCCAACCGGACCCCAACATGATGAACACCGAAACCCTGACCGCCTCCGAACCAAGCAGCCGCCAGGCTCACCGCATCTCCGCCGCGGATGCGGCCGACATGCTCCTGCGCCACAGGGACGGTGTGCTGCCCGCCCTTGCGGTGTTCGATGTGCGCGACGAAAACAGCTATCGCGCGGCGCATATCGACGCAGCGATCCGCCTCGCCGAGGCCACTTTTCCGCAGCAGATCCGGGGCCTGAACCGCACCACGCCGGTTCTGATCTACTGCTATCACGGCAATGCCAGTCGCACCTGGGCGCAGTGGTTCGCAGATTTCCGCTTTCCCGAAGTGTATAGCGTGGATGGCGGCTACCCGGCCTTCTCCGACGCACTCGCTACACGCAGCGCCGGCCAGCAAGGCACGCCGGTCGCAGGCATGGATGCCCGCGCCGACCTCCTCGCATTCCTGCAGACGCACGGGTTCGACCCTTTCGACCTCAACGCACCGCGCCAGCACGGCCTGACAGCGCTGATGCGCGCGGCCCTCGCGGGGCATGAGGGCGTGGTCGACGCCCTCCTCGCCTGCGGTGCAGACATCTCCCGCCGCAACATGGACGGCAACAACGCCCTCTGGCTGGCCTGCGTATCGGGCAATGCCGCGATCGTGCGCAGGCTCGTGCAGGCAGGCATCGACATCGACAACCGCAACGACATGGGTGCGACCTGCCTGATGTACGCCGCCTCGGCCGGCAAGGCCGAGATGGTCGCACTCCTGCTCGAGTGCGGCGCCGACCCGCAGGTGCTCAATTTCGACGACGCCCGCGCAGTGGACCTCGCCGCCACCCGCAGCTGCCTCCAACTTCTTCGCCACACGATCGGATGACCGCCGCCATGACCAGCTCGATGCCCCCCAAGTACCGCGCCCTCTCCCATTTGCTGAGCACCCTGGAACACGCGCTCGAAGACGGCCTGATCGAACTCGATGAACGCTGGCGCGACAACGAGGAAGCCGTCGGTCTGCTGCTGCCGGGAGACGCAGCGCTTGCAGCCTTCGTGTTCACCTACGGTCAGCCGCCCGGGCGCTATGGGGTCGAACTCTCATTCCCCGACGCGGGCAGCCCGCCGCCCGCCGAGCCGCTGGTGCGGGAGGAGCTCAGCCTGGCGCGCCTGCTCGGCGTTCTGCGCACCCATTTCGGGCTGCCGGAAGCCGCCTGAGCAACCCCAGCCAATCTCACTGATCAAGACCAGGAGCACAGCATGGCAAACATCGGCATCTTCTTCGGCACCGACACCGGCCGCACCCGACGCATCGCCAAATCGATCGCGAAGAAACTCGGCGATGCAGCCGCCGACCCGCTCAACGTCAACAAGGCGACGGCCGACGATTTCCTCGCCTACGACGCCCTGATCATCGGCACCCCGACGCTGGGCGACGGCGAACTGCCCGGCCTCGAGTGCGGCGCCCAGACCGCAAGCTGGGCCGAATTCCTGCCTCAGCTCGACGGTGCCGACATGAGCGGCAAGGTCGTTGCCATCTTTGGACTCGGCGACCAGGAGAAATACGGCAACGAATTCTGCGATGCGATGGCCGATCTCTACGACTGCGTCACCACCTGCGGTGCAAACGTGATCGGCACCTGGCCGGTCGACGGCTACACCTTCAAGAGCTCCCAGGCCGTGATCGATGGCAGTTTTGTCGGTCTCGCACTCGACCAGGACAACCAGCCCACGCTTACCGACGAGCGTGTCGATGCCTGGCTGGCCGGGATCACGCCGGCACTGATGGCTGCCGCCGGCTGAGCGCCCCCTGTCCACGCCCGCGCCATGCGCGGGCACCCCGGAACACCCCCATCGTAAGGGAGCCCATCATGGCAAAACCCAAGAAACACGTTCTCGTCTGCGTCCAGGGCCGCCCCGCCGGCCACCCCCGCGGATCCTGTCAGCAGAAGGGCTGCAACGAGGTCTATCAGGGCTTCATGGAAGCCTTTCAGGCCCGTAACCTGTGGGCGGACTACGCCGTGACCAATACCGGCTGCATCGGTCCCTGCTCCAATGGCCCGAGCGTGCTGGTGTATCCGGAAGGCGTGATGTACTCGGGCGTGAGTGCAGCCGATGTCGGCAGCATCATCGACGAGCATCTCATCGGCGACACGCCGGTCGAGCGCCTGCTGGCGCCGGCCAGCGTGTGGTGACCGCCATGAGCGCCGCATTCTGCTCACCCGGCGACGTCGTGTTCGCTCTCGACGCCATCCACAACGACGGCAGCATTCCCGATATCGACGCCGGCGCGCTGCTAGCTGCGGCCGGAACCCGTGGCGTAGTGGTGAAGACCGGTCATGTCGAGGCAGCCCCCGACATCGACATCATCCTGGTGCGCTTCGAGGGCGAGGACGATGTGCTCGGCCCCCCGGTCGGATGCCTGGTCGAAGAGTTGCGGCTGGAGCCCGTCCTCACCAGCTAGACTGCGCTCACTGCCTGCTTGCAAGCCATGGGGTGTGACCGTCCCCAGGTCACGCGCCATGGATCACCGCTGCGCCTGCGCCGCATCCCCAGCCCGGCCCCAGTCCCGATCTCTGTCGGGTTTCCGACAATCGGCACGCGCCGGGATGTCGCAATCGGCGCACTTGGCCGGCCCCCGCGCAGCCGGACGGGCCAATTCGCGTATTCGGACGCCTGGCACGCTGCTTGCGCAAGGAGTCCATCGCCCCAGCTCAGGAGGTGTCGGCACGCGCATGCCGTCCGACTCAGGCCATGAACCATCCGCACAAACCCGAGACCGGTGACTACACGCCGCCGGAGAACCCCTGCCCACGATGTGCGCTGCGCAACAGCCTGCTCGCCGAAGGCCGTTGCGCGCCCGGCGACGCCTGTCTGTTCGTCCACAGCGGACGCCAGATCGACCGCTTCCTGGCGCGCAACCCGGCCTTTGCCGAAGGCTGTCTCAGCGACGATTTCTGGGAGCGCCGCGCAATCGCGGTCCGCTATGCGCCCGCCGAGGCCGCAGGCCGGCTGATCGACGACCCTGACGAAACCGTCCGGCGCGCGGTGGCGGTACGCGCCGAAGGCGAAGCCCTGCTTCACCTTGCCCGCGACGAGGATCGTGAAGTACGGGTGACCGTTGCCACCCGCCTGCCTCCGTCCGAACTCGGGCGCCTGATGCGCGACCCCGACTATGCCGTGCGCCTGCAGGTGGCCCGTCGTCTGCCGCACGGCAGTCTGCCGCAGATGACCGACGATCCCGATCCTGTCGTGCGCAAGGAGATCGCCCGCCGCCTGCCAGCCTTCGCACTCAGCCGCCTCGCCCGCGACGCCGACCCGGAAGTCCGCGCCCTTGCGGCAGGCCGCATGCTGCCGAACGATGCCGCCACCATGCTCTCCGACCCGCACTGGCTGGTGCGCGCCGCGGCCGTTCAGCAGGCGCCGCTCGAGGCGCTGGCTGCCGTCTCCGACGACCCGGAAGAAACCATCCGTCTGCTCGTGGCCGATCGCCTGACCGATGCAGCGGAAACCCCGCAGTCCGCACCCGACCAGTAACACCGCCACACCGCCGATCATTCCAGAGCCCATCAAGGAAGCCACATGAACTACGTCCCGCTCGCGCCCCCGCCCAAGACCAGGCCGGACCTCGCCCTCGACGACACCTTGCGCTACCTGTGCGCCACCCTCACCCCCTTGCCTGGACACGCCCCCTTGCTGGACGCCCTGCGTCACACCGGCGGACCCGACTTCAGCCTGCGCCTTTCGCGCGGAGGCTGGTTCCGGCCCGGCCGCATCATCGACGCTCAGGGCGACACCGTCGCCGAGGATGCGCTCGCCTGGCTGGAGCAGCACTGGGCAGCGTGCGGCGAGGATGGCGCGGCATTTGCCGACGAGTTCGGCGACAGCGGCTTGCGGCTCACGCTGGATCAGGGTGTGAGCCACTACTTCGTCTGTCCTTGCGGCAGCGAACCCTCGGATTATCACCAGCTTGAACTCGAGGAACTGCAGGAAGTCATCAGCCACGAGGTGGGACCACGCCACACCCCGGCGGATGCCGTCGAAGCGCTGCTCGACCGCCCCGCAGGAAGCCCGCCACCACAGGTACTGGGCGCGCCGCGCTACCGCTTCCGCCGCCTCACCGATATGCGCGCCTTTGTCACCCGCATCGAGATGCAGACGGGCAAACCGGCTCCGGTGTTGCGCTTCCTGCGCGAGTGGTCGGAGAGCAGCTCGGGACGACAAGGACATTTCAGCGATCACTGGATCCTTGCGCTGTCGGAGCACCTCGACCGCTACCGTCAGACTCGCGCCTCTGCCGTTCCGGTTGCCGCACACGCCCCGCAGTGGCCGCATGCCCCAGGTGCGCGCGGCACAGCCCTGGCACAGCAACTGCACGACTACGACCGCGACGCCGGCTACGGATTTGCATGGTATTTCCACATGGTCAGTGCGCACCGGGTACCGCGCAGCATCACCCGCGAAGTGTTCAATGACCTGCAGGACGACATGGCATACCTGCCCGAGCGCGACGCCAGTCTGATCCACGGCTGGATGCACGACCCCTACGCCCTCTGAGCGCACATGCAGGCCGTGCGCTGTCGTGTCACGGCCTGCACATTGTCGGTTTCGCGACAACACGAACAAAGCCGTCTTCCCTTTTCTTTCAGTCACTTGTCAGCAGAAGTCAGTGCGGCACGGAGCTTGCAGAAGAAAGCTCATTCATGCACACGGAGCCTGACCGTGAAAGCCGCCGACATTGCCGAACTGCTGAACGAACCTGCCTGCACGCACAACAAGAAGGAGAAATCCGGTTGTTCGCGCCCCACCCCCGGCGCCTCGGCCGGCGGCTGCGCCTTTGACGGCGCGCAGATCGCCTTGCTGCCGATTGCCGACGTGGCCCACGTGGTTCATGGCCCGATCGCCTGCAGCGGCAACTCCTGGGACAACCGCGGCACCGCCTCGTCCGGCCCCACCCTGTACAAGATCGGCATGACAACCGATCTGTCGGAACAGGACGTGATCATGGGTCGCGGCGAGAAGCGCCTGTTCCACGGCATCAAGCAGGCCATCGACACCCATGCCCCCGCGGCCGTCTTCGTCTACAACACCTGCGTGCCGGCACTGATCGGGGACGACATCGAGTCGGTCTGCAAGGCCGCCAGCGAGCGCTGGAACGTGCCTGTGGTGCCGATCGACTGCGCCGGTTTCTACGGCACGAAGAACCTCGGCAACCGCATCGCCGGCGAAGCCATGGTGAAGCACGTGATCGGCACCCGCGAGCCGGAACCGGTCGCAGCCGAGCTGGTTCCACCGGGCATCACCATCCACAGCATCAACCTCATCGGCGAATACAACATCGCCGGCGAGCTCTGGTACCTGACCCCGCTGTTCGACGAACTCGGCATCCGCATTCTGTGCACCCTGTCGGGCGATGCCCGCTTCCATGAAGTCCAGACCATGCACCGCGCGGAGGTCAGCATGCTGGTCTGCGCCAAGGCCATGATCAACGTCGCACGCAAGATGGAAGAGCGTTACGGCATCCCCTGGTTCGAGGGCAGCTTCTACGGCATCACCGACACCTCGGCCGCGCTGCGCGAGATCGCCCGCCTGATCGGCGACCCCGATCTGGTCCAGCGCACAGAAGCGCTGATCGAACGCGAGGAGAAGCGGGTCCGTGCCGAACTCGACGCCTGGCGCCCGCGCCTCGAAGGCAAGCGCGTCCTGCTCTTCACCGGCGGCGTCAAATCATGGTCGGTGGTGTCGGCGCTGCAGGACCTGGGCATGATCGTCGTCGCCAGCGGCACCAAGAAATCGACCGAGGAGGACAAGGCCCGCATCCTCGAACTGATGGGTGACAACACCATCATGCTCAACACCGAGGGCGCGCGCGATCTGCTCAATGCGGTGTACGAACTGAAGGCCGACATCCTGATTGCCGGCGGACGAAACCTCTACACCGCGCTCAAGGCCCGCCTGCCCTTCCTCGACATCAACCAGGAGCGCGAATTCGGCTACGCCGGCTACGACGGCATGAAAGAGCTGGTGCGCCAGCTCGCCCTCACGCTCGAGTCGCCCGTATGGGCCGCCGTCCGCAAGCCCGCCCCGTGGTCGCAGAAAGCGATGGTGATCGCCGGACCCGAGATGGGAGACAGCCCGGATGGCGGCGACGAGCCCGATGCGCATGCCCACGACCATGACCACACCGCGCCCGCCGGCGCCGCTGCCTGAGGACGCCCGCCATGGCCGAAATCATCCGTCACCCCAAGGCACTCGCGGTCAATCCGCTGAAGTCGTCGGCACCGGCCGGCGCCGCGCTGGCCTTTCTCGGCATCAACCGCTCGATGCCGATCTTTCATGGCTCGCAAGGATGCACGGCCTTTGCCAAGGTCTTCTTCGTGCGCCATTTCCGCGAACCCGTGCCGCTGCAGACCACGGCCATGGACCAGGTCGCCACGGTGATGAACGCCGACGGCAACGTCGTGCAGGCGCTTGCCACGGTATGCGGCAAGAGCAAGCCGGCCCTGGTCGGCCTCGCCACCACCGCGCTGGCAGAAACCCAGGGCACCGACATCCGGCGGCTCGTGCATGAGTTCCGGGCCAAGCACCCCCAGTTCGATCACATCCCGGTCGCAGCAGTGAATACGCCGGACTTCGCAGGCTGTCTCGAGACCGGCTATGCGAGCGCGGTAAAGGGCATCATCGAGGCCACGGTGCCCGACACGGCAGGCAGCGGCCTTGTCGGCAAGCGCAAGAAACAGGTCAACCTGCTGCTCGGCGCCCACCTCACCCCGGGCGACGTCGAAGCGATCAAGGAGTGGGTCGAACTCTTCGGCCTGCGCCCGCTGGCGGTGCCCGATCTTGCCGACTCGCTTGACGGTCACCTGATCGCGGAAGACTTTGTCCCGGTCACGCTTGGCGGCACCACCCTCTCCGAGCTCGCCACCCTAGGCGAGGCGGTCGCAACGATCGTCGTCGGGCGCTCACTCAAAGGTGCGGCCGACCTGCTGGCGGAGCGCACCGGCGTGCCCGACCACCGCTTCGATGGGCTCATCGGCCTGGACGCCTGTGATCGTTTCACCGCCACACTGGCAGAGATCGCCGGCATTGCGGTGCCCGAAAAGCTCGAGCGTCATCGTGCGCAGTTGCAGGACGCAATGGTCGACACCCATTTCATGACCGGGCTGCGCCGGGTCGCGATCGCGGCCGACCCCGACCTCCTGCTGCAGCTTTCCGAGCTCTTTGCCGGCATGGGCAGCGAAATCGTCAGCGCAGTGTCGCCGATCAAGGCCGCAAGCCTCGCCGGCGTGGCCGCCGGGCAGGTGCATGTCGGTGACCTGGAAGACCTCGAAAACCTCGCCCGCAGCGCCCACGCCGAACTGCTGGTGTCCAACTCGCATGCCGCGGCAACTGCTGCGCGGCTCGGCGTACCGCTGCTGCGCGCAGGCATGCCGCAATACGACCTGGTAGGCGGCTTCTGCAAGACCTGGGTGGGCTACCGGGGTACCCGGCAAGTCCTGTTCGATCTGGCCAACCTGGTACTGCAACATCATGACTCCATCACACCTCACCACTCCCGCTACAAGCAGCCCGCCCCCTCCGCGCCGCAGACAGCTGCGGCTGGTGGGCACTGAACAGGCGAGACCACTCATGAATGGCGTACGCATTGCCTTTGCCAGCACCGACCGCAGCACGGTGAACCAGCACTTCGGCTCCACCGAGGCGTTTGCCATTTTCGAGATCGGTGCAGACACCTGCCAGCTGGTGGAGGTCACCGAATTCATCGATACCTCGCAGGACGGCAACGAAAACAAGCTGCCGGCGAAGATCGCCACGCTTGCGGGCTGCGCTGCGGTGTACTGCCTCGCCGTCGGCGCGTCGGCCGTAAAGCAGTTGCTGGCGGCCGGTGTGCAGCCGATCCGGGTCGAGGAAGGTCGTGCCATCGACAGCCTGGTCGAAGAGCTTCAGGCCGAACTGGCCAGCGGCCCCGCGGGCTGGCTGGCGAAAGCCATCAAGGACAGGCAGCCGGCCGACAGCAGCCGCTTCGACGAGATGGAAGCCGAGGGCTGGCAGGAATGATGCAACGCAGCGGAAAAGTCCTCAGCGTGACCGACGACGGCGTGACCGTTCGTTTCGAACGCGCAGCGGCGTGCGGAGGCTGTCGCGCGGAAAAAGTCTGCGGCACTTCGAACACGACCGATCTCGTCCTCAGCGCCGCGGGCTGCGCGTCGCGCGCCGGCGAAGAGGTCATGGTCGAGATCGATGGCGGCATGGCATTGCGGGCCCTGTTCGTCACCCACTTGCTGCCGGTCCTCGGCCTGCTCGCCGGCATGGCCTTCGCCAGCCTGATCCAGCTCACCGATGCGGGTATCGCCGGCCTCAGTTTCGCCGGCCTCGGCCTCGGGCTCATCGCCTCGCGGCGGGTCGCACGCCACCCTGCACTGCAGCCCGCCCCCCGAATCACCTCCGATCCACTCAACCCAACGCGTGCAAGCCTGCACCAGGAGTCAGACACATGATCAGCATCGACACCAGCACCGCCCCCGCCGCCGTTCTCAGCCCCGAACTCGCCGACACCGATTTCATCAAGGAGATGAACCGCCAGGCGCGCGCACTCGACAGCTACGGCACCTACGACGGCTGGCCGGTCGATCGCGTCCTCGCCCCCTATGTGCTGACCAAGGAACAGCGGCGCCAGATTCCGGTGATCGGCGACCCCGACGACGTCACCATTTCCCGCGTCAAGGCATTCCATAACGCGATCGCGGCCCTGATTGAAAAGGAGTGCGGACTGATGGCCGTGCCGGTGATCAACATCACCCACGAAGGCTTCGGCCGCGGAATGATCACCGTCGGCAAGCTCGTCGTACTCGACCGTACCCTGCGCGACGTGCATCGCTTCGGCTTCGAGTCTTTCTCCAAGATGAAGGACGAGGCCGACAAGCACCTGTCCGTTGCGCTCGAGATCATCGGCAAGTACCCGGAAGTCGCCGGACTCTGAGCAACGCCCCCCATCGCCCGCGCCGGCAGCAGGGCGCGGGCATACGCCAAGGAGATCGACATGACCGATGAAGAACTCAGGAACCTCGAGAAGGAAGTCCGCAAACTCAAGCGCAAATCGCAGGAATGGGCCTCGCAGCTGCATGACCTGGTTGAAGACCGTCTCCCGGCCGGCTACGAGGAACTGCCCACGATGTCCCAGTCTGCATACGACGCATGCAAGGCATGGGCTGACGCCAACGCGCGCCTGATGGCCGCGACCGAAACCGCAAGCTGATCACCCGCCGTCAGCCCGCAGCAGCAAACACGCTATCAACTGCACAACGAAACAGAGGAACACACCATGGATCCGATCACCGGTCTCACTCGCGGCGGCACTGCCTGGACCCCGGAGTTCGTTCTCGAGCTGGACGGCAAGAAGTGCATCGGCTGCGGCCGCTGCTACAAGGTCTGCCCGCGCGACGTTTTCGACCTCGTTGAACGTGACGACGACATGGACGACGATCTCGACGACGACAACATGATGGTGATGACGCTTGCCAATGCGCTCGACTGCATCGGCTGTGGCGCCTGTAGCCGCGTCTGCCCCAAGGACTGTCACACGCACGGCGCATCGCCGGTAATGGCGTAAACCGCCGGGCCGACGCGTCCATGAACGACCTCGCCCTTGTCCTCTATCACAAGCAGTCCACCAGCGCCCGTCTGCGTTTTGCACGCTTCGGCGACTCCATCGTGGCGGCACGCCTCGCCGCGCCCGCAGGCGATGGCGTGCTTCCGCACCCTGGAACCCTGACCGCCAGAGCAACTGACCGGTTGGGCCTCCCGGCCGGCGCCCTGCAGATCGACACCGAGTTCGAAGCCGACATCCTCTCGCCCGATGGCACGCTGACCGTGCGCCTGGCCCACTTCACCGACATCGACCCGCCGTTCGATGCGGTGGCCAGCGCCGACGGACGCTTCGTCAGCATCACCGAGATGAGGGGCATTCCCGACACCGAGCGCGACGTGCTGCGCCTGGTGTACGAGCACGTGATCGGCTGAACTGCGCTGCGGCCACCCTCACCCAGACAGCGGCGCAATGCCGCTGTTTTCCATTGTCGTGCCAGCACTGTAGGAAATGCGACAAAGCCCCCCAGCCGTCCCCTTCGCGACACAACAAGCCCCAAACAGGCCGTTAATAATCAGCACCTTACGCATCGCATCCGAGTGGCACGCGGTTTGCGATAGGTCTCCCAGAGCCCTTTCCAACCGGAGACCCGAACATGATCACGCTTACCCCCACCGCACTGAAAGCCGTCAGCCGTTTCATCTCCACCTCCGCCGACCCGGTCGCCGGACTGCGGATCCACGTGCAAGGCGGCGGCTGCTCCGGCCTGCAGTACGGAATGAAGCTTGAAGCCGAAAAAGGCGAGGACGACACCATTGTCGAATTCGACGGTGTCACGCTTTTCGTCGATCCCTACTCCGCCCCGATGCTGGCCGGCGTCACCGTCGATTTCGTCGAGTCGCTGAGCGGCTCCGGCTTCAAGTTTGAAAACCCCAACGCCTCGGCCGGCTGTGCTTGCGGCCAGTCCTTCTCAGCCTGAGCCCGGGAGACCGCCATGTGGGATTACTCCGAAACCGTCAAAGAACACTTCTACAACCCGCGCAATGCCGGCGCTCTGCCTGATGCCAATGCTATTGGCGAGGTCGGCTCGATCTCCTGTGGCGATGCGCTGCGCCTGATGCTGAAGGTGGACCCGAGCAACGAGACCATCACCGATGCCAGTTTCCAGACCTTCGGCTGCGGTTCGGCCATCGCCTCAAGTTCGGCGCTGACCGAGATCATCAAGGGCAAGACGCTCGACCAGGCACTGGAAGTCAGCAACCAGGACATTGCCGACTTCCTCGGTGGGCTGCCTCCGGAAAAGATGCACTGCTCGGTCATGGGCCGTGAAGCCCTGCAGTCGGCCGTCGCCAATTACCGCGGTGAAGTCTGGAGCGACGATCACGAAGAGGGCGCACTGATCTGCAAGTGCTTCGCCGTCGATGCGGTGATGATCGAAGACACCATCCGCGCCAACAACCTGTGCAGCGTCGAACAGGTCACCAACTACACCAAGGCCGGTGGCGGCTGTTCGTCTTGCCACGAAGGCATCGAGGAAATCCTTGCCAAGGTGCTGGCCGAGCGCGGCGAATCCTTCACCGCCGCACCGCCGCCGGAGAAAAAGCAGCCGGGCAAGCTCACCACCCTCGAGCGTATCCGCAAGATCGAGCAGGTCATCGAGAAGGCACGCCCGAACCTGCAGCGCGACCACGGCGATATCGAACTCGTCGATGTCGATGGCAAGACCATCTACGTGTCAATGAAAGGCGCCTGCTCCGGTTGCCAGATGGAAGCGGTCACGCTTGGCGGCGTGCAGGCCCAGATGATCGAAGCCCTGGGCGAGATCGTGAAGGTCATCCCGGTCAAGGCCACTGCCAAGCTGGCGCCGAACTCGCTGCCCGCCTGACGACACACCCCTCCCCACCCCGGTGGGGAGCATCCACACACGGTAGCCCCGCGGAGAGAACGATGAGCATCCCCAACCTGACCCCGATCTATCTCGACAACAACGCCACCACCCGTTGCGCCCCCGAGGCGGTAACGGCGATGCTGCCCTACTTCACCGAACAGTTCGGCAACCCGTCCTCGATGCACAGCTTCGGCGCCAAGGTCGGCCACGCGGTCAAGGCGGCTCGCACGTCGCTGCAGAAGCTGCTGGGCGCCGAGTTCGACTCCGAGATCATCTACACAGCCGGTGGCACCGAAGCAGACAACACCGCCATCCTGTCGGCCCTCAAGGCCAATCCGGAGCGCAAGGAAATCATCACCACCACGGTCGAGCACCACGCCGTGCTCCATCTGTGCGACCAGCTCGAGAAAGAGGGTTACACCATCCACAAGCTCAAGGTGGACGGCAAGGGCCGGCTCGATCTGAACGAATACGCCAAGCTGCTCAGCGACAAGGTCGCGGTGGTGTCGGTGATGTGGGCCAACAACGAAACCGGTACCTTCTTCCCCGTCGTGAAGATGGCTGAGATGGCCAATGCCGCCGGGGTGCTGTTCCACACCGACGCCGTGCAGGCCGTTGGCAAGATCCCGCTCAAGCTCAAGGACACCGCCATCGACATGCTGTCGCTGTCCGGCCACAAGCTGCATGGTCCCAAGGGCATCGGCGCGCTTTACCTGCGTCGTGGCGCGCGCTTCCGCCCCCTCCTGCGCGGCGGCGGTCAGGAGCGCGGCCGTCGCGCCGGTACCGAAAACGTACCCGCGATCATCGGCATGGGTGTTGCAGCCCAGCTCGCACTTGAGCACATGGAGCTGGAAAACACCTACGTTCGTGCGCTGCGCGACAAGCTGCAGGCCGGCATTCTGGCCGCCGTGCCGCACGCATTCGTCACCGGCAATCCGGACGATCGCCTGCCCAACACGCTCAACGTTGCATTCGAGTACGTCGAAGGCGAAGCCATCCTGATGCTGCTCAACAAGCAGGGCATTGCGGCATCGAGCGGCTCGGCCTGCACCTCAGGCTCGCTGGAGCCCTCGCACGTGATGCGTGCAATGGGCATTCCCTACACCGCAGCGCACGGCACCATCCGCTTCTCGCTGTCGCACGAGAACACCGAGGCCGAGATGGACCGGGTGATCGCAGCCGTACCGTCGATCATTGCCCAGCTGCGCAAGCTGTCGCCCTACTGGGGCGAGAACGGGCCGGTCACCGACCCGGAAAAGGCCTTTGCACCGACCTACGCCTGAGTTCACACCACTTCCGGACGAGAACGCCATGTCGACCCCGATCATCATCGACGACACCACCCTTCGCGACGGAGAACAGTCCGCCGGGGTGGCATTCACCCGCAGCGAGAAATGCGGCATCGCCGCCATTCTCGCGTCGATCGGTGTTCCGGAACTGGAGATCGGCATCCCGGCCATGGGCGTCGAGGAGTGCGATGACATCCGCGCAGTTGCGCACACCCTGAGCGATACGACGCACGACACGAAGCTGATCGTCTGGGGCCGGCTGACCGGCACGGATATCGATGCCTGCCGCAGTCTTCCGGTGCACATGCTGGAGCTTTCCGTGCCGGTATCCGACCAGCAGATCCGGCACAAGCTCGGCTCCAATCGCAACGAGGTTCTGCAGCGCATCGCACGCTGGGTGCCGGTGGCGCGCGATGCCGGGTTTGAAGTGGGCCTCGGCGGCGAGGACGCATCGCGGGCCGACCCTGCCTTTCTTGAAGAAGTGCTTGCCGCTGCCGAAGCGGCAGGCGCCCGGCGCTTCCGTTTCGCCGACACCCTTGGCGTACTCGACCCCTTTGCCACCTTCGACGCCATTGCCCGCCTGCGCGCGGCCAGCGCGCTGGAGATCGAGATGCATGCGCATGACGACCTCGGACTCGCCACCGCGAACACGCTGGCAGCGGTGCGGGCCGGTGCCAGCCATGTCAACACTACGGTCAATGGCCTTGGTGAGCGCGCCGGCAATGCTGCACTGGAAGAGGTTGCACTCGGCCTGCGTCAGTTCCACGGCCTGGGTGAGCTGATCGATTTCCGCCGTCTCCTGGACGCATCAACCGCGGTCGCACAGGCCTCGGGCCGGCCGGTGGGATGGAGCAAGAGTGTGGTCGGTGAAGGTGTCTTTACTCACGAGGCGGGCATTCACGTCGATGGCCTGCTGAAGGACCCCGCAAACTACCAGAACATCGACCCGGCATTGCTCGGACGCAGCCACCGGCTGCTGCTGGGCAAGCACTCCGGCAGCCGTGGCGTGGCAGCAGCCTATGCAGGCCTCGGCATCATGCCGGATGAAAACCAGTTGCTGTGGTTGCTCGCGCGCGTACGTGAATTTACCGGCCGGACCAAGCGTACGCCCGAACGTGCCGACCTGGTCGCGTTCTGGGATTCGCTTCAGGCCAGCCAGGCGGACTGGTTTCCGCAACCGTTCATGACTGCCCCCGCCATCCCTGCCGGAGCCTGATCACCATGGCCACAGAAAGCGCAACCATGACCGCAGAAAACCTCGTGCCCACCCCAAGCCTGCCAAGTCTTCTGCGGGAGGACATTCGCTGCGTGTTCGGCCGCGACCCTGCTGCCCGCACGACCTGGGAAGTGCTCACCACCTACCCCGGCGTTCACGCCCTGATCACCTATCGCATTGCCCACGCCTTATGGCTGCGCAACTGGCGCTACCTGGCACGCCTGACGAGCTTCATCGGCCGGGTCCTGACCAATGTCGATATTCACCCGGGCGCCCGCATCGGCCGCCGTTTCTTCATCGATCACGGCGCGGGCGTCGTCGTCGGCGAGACCGCCGAGATCGGTGATGACGTCACGCTTTACCACGGGGTCACCCTGGGTGGCACCACCTGGAATCCGGGAAAACGTCACCCCACACTCGGCGACCACGTCGTCGTCGGCGCCGGCGCGAAGATTCTTGGTGCCATCACCATCGGCAGCCGGGTCCGGGTAGGCGCCAACTCCGTGGTGGTCAAGAACGTACCTTCGGATCGCACTGTGGTTGGCATTCCTGCAAAAGTCGTGCGCAGGGAAGGTCCGATCCTGAGCCCCACGGACGAACTCAACCTCGATCACCACCTGATGCCCGACCCGGTGGGCCATACGCTCAACTGCCTGCTCGACCGCATCAAGTCACTCGAGTCGCAGATTTCGGGCCTGCAGGCCAACGCCGAAGCGCCTCCACCGAAGAAGCCCCGCACGACAATTCCAGTGGTCGCGGTCAGCAACATCGACTGCGAGGCCAATACCGACCAGGCCTGTCCCGAATGTGCCTGCCAGCCTGAGAACGAACTCACGTCGGAGACACGTTGATGGACCTGCTGCACTTTGATCCCGAACCCCTGTACTTCGAAGATCCGCTCCCGGACGGTGTGCTCGAACTGATCGAACGCGCCGGCGAACACTACGGCGCGCCCGAAGCCGAACAGGCGCTTGCCGAAGCGGGCCTCAAGGCGCCGGATCACCTGCTGGTCCTCGTCGCGCGTTACCGCTATCACTTCTACCGTCACCAGATGGCGGAAGCACAGCGGGTCGTGTGGCATGCGATCGACGTCAGTGGCGCACGGGTTGGACTACCCGCGGACGGCAGCGGTATCGACGCTGACAAGGTCGCCACCGCAGCACACCGGTCAATGACGCTGACCCGCTTCTATCTCTCTGCGCTGAAGGCCGCAGCCTACATCCGGCTGCGCGAGGGCGACATCGGTGGCGCCATCCAGATCCTTCAGCCTCTGGTGCAGATCGACGATGCCGACCGCCTCGGCAGCAAGGTTCTGCTTGACGTTGCACGCGCAGCAGAAGAAGCCTCCCAAACCCCAATCGCCATCTGAATACGGAGCCTGATCATGGACGAACTCACTCTTGACGAAGCAATGGAAGAACTGTCCGCTGCGGAGGACTTTCTGGAGTACTTCGGCGTCAGTTACGAGCCTCAGGTCGTGCACGTGAACCGTCTGCACATCCTGCAGCGCTTCCACGACTACCTCTCCAACAATCCGGTCGAAGGCGACGATCAGGTTCGCTACACCCACCATCGCAACTTTCTCGAGATGGCTTACCGCGACTTCACGGTTTCCGACGCGGTTACCGAAAAGGTGTTCTCGGTATTCAAGAAGGCCAGTGGCACGGCCTTTGTTCCCCTCGGCGCCGTCCAGCGCTGACCCGTCAAAACCAGCGAGGCCAAACTCATGCGTCCTGAATTCGATTATGGCGATGCCGTTCGCGTCACCCGAAACGTGCGTGACGATGGCACCTACCCGGGCATGGCCGTGGGTGATCTGCTGGTACGACGGGGTTCCACCGGCACCGTCATAGGCGTGGGCACCTTCCTTCAGGACCAGATCATCTACACCGTGCACTTTCTCGAGATTGACCGCATCGTCGGTTGCCGTGCCGAGGAGGTCATCGCAGCCGATGCGCCATGGGCGCCAAGCCGCTTCGAGTCGCGGGACAAGGTGCTCGCGGGAAAAGCCTTCTCCGTGCGTGGAGAGGTCGTCGTGGAGAAAGGCGCGATCGGCGAGATCATCCGTGTCGTGCGTGACATGCCGGAAGGCGTTCATTACCACATCAACTTCCCCGGCTACATGCTGTGCATTCCCGAGAGCTCAGTCGAGCCCCTGCCCCAGCCCGTATCACGACGTCGCATGCACGCCGATACAGCTGAAGAGGAGCCCGCACCGTGACGCCCGACGCCTACTATGAGCTCAAGGCCGCCCTCGCCCTGTTCGGACGGGACTGCAGTGCGCTGACCGCCGACGAGCGCGTTCGCGCGAAGAACGTTGCACGCCAGTACGCTTCAATCGAGACGGTCGTGCTATCGAGCGACGAGGCCAGCGGCGTCTGCCTCTCGCCAGGCGCGGTAAAGAAAGCGCTCGGCGAACTCCGGGATCGTCATCAGGATGCGGACAGCTTTGCGGCCACCCTCGCGCACGCAGGCCTGACTGAAAGTCTGCTCGCCGACGCATTGCGCCGTGACCTTCTCGTGGATGCTGTCATGGCAAAAGTTGGCGCCGCCGCCGGACAGGTTGGTGCAACCGAAGCCGAGATCTTCTACTACACCCATCTCGATCGCTTCCATACCCCGGAGCGCAGAACGGCCCGTCACATCCTGATCACCATAAACGAGAACTTCCCGGAAAACACGAGCGAACGCGCAGCACAGCGCCTGAGAGAGATCGCAGGTCGCCTGAAAGCCAAACCCGGCCGCTTCGAGGAGCAGGCCATCAAGCACTCGGAATGCCCAACGGCACTCAACGGCGGCCAGCTTGGGGAGATCCGCCGCGGGCAGCTCTATCCCGAACTCGATGAAGCCCTGTTCCATCTTGCCGCAGGCCAACTCTCCGACGTTCTTCGCTCCGAGATGGGTTTTCACATCGTGCGCTGCGACGCAATCCATCCCGAAGGCACCGTTCCCTACGCTGAGGTCGCCGAAACGCTACGTCAGCGTCTGACCGAAGAGCGCGCCAGCAAGGATGCCAAACGCTGGCTGGCGGGCCTGCTCAAGAAGACCAGGACACCAGCCGCGGGTTAGCTGCAACACGACGCAGCGTGGCAGGAAGACGCCGACCTCACCCGCCTCAGGCCGCCGTACAAACAAGGTTTATTCAACTGAAAAAGAGCACGACATGCTTCTGAAAACTTACGAAGAGAAAGGCCTGCTGTTCAACAGCAACTTCACCGAACCGGCAGGCCCGGCAGACACGTTTGCCTACCGTGGAGACCTCGTGCTGGTCGAGGGCGACGTTGCGGACGCATCGGGCCGCCGCAAACCACCAACGGCGACTATCAGACAATCCGTCCTGCTCGCGCAAGGTGACAAGCTGCTCCTCGCAGCCGGTCTCTTCGACGACATTGCACGCCTTCCTGTGTTCGTCAAACGCTATGGCGCCGACTTCTCACCGGAAATGCACGCAGTCTTCTTCGTGTCGAATATCGCCAAGCCGATGAAGCTCAAACTGGAAGGGATTGAATTCGCCCTGATCCCGCTTGAAGACGGCATGGTGTGGAACGAATTGCTCGATGAACTCGGCATTGAAAAGAGCGAACTGAAGGGACAGTCGGCCGGTGAAAAGGTCGCAACGGTCCACGCAGCATTCAAGTCCCACGCATTGAAAGGCGCCGAACTCACGCTCGAAGCTGCACTGGAAAGTACCATCGAAGTGAAGCGTGGTGGAGCGGCCCCGTCTGACGCAGGCGCCTCTGATCTCACCCACGCCAATTCGGGGCACCAATAATGGTGCCCCGTTTTCCATGCCGCGCAGTCAGGATCAGCAAAGCCCTGCAAGCGAAGCGCATGGGCACGAGCTCATGTTCTTGAATCACCGAACCCAGCTGACTCACACCAAAGGACTCACACCAAAGCTGCTGGCCAGAAGGATGCCAGCATCCAGAGCCGCAGCGTCTCGACTGACCGCGGGCAGAGCGTGCGTGGCGTTCCCGGTCAAAACCACACCTTTGACGCCTCACGTCAGGCAATGCACCCGGACGCTGCGCGAACATCGCGACTGGCACAGCCCGGCTGGCTACAGCGCCTGCGTATGTAACGTACGGATGGTGCTGGCAACGCAGGCAGAAGTTCACTCAATCCAAGGGATTCGCCTCCCGCGTTGCAGCGTTGTGAGCCGTAGATGGCAAAAACCCCGCTGAGAGTAATCTCAGCGGGGTTAAGCGTGTGGTTAGTCTGACGATGACCTACTTTCACGAGAACGAATCTCACTATCATCGGCGCGATCTTGTTTCACGGTCCTGTTCGGGATGGGAAGGGGTGGGACCAAGACGCTATGGTCGTCAGACTATGACTTGTCACCTGCGCGTTGCAGGCCAAAGCGGGAAGAAGTATATGGGTGTTGTGATTGCGTCGATGGTTGGGCGAATTTGCTTCGTCCAACAACGAGTATCGACTGTTTTGTAAGGTTATAGGATCAAGCCTCACGGGCAATTAGTATCGGTTAGCTTAACGCATTACTGCGCTTCCACACCCGACCTATCAACGTGGTGGTCTTCCACGACCCTTCAGGGGGCTCTAGGCCCCAGGGAAGTCTCATCTTGAGGCGAGTTTCCCGCTTAGATGCTTTCAGCGGTTATCTCTTCCGCACTTAGCTACCCGGCGATGCGACTGGCGTCACAACCGGTACACCAGAGGTGCGTCCACTCCGGTCCTCTCGTACTAGGAGCAGGTCCACTCAAACTTCCAGCGCCCACGGCAGATAGGGACCAAACTGTCTCACGACGTTTTAAACCCAGCTCACGTACCACTTTAAATGGCGAACAGCCATACCCTTGGGACCGGCTACAGCCCCAGGATGTGATGAGCCGACATCGAGGTGCCAAACTCCGCCGTCGATGTGAACTCTTGGGCGGAATCAGCCTGTTATCCCCAGAGTACCTTTTATCCGTTGAGCGATGGCCCTTCCATACAGAACCACCGGATCACTATGTCCTGCTTTCGCACCTGCTCGACTTGTCGGTCTCGCAGTCAAGCCTCCTTTTGCCATTGCACTATCAGTACGATGTCCGACCGTACCTAGGAGACCTTCGAACTCCTCCGTTACCTTTTGGGAGGAGACCGCCCCAGTCAAACTGCCCACCATGCACTGTTCCCGACCCGGATTCACGGGCCTGGGTTAGAACCTCAACGACACCAGGGTGGTATTTCAAGGTTGGCTCCACGAGAACTAGCGTCCCCGCTTCAAAGCCTCCCACCTATCCTACACAAGTCCCGTCAAAGTCCAATGCAAAGCTACAGTAAAGGTTCATGGGGTCTTTCCGTCTAGCCGCGGGTAGATTGCATCTTCACAAACATTTCAACTTCGCTGAGTCTCAGGAGGAGACAGTGTGGCCATCGTTACGCCATTCGTGCAGGTCGGAACTTACCCGACAAGGAATTTCGCTACCTTAGGACCGTTATAGTTACGGCCGCCGTTTACCGGGGCTTCGATCAAGAGCTTGCACCCCATCACTTAACCTTCCGGCACCGGGCAGGCGTCACACCCTATACGTCCACTTTCGTGTTTGCAGAGTGCTGTGTTTTTAATAAACAGTCGCAGCCACCGATTCTCTGCGGCCCCTTCGCCCTTCGGATGTACTCCTACAAGCTACCGGGGCATACCTTCTCCCGAAGTTACGGTATCAATTTGCCGAGTTCCTTCTCCTGAGTTCTCTCAAGCGCCTTGGTATTTTCAACCTGCCCACCTGTGTCGGTTTGCGGTACGGTCGATTCTAGACTGAAGCTTAGAGGCTTTTCCTGGAAGCAGGGTATCAACCACTTCGTCTCACAAGGAGACTCGTCATCACGCCTCAGATAATCCCCGCGGATTTGCCTACGGGGTACTCCTACACGCTTAAACCAGGACTTCCAACACCCGGCTGGCCTAACCTTCTCCGTCCCCCCATCGCATCTAGAACCGGTACAGGAATATTGACCTGTTTCCCATCGACTACGCATTTCTGCCTCGCCTTAGGGGCCGACTCACCCTGCGCCGATGAACGTTGCGCAGGAAACCTTGGGCTTTCGGCGAGGGTGCTTTTCACACCCTTTATCGCTACTCATGTCAGCATTCGCACTTCCGATACCTCCAGCATCCCTCTCGAGACACCTTCGCAGGCTTACGGAACGCTCCCCTACCACGTGTCATAAGACACATCCGCAGCTTCGGTTCATGGCTTGAGCCCCGTTACATCTTCCGCGCAGGACGACTCGACTAGTGAGCTATTACGCTTTCTTTAAAGGGTGGCTGCTTCTAAGCCAACCTCCTAGCTGTCTATGCCTTCCCACTTCGTTTGCCACTTAGCCATGCATTTGGGACCTTAGCTGGCGGTCTGGGTTGTTTCCCTCTTGACAACGGACGTTAGCACCCGCTGTCTGTCTGCCGTATATCACTTTGCGGTATTCGGAGTTTGCTATCGCGGGGTAGATCGCATTGACCCCCCCAACGATTACAGTGCTCTACCCCCGCAAGTGTCCGTACGACGCACTACCTAAATAGTTTTCGGGGAGAACCAGCTATTTCCGGATTTGTTTAGCCTTTCACCCCTATCCACAGCTCATCCCCTAATTTTTCAACATTAGTGGGTTCGGACCTCCAGTGCGTGTTACCGCACCTTCATCCTGGCCATGGATAGATCATCCGGTTTCGGGTCTACGCCCAGAGACTATGTCGCCCTTATCAGACTCGCTTTCGCTACGCCTCCCCTATTCGGTTAAGCTCGCCACTGAACGTAAGTCGCTGACCCATTATACAAAAGGTACGCAGTCACCCCACAAGGAGGCTCCCACTGTTTGTATGCATGCGGTTTCAGGATCTATTTCACTCCCCTCCCGGGGTTCTTTTCGCCTTTCCCTCACGGTACTAGTTCACTATCGGTCGATCACGAGTATTTAGCCTTGGAGGATGGTCCCCCCATCTTCAGACAGGATTTCTCGTGTCCCGCCCTACTTGTCGCACGCTCAGACCCGCCACCTAATTTTCACATACGGGGCTATCACCCTGTGTTGCCGGACTTTCCAGACCGTTCTGCTAATTAGATGGTTTAGTCGTGCAGGCTGTTCCGTGTTCGCTCGCCACTACTTACGGAATCTCGGTTGATTTCTGTTCCTGCAGCTACTTAGATGTTTCAGTTCGCTGCGTTCGCCTCCACGTACCTATGTATTCAGTACGGGATACTCCTTGCGGAGTGGGTTTCCCCATTCGGATATCGGGGGATCAAAGCTCCATTGCCAGCTCCCCCCCGCTTTTCGCAGGCTTGCACGTCCTTCATCGCCTGTGATCGCCAAGGCATCCACCACATGCACTTAGTCGCTTGATCCTATAACCTTAGACCCTCAGACTTTCGCCCAAAGATCCGGTCACAGGTCGAACTCGTTTGTGCGAACCTCGTCGCGCCGCTGACACAGCACGCGAGATTCAATGCAATCACGCTACCCGTGCAACGCATCTACTGATACGCTGCACATATATATACTTCTTCCACTTTGTTAAAGAGCGAGCCAATCGAGAAGTTTGACCTTCCCGAGAAGTCAGGCATAAACACCAGAATCTTTCCTGGCCATGCATGACTGACTTCTCGAACCTCGTTGTGTGTCTGACTACTGTCTGACTAGCGTCTGGTTTGCATCAGATACTGGTGGAGCTTGTCGGGATCGAACCGACGACCTACGGCTTGCAAAGCCGCCGCTCTCCCAGCTGAGCTAAAGCCCCATTCTGACCAACGCACCTTCGATAGTTTGGTGGGTCTGGTTGGGTTCGAACCAACGACCCCCGCCTTATCAAGACGGTGCTCTAACCAGCTGAGCTACAGACCCTCACACTCGAGGCTCTTCGCTTGAACAACCGATAAGTTGTGGATACTTGACCACTGCGACCTTTCTCTTGAAAGGAGGTGATCCAGCCGCACCTTCCGATACGGCTACCTTGTTACGACTTCACCCCAGTCATGAATCTCACCGTGGTAAGCGCCCCCCCGAAGGTTAAGCTACCTACTTCTGGTGAAACCCACTCCCATGGTGTGACGGGCGGTGTGTACAAGACCCGGGAACGTATTCACCGCAGCATGCTGATCTGCGATTACTAGCGATTCCGACTTCACGTAGTCGAGTTGCAGACTACGATCCGGACTACGATCGGCTTTAAGAGATTAGCTCCACCTCGCGGCTTGGCAACCCTCTGTACCGACCATTGTATGACGTGTGAAGCCCTACCCATAAGGGCCATGAGGACTTGACGTCATCCCCACCTTCCTCCGGTTTGTCACCGGCAGTCTCATTAGAGTGCCCAACTAAATGATGGCAACTAATGACAAGGGTTGCGCTCGTTGCGGGACTTAACCCAACATCTCACGACACGAGCTGACGACAGCCATGCAGCACCTGTGTTCTGGCTCCCGAAGGCACCAAGTGATCTCTCACAAGTTCCAGACATGTCAAGGGTAGGTAAGGTTTTTCGCGTTGCATCGAATTAATCCACATCATCCACCGCTTGTGCGGGTCCCCGTCAATTCCTTTGAGTTTTAACCTTGCGGCCGTACTCCCCAGGCGGTCAACTTCACGCGTTAGCTGCGTTACTCAGAAAGTTACCTCTCCGAACAACTAGTTGACATCGTTTAGGGCGTGGACTACCAGGGTATCTAATCCTGTTTGCTCCCCACGCTTTCGTGCATGAGCGTCAGTACAGGCCCAGGGGGCTGCCTTCGCCATCGGTGTTCCTCCACATATCTACGCATTTCACTGCTACACGTGGAATTCCACCCCCCTCTGCCGTACTCTAGCCTTGCAGTCACAAACGCAGTTCCCAGGTTAAGCCCGGGGATTTCACATCTGTCTTACAAAACCGCCTGCGCACGCTTTACGCCCAGTAATTCCGATTAACGCTCGCACCCTACGTATTACCGCGGCTGCTGGCACGTAGTTAGCCGGTGCTTCTTGTCAAGGTACCGTCATCCGACAAAGATATTAGCCTTGCCGTTTTCTTCCCTTGCGAAAGAGCTTTACAACCCGAAGGCCTTCTTCACTCACGCGGCATGGCTGGATCAGGCTTGCGCCCATTGTCCAAAATTCCCCACTGCTGCCTCCCGTAGGAGTCTGGGCCGTGTCTCAGTCCCAGTGTGGCGGATCATCCTCTCAGACCCGCTACAGATCGTCGCCTTGGTGAGCCTTTACCTCACCAACTAGCTAATCTGACATCGGCCACTCCAATCACGTGAGGTCCTAAGATCCCCCACTTTCCCCCTCAGGGCGTATGCGGTATTAGCTACGCTTTCGCGTAGTTATCCCCCATGACTGGGCATGTTCCGATGCATTACTCACCCGTTCGCCACTCGCCGGCAGGTGCAAGCACCCCCGCTGCCGTTCGACTTGCATGTGTAAAGCATGCCGCCAGCGTTCAATCTGAGCCAGGATCAAACTCTTAAGTTTAATCCTACAAAGTACTCAAAATCATTTTACTGACATATGAGCACCTAATCTTTGTGAAACTCAAAACTGCCTAAGCAGTTTCATGGCCACAGCGATCAAGCACCCACACTTATCGATTGTTCAATTTTTTAAAGAACCGCTGCAGTTCCTGCAGCAGAGAAGCGAGATTATGATCAACTTAACTTATCTCGTCAACCCCTGTTTTCGTTTTATTTCAATAACCGCCGAAACAACAAAAACAGAAATCCGCTTCAAAAACACCTGCAAAAACAACCGCTTTCCTGCCATCACCCCGTTTCGCTAACTGCGTTTCGCGGTGAAGAGGTGCGCATTATAGACACCCCATGAACTAATGCAAGAAGAAAATGAAAATAAATTCAAAGCCGCCTATTGATAGGACTGGAACCGATCAGAGCACCTGATAGGCGCGGAGTTCAAAGCCCTGCCCGGCCATCGATCCTTCGAGTTGTTTGAGCTTGGAAACCCGCCCCTCTGCATTCACGAAGAGCGGGGCTCCTTCACGCAATACGCCCACAGGTGCGATGACCCTGACCGCCTCGCCCCTTTGTACCGGATCGCAGAAGAAGAGTTCGACCGGGACGCGTCCATCATCGACCCGCACCAGTTCGGGGCGGACGGACAAGGTTTCGATCCCGACCTCGGCGTCGCCCTTGGCAAAGCGGACGCGGCGCACGACACCAAGGTGCCAGCTCACCCCATCCTTGGGACGAAACGCAAGGAGTTCACCGGCCTCCGGCACTGGCTGAGTCTCTTCCTTGTAGATAAGGGCACCAACGCCGCCACGACTCAGATCGGTTATGAGCCATGCGCGGTTAGCCACCTCGCCCCTGGCTTCAAAGAGACCTTTGACGTTGACGTATCCCCGCACGACGAGCAACTGGCCGTCGACGATGTGGCGCTTGAAACGCCTGACAGGCGGGCGTGCCGACCAATGACGGCGCAGATGCAGGGCGGCGTCGCGCAACAGGCGCGGCTCGTGACCGGCAAGAACCGGGGGCAGCACCCCTCTGATCAACTGACCATGGAGCTCGGCGAGAAACTCGGCTGCGCCCGCCGGATGAAAGTACCAGACCGGCGCCGCAAAGGAACGAGACAAACGGACCGGCGTCGGTGAGGCGGGCGGATTCACAACGTAAAGGGCGCCATGCGCGTCACCGCGTCGCACCGAAAGAAAGGGCAGCACAAGGTCCACCAGGCGGCAAACCCCCACGGCACCCACCTGCTGCAACTGATCGAGCGCTGCAGACTGATAGGCAAGGGCCCGCAAATACTCGCGAACCACGCCGCCATCATCCGCGCTTGCCTGAACGCTGTCGACATCAGCGGACTCAACGAACAGCTGCCCGAGCAGCGCCCAGACATCAGGATCAGGGACGTGGCGATCGACGAGCTCCCAGCGCACGAACTGTGCGGCAATGCGCGCAAATCCCAGTGCTACGGCCGGCGGCAGCTTTTCACCCTGCCCCGCTACGAACGCCTGATAGGCCGAAAACACCTCGCCGACAGATTCACGTACGGCGCAGATCCATACACTCCAGTCCACATCCGGGCTGTGGCCGTCGCTCTGGAGCACGCCAAGCGGGACACTCTCATTGATGGCCCCGAAGAAATCGTCAATGAAGGCTGAGATTTCAGCCGATGCGTCGGCGGGCAGATGCTCCGGGCGCAACTGCACACACAGGATCTGCGCAGCCTCCTTGACGGCAGCAACAGGATCGCGGGTCGGGGCATGCCTCCTTCCCAAGGTAAAATCAAAGATGTCGCCCCTGCTTTTCACTGCCTTTCCTCCAGCGCCATCGGCAAGCGTATATCCCGGCGCGCGCCCGCCCATCGACGGCGCGCACCGTGCGAGCAATATCCTGACTCGCATACATACCCATTTGTCACAAACTGTGCAAGACCTCGCTACCGACAAGCCGTCCGTCAGCGGGTAGAATCCGGAACTTTAACCGGAAACAGCCATGAACCAATACCTCGACCTGATGCGGCACGTGCTCGAGCATGGCGATCGCAAGACCGATCGGACCGGCACAGGCACCCTGTCCGTATTCGGATGGCAAATGCGCTTCCCGCTCAGCCAGGGCTTTCCGTTGCTCACGACCAAGAAACTTCATACGCGCTCGATCATCCACGAATTGCTCTGGTTCCTGCAAGGCGACACGAATATTCGCTACCTGAAGGAAAACGGTGTCTCGATCTGGGACGAATGGGCTGATGAAGCGGGCGAACTCGGACCGGTATACGGAAAACAGTGGCGCCGATGGGAAACCGCGGACGGCCGCAGCATTGATCAGATCTCGCAAGTGGTCGAGGCGATCAAGCGCAATCCCGACTCGCGCCGTCACCTGGTGTCGGCCTGGAACCCTGGGGAAGTGGACAAGATGGCGCTGCCGCCATGTCACGCGCTGTTCCAGTTCTACGTTGCGAACGGCAAGCTTTCGTGCCAACTGTATCAGCGCAGCGCCGACATCTTCCTGGGCGTGCCCTTCAACATTGCGTCCTACGCCCTGCTGACGCTCATGGTGGCGCAGGTCTGCGATCTCGTACCGGGAGACTTCATCTGGACAGGCGGAGACTGCCACCTCTACCTCAATCACCTTGAGCAGACAAAAGAGCAGTTGTCCCGCACACCCCGGCCCCTGCCGACACTCGCGATCAACCCCGAGGTGAAGGACCTGTTCGCTTTCCGCTTCGAAGACTTCACCCTGAGCGGCTACGACCCACATCCCCACATCAAGGCACCGGTCGCAATATGAGCAGCAAACCGGAAATCATCCTGATCGCCGCAGTCGCCCGCAACGGCGTGATCGGCAACGAGAATGCACTGCCATGGCGACTGAAGGGTGATCTTGCGCACTTCAAGGCCGCCACGACCGGACACCCCGTGCTCATGGGCAGAAAGACCTGGGAGTCGCTCGGCCGCCCGCTTCCCGGGCGACGCAACATGGTCATCACCCGCAACGCTGATTACGTTGCTGCAGGCGCTGAGATCCATCCGGATCCGGAGAGTGCGCTGTGGGCGCTCGCTGAACTGCCGCGGGTGTTCGTGATCGGCGGCGCAGAGATCTACAGACAGATGCTGCCCATGGCCAACACGCTGATGCTGACGGAGGTCGCTGCCGACGTTCCGGGCGACGCACGCTTCCCCGCGTTTGACCGTGAGCACTTCGTCGAACTCAGCCGCCGGTCGTGCAAGGCAGACGCTGACAATGATCACGACTACGATTTCGTGGAGTACCGGCGAAAGGATTGAACCCGGACGCGTAAACGGAAAAGGGGCCGCAGACACGGCCCCTTTTCATTGCGCTGAAATACCGGAACGACTCAATCCAGACGCACGCAATCCACACAGTAGCGGCCATCCTCACCCTTCACCAGACCGTGGATATCGGTCTCGAAGCCGGGGAAGCGACCGTTGAAGTCACGCGCAAAACGCAGATAGCGCACGATGGTGGCGTTGAAGCGCTCGCCCGGAATCAGCAGCGGGATGCCCGGCGGATACGGCGTAAGCAGTATGGCCGTCACACGCCCCTCAAGCTCCTCGATCAGCACACGATCAATCTCGCGGTGCGCCATCTTGGCGAAGGCATCGGTCGGCTTCATTGCCGGCACCATGTCCGACAGGTACATCTCGGTCGTCAGTCGCGCAACGTCGTTCGCCTTGTAGAAGGAATGGATCTCGTTGCAAAGATCCTTCAGTCCGACACGCTCGTAGCGCGGGTGCTTGGCGATGAACTCGGGCATCACGCGCCACAGCGGCTGATTGCGATCGTAATCGTCCTTGAACTGCTGCAACTCGGTCACCATGGTGTTCCACCGCCCCTTGGTGATACCGATCGTGAACATGATGAAGAACGAGTACAGTCCGGTCTTCTCCACGATGATGCCGTGCTCGGCCAGATACTTGGTCACGATTGCAGCAGGAATCCCCGTGTGATCGGAGAAGTCGCCCTCCATGTCCAGTCCCGGCGTGATGATCGTCGCCTTGATCGGGTCGAGCATGTTGAAGCCCGGTGCCAGATCGCCGAAACCGTGCCAGCGATCGCCGGCATTCAGCATCCAGTCTTCGCGCTCACCCAGGCCTTCCTCGGCAAGGTACTCCGGCCCCCAGACCTTGAACCACCAGTCGGAGTCGCCGAACTCGGCGTCCACCTTGCGCATCGCGCGACGGAACTCGACCGCCTCGGACAGCGATTCGTTTACCAGTGCGGGGCCTCCCGGCGACTCCATCATTGCTGCCGCAACGTCGCACGACGCGATGATCGCGTACTGCGGCGACGTCGAGGTGTGCATCAGATAGGCCTCGTTGAAGACATCGCGGTCGAGCTTCCGGGTCTCCGAGTCCTGCACTAGGATCTGCGACGCCTGCGACAGCCCTGCGAGCAGCTTGTGCGTGGACTGGGTGGAGAACACCATCGACTCCTGACACCGCGGGCGGCCTTCGCCGATGGCATGGTAATCGCCGTAGAAGTCGTGGAACGCGGCATGCGGCAGCCAGGCTTCGTCGAAGTGCAGCGTGTCGATCTGACCGTCAAGCATCTCCTTGATGGTTTCGACGTTGTACACCACACCGTCGTAGGTCGACTGGGTGATGGTCAGGATGCGAGGCTTCTTGTTCTTGGCTTCGCGTGCGAACGGATTGGCTTCGATCTTGCGCTGAATGGTCTCCATCGAGAACTCGTTCAGCGAGATCGGGCCGATGATCCCGTAGTGGTTCCGCGTCGGCGTCAGGAACACCGGCACCGCGCCCGTCATGATGATCGAGTGCAGAATGGACTTGTGGCAATTGCGGTCGACCACCACGATGTCGCCCGGCGCAACCGTTGTATGCCAGACCATCTTGTTCGACGTCGACGTGCCGTTGGTGACGAAATACAGGTGGTCGCAATTGAAGATGCGCGCCGCGTTGCGCTCCGAGGCCGCCACCGGCCCGGTATGGTCGAGCAGCTGGCCGAGCTCATCCACTGCGTTGCATACGTCCGCACGCAGCATGTTCTCGCCAAAGAACTGGTGGAACATCTGGCCCACCGGGCTTTTCAGGAAAGCCACGCCACCCGAGTGCCCCGGACAGTGCCACGAATAGGAGCTGTCCGCCGCGTAATGGACCAGCGCACGGAAGAACGGGGGCGACAGCGACTCGAGGTAGTTGCGCGCTTCCCGCACCACATAGCGGGCGATGAACTCGGGCGTGTCCTCGAACATGTGGATGAAGCCGTGCATTTCGCGCAGAACATCATTCGGGATGTGCCGCGCCGTGCGGGTCTCGCCATGCAGGAAGATTGGGATGTCTGCGTTGCGGAAGCGGATTTCCTCAACGAAGGCACGCAAGCCCGAGATCGCCAGGGTCGAGGCTTCGGCAGAAGAGAACTCCTCGTCGTCAATCGAGAGGATGAAGGCGGAGCCTCTGCTCTGCTGCTGCGCAAACGAAGTCAGGTCACCGTAACTGGTGACGCCCAGCACTTCGACCCCTTCACCCTCGATGGCTTTCGCAAGCGCCCGGATACCCAGGCCCGACGTGTTCTCGGAACGGAAATCCTCATCGATGATGATGATCGGAAAATGGAATCGCATCCTTCAGGTCTCCAACGCGGCGCATGTGCGGGCAAACGGCGATGGTACTCCGCCATTCGTTTCCCGCTCGTTACCGGACATGTCCGGAAAAGACAAAAGGGCCGTCAGCCGGCCCTGTTCATTGCATTCACTCAAAACCAGACTCAGATCTTGGGCAAGGTCACGCCCGTCTGACCAAAGTACTTGCCACCACGATCCTTGTACGAGGTGTCGCAAACCTCGTCGGATTCGAAGAACAGCATCTGTGCAATCCCTTCATTGGCGTAGATCTTGGCGGGCAGCGGCGTGGTGTTGGAGAACTCGAGGGTGACGTGGCCCTCCCACTCGGGTTCGAGCGGCGTGACGTTCACGATGATGCCGCAACGCGCATAGGTGCTCTTGCCCAGGCACACCGTCAGCACACTGCGCGGAATCCGGAAGTACTCGACGGTGCGCGCCAGCGCGAAGGAGTTCGGCGGAATGATGCAGACATCACCGGTGAAATCGACGAAGTTGCGCTCGTCGAAATCCTTGGGATCGACGATCGTCGAATTGATGTTGGTGAAGATCTTGAACTCGTTGGCACAGCGGACATCGTAGCCGTAGCTTGAGGTGCCGTAGGACACAATCTTGCCGCCGTCATTGACCCGCACCAGATCCGGCGCGAAAGGCTCGATCATGCCTTGCTGTTCGGCCATACGGCGGATCCACTTATCGGACTTGATGGACATGAGGCAAATTTCCTGTGCGGCCAGCCGGAGAATCCGGCGTCGAAAAATCCGCGTAGTTTAGGGCAAGCGCCGCCGATGCGAAAGCAAGCGGCGGCGCAAATTTGTGTCAGGTGTTCTGGATCACGATATTGGGGAATTTGTGCGTCATGTCCTTGGACTTTTCGGCGATGCTGACGGCCACTTTACGCGCGATCGACTTGTACGTCGCAGCGATGCGCCCGTCCGGATCGGAAACGACCGTCGGCGCCCCCTCGTCGGCCTCCTGCCGGATCTGCATGTCGAGCGGCAAGGCACCGAGAAACGGAATACCGTAGTCGTCGCACATCGACTGTCCGCCGCCGGCACCGAAGATATGCTCCTCGTGGCCACACTTGGAACAGATGTGGATGCTCATGTTCTCCACCACCCCCAGAATGGGCACGCCAACCTTTTCGAACATCTTCAGGCCCTTGCGGGCATCAAGCAAGGCAATGTCCTGCGGCGTGGTCACGATCACGGCGCCGGTGACCGGCACGCTCTGCGACAGGGTGAGCTGGATGTCACCGGTGCCGGGCGGCATGTCGATCACCAGGTAATCGAGATCCTTCCAGTGTGTTTCCTTCAGCATCTGGTTGAGCGCCTGCGTCGCCATCGGTCCGCGCCAGACCATCGGCGTATCGATGTCGATCAGGAAGCCGATGGACATCGCCTGCAGACCGTAAGCCTCGATCGGCTCCATGGTCTTGCCGTCGAGCGACTCCGGGCGACGATCGCCAATCCCCAGCATCTGCGGCTGCGACGGACCGTAAATGTCTGCGTCGAGCATGCCGACGCGTGCGCCTTCCGCGGCAAGGGCCAGCGCCAGGTTGGCGGCAGTGGTACTCTTTCCCACCCCGCCCTTGCCCGAAGCCACGGCAATGATGTTCTTCACTCCCGGCAGCAACTTGACGCCCTGCTGAACCGAATGCGCCACCACCTTGCTGGACACCTCGATATCCACGCGCCCCACCCCGGCCAGGCCGGACAAGGCGTCACGCAACATCTGGCGGATCGGCTCGTGCTGACTCTTAGCCGGGTAACCGAGTTCGACCTCAAAGCGCACGTCGGCGCCATTGACAGCCAGGTTTCGAATGCAGCGTGTCGAAACAAGATCCTTTCCGGTATTCGGATCGATGACGGATTTCAGTGCTTCGGTAACGGCTTCCTGGGTCAGACTCATGTCAGCTTCCTTCAAGATCGGTGCATCCGCCAAACGGCGGGGTCGGGCGAAATCATACCGGACACCGGACTTTCACTCACCCTCTCCGGCATCAGGGTTTCCGATTACCCGAATTCGGCCGATAATATTCATTTTTCATAATCACGCGACAGACCATGCTCAACACCACCTCCGCCCGCCTTCGCAAACACCTTCTGCTGCCACTCTGCCTTGGAGCAGCGTTGCTGTCGGCCTGCGCAACCCCGGGCACCACGGGCGGCACCACATCGACATCCACCACGGCACCGGCCGCCAGACCAGTCCCCCGCATCGACTGGCCGGGACTGCGGCAAGGCCTCGACAAGGCACTTGGCAATGTTGCCGGCGCCGAAGTCGGCGCACCGACCGACAGCAGCCTGCATCTCCGCATTCCGGTGTCCGACGGGTTCAGTTCGGACAGCGTTGAACTTCGCGCACCGCTGGCCCGCGCACTCGACACGCTCATTCCCACCCTGAACGCCTACCCCGACGTCGCGATCCATATCGTTGGCCATACCGATAGTGTTGGCAGCGAGATGTACAACCTGCAGCTTTCGATCCGGCGCAGCGAAGCCGTCATGGAATACCTGCGTACCCGCGGCATTGCGCTCGATCGCATGTCGGCCGATGGCAAGGGCGAGGCCGAATCGATCGCCGACAACAGTCGCGAAGCCGGACGTGCGCGCAACCGCAGAGTGGAGTTTTTCCTGCGCCCGCTCGAATGAGCCCTGCGACGCGTCCCGGGAGGCGTCGATTCTTTGTACGGCCGACCTCATCCGGTGACGGGATAGGCGGCCGGCTTTGCTAAACTCTCACCTTTCGATTCAAGCAAAGCCATCATGTCCCGCAAGATCCTCGTCACCAACGCACTGCCCTACGCCAATGGCGATATCCATCTCGGCCACCTGGTCGGATACATCCAGTGCGATATCTGGGTGCGCTACCAGCGCATGCGGGGCAATACGGTGCACTACGTCTGCGCCGATGACACCCACGGCACGCCCGTCATGCTGCGCGCCGAAAAAGAAGGCATCACTCCCGAGGCGCTGATCAACCGCGTGCACGGCGAACATCTGCGCGATTTCACCGACTTTGGCGTTGCATTCGACCACTACCACTCGACGCACAGCCCTGAGAACCGCGCCTACGCCGAAGACATCTACGGCAAGCTCAATACGGCCGAGCTGATCGACACCCGCTCCATCGAGCAGTATTACGATCCGGTCAAGGAAATGTTCCTGCCCGACCGCTTCATCAAGGGCGAGTGCCCGAAGTGTGGCGCAGCCGACCAGTACGGCGACAACTGCGAGGTGTGTGGCGCCGCTTACGCACCGACCGAACTGAAGAATCCATACTCGGCCGTGTCGGGTGCAAAGCCGGTTCTCAAGACCTCCGAGCACTACTTCTTCCGCCTGTCTGACGAGCGTGCCGTGGCCTTCCTGCGCGAATGGACACGCGGCAGCAACGCGGCCGGCACGCGCCGCCTGCAGGCCGAGGCTGCCAACAAGATGAAGGAATGGCTGGGCGAAGAGGGCGAGAACAAGCTCTCGGACTGGGACATTTCGCGCGATGCGCCCTACTTCGGCTTCGAGATCCCCGGCGCACCGGGCAAGTACTTCTATGTCTGGCTCGACGCGCCGATCGGGTACCTGGCCAGCTTCAACAAGCTGGCACAGAAGCGCGGCGACATCAGTGTCGAGGATTTCACCGACGCTGCGCGGGCAGAAGCCAGCGGCACCGAGATGGTCCACTTCATCGGCAAGGACATTCTCTACTTCCACGCCCTGTTCTGGCCTGCCATGCTGAAGTTCGCCGGCTACCGCACCCCGAGCCAGTTGTGTGTCAACGGTTTCCTGACCGTAGACGGCGCCAAGATGTCCAAGAGCCGTGGAACCTTCATCACCGCGCGCTCCTACGTTGAGCAGAAGCTCAACCCCGAGTGGCTGCGCTACTACTTCGCGGGCAAGTCCAACGGCACCATGGAAGACGTCGACCTCAACCTCGACGACATGATCGCAAAGGTCAATTCCGACCTCGTGGGCAAGTTCGTGAACATCGCCAGCCGCTGCGCAGGCTTCATCACCAAGCGCTTCGATGCCCGCCTTGCTGCGCCGGACGCTGCAGCAATCGCCGAGTTCGCTGCTGCATGGAATTCGGGTTCGATCGCAAACTGTTTTGAAGAGCGCGACTACAGTCGTGCCCTGCGCGAGATCATGCATCTGGCCGACCTCGCAAACCAGTACGTCAACGAACACAAACCGTGGGAGCTGGCCAAGCAGGAAGGCCAGGAAGCACGCTTGCATGAAGTGTGCTCGACTGCACTGACCATGTTCCGCGACCTCACCCGATACCTCAAGCCGGTGCTGCCCGCGCTCGCAGGACAGGTCGAAGCCTTCCTGTCCGTTCCCGAGATGAACTGGACCGGCACCTGGGAACCGCTCCCCGCCGGTCACACCATCAATGCCTACACGCACCTGATGACCCGCATCGATCGCAAGCAGATCGACGCACTGCTCGAGGCCAATCGCGAATCGCTTGCACCGGCCGCCGCCGCGCCGGCAAAGGATGCCAAGACCGCGTCTTCGCAACAGCGCCATGCAGAAAAGCAGCAACACGCAGCGCCTGCGTCCGAAGCCGCGTCAGGTCATATTTCCATCGATGACTTTACCAAGGTGGACCTGAGGGTTGCGAAGATCGTCGACGCCAGCCATGTCGAAGGTGCAGACAAACTGATCCGGCTGCAACTCGATATCGGCGAGGAACGTCCGCGCCAGGTCTTTGCAGGCATCAAGTCGGCCTATGACCCGGCAACGCTCGTCGGGCGAATGACTGTAATGGTGGCCAACCTCGCGCCGCGCAAGATGAAATTTGGCATGAGTGAAGGCATGGTGCTTGCTGCATCCGACCCCGAAGGCAAGACCGG
The DNA here is from genome assembly GCF_003111665.1 of Parazoarcus communis. NCBI lineage: Bacteria > Pseudomonadati > Pseudomonadota > Betaproteobacteria > Rhodocyclales > Zoogloeaceae > Parazoarcus > Parazoarcus communis. The sequence goes on along the minus strand of NZ_CP022188.1, from coordinate 2,462,224 downwards.
CGGGCTTTACATCCTGTCGCCCGACGGCGGTGCAGCACCCGGCATGCGGGTGAAGTAAGCCCATGCCGCTGACGCCCTCGAAACGCTGGATCGCGCTGCAACGCGCCGGCCGAGGGCGTCTGTCTCCGTAAGCATCAGCAACAGTGCCATGTCGCAAGACCGCATTACGGAGACATCATGAACATCAGGTTTCGCCCCAAACTGCTCGACACGCTGCACGGCTACGAACGCGTTGGCTTCACCCAGGACTTGTCGTCCGGCATTACCGTAGGCGTCCTTGCCCTGCCGCTGGCAATGGCATTTGCCATTGCGTCCGGGATGTCACCGACTGCGGGCATCTGGACCGCCATCGTCGCCGGCCTGCTGATCTCGCTGCTGGGTGGATCGCGGGTCCAGATCGGCGGCCCTACGGGTGCATTCATTCCGATCATCTACGCGATCGTGGTCGATCACGGCGTGCAGAACCTGCTGATCGCAACCATGATGTCGGGCGTCATGCTACTGGCGATGGGCGCCTTTCGCCTCGGCAGCATGATCCGCTTCATTCCGCTGTCGGTGGTCATCGGCTTTACCAACGGTATTGCGGTCGTGATCTTCATGTCGCAGATCAAGGACTTCCTCGGCCTCAAGATCGACAACCTCCCAGGCGAGTTCTTCGCCAAGCTCGAAGCACTCTACGCGGCACTCCCCACATTGCATCTGCCCACCATTGCAGTCGCATGTGCCTCGCTTGCCGTGCTGGTTCTGTGGAACAAGAGGGCGGTGCGTGTTCCATGGATGAAACGCCTTCCGGGCCCGCTTGCCGTGCTGATCATCGGCACCCTGGTGAATGCGGCCTTCAGTCTGCCGGTCGACACCATTGGCAGCCGCTTTGGCGGCATCCCTCAGGAACTGCCCGAGATCGGACTGCCCGAACTCTCGCTCGGCAGCCTCGGCAAACTGATCGCACCTGCGCTCACCATCGCGCTGCTGGGTGCAATCGAATCCCTCTTGTCGGCACGTGTCGCCGACAGCCAGATTGACGACCGTCATGACCCCAACCAGGAATTGATGGCGCAAGGTATCGCCAACGTGGTCGCCCCACTGTTCGGCGGCTTTGCCGCGACCGGCGCGATTGCCCGCACCGCCACCAACATCCGGACCGGCGGCCGGACGCCCGTTGCAGGCATCATCCACGCCTTGGTGCTGCTTGCCATCGTCCTCGTGCTGGCCCCGTTCGCAAGCTACATTCCGCTCGCCACCCTTTCGGCCATCGTCGTCGTGGTCTCGATCAACATGGGCGAGTGGCACGCCTTTTCGCCGAACCAGCTCGCGCGCTACACCCTGGCCTATCGCACCATTCTGCTGGGCACCTTCTTCATCACCGTGATCTTCGACCTGACACTCGCAGTGGAGCTGGGCATGGTCATGGCCAGCCTGTTCTTCATCTACCGGATGTCAGACCTGACCCGTATCGAACGCATTCCGCTTGAGGAGCATTACGGCGTGGCGGGGGTGAGGCGGGCAGACGGCACGCCCCGGATTCTGGCCTACCGCATGTTCGGCAGCCTGTTCTTCGGCGCCGCCAACAAGCTCGAGAACCTGCTGCTGATGCAGGACGGCCATCCCGATGTCGTCATCCTGGATACCGACAAGGTCATCAACATCGACACCACGGGCCTGGACATCCTGCAGACGCTGCACCGGAATCTGCAAAAGCGGGGGGCGACACTGATTCTGTGCGGACTGAATTCGCAGCCGGGTTCGCTGGTTTTCCGTTCCGGGTTTCTCGACCAGCTCGGCGACGACAATGTCACATCGAACATTACCGAAGCCCTGATCCGGGCCCAGCGCATTCGTGGCGCCGGACCCGAAATCGCTTATGCCTGAAGCCTCCTGACGGAGGCAGGCTTATACCGAAACCCGCTCGGCTGCGGCGCGGTAATGGCGTTGAGCGTCCTGCGGCCGCTCAAGCTGCTCAAGCAGGCGCGCCAGCGCAAGATGGGTTTCAACCGTCGGCTGGAGATTGAGCGAGGCTTCGAGGTAACTCTGCGCCTTGCCCCACAGTTGCGAAGCAATGCACAGGCGGCCCAGCGCAAACAGCAACCCGGCATCGCGCGGGTGTGACTTGAGCCAGCCCTCGGCTTTCGCGAGACAGGCCACCTCGTCCCCCTCGCCCTCACCGCATCCCGCATACAGACGGGCAAGTCCGTCGTCCCACTCGGCATCGAGCAGGCGCTCAAGCGTGCGACGCGCCAGCGCTCCCTGACCCGCTGCGGCCAGCAGGGGCACGGCGCGCTCGACCAGGCGGCGGTCGGCCAGTTCGTCCGCAGGAATTTCGGACCACAGATGGGCAAGTGCCGCACCGTCACCCGCACATTCCTGCAGGCGCTCGATATGCGCCCGTCGCAGCAGAGGCAGCGCCTGTTCTGCCGACAAGGCCTTGTGCTTGCGCAACTGGCGGGTCAGCTTCAATGCCTCTTCCCAGCGCTTGAGCGCCGACGCGACACGCAGCGACAACCGCAGGGCGGCAATATGCCGGTGCCCCGCAAGCTTCAGCGTTTCCAGCGTTTCGGCCGCCTCGACAAAGCGCCTCTGCTCGATCGCGAGCTCAGCCTCGGTCATCAAGCGTGCAACCCGGGCGTCCTCGCCCTGGTCCGCCGCACGTCCAAGCCAGATCCGGTAGCGGGTATCGTCATGCAGGGCGTGCGCCGCACGTGCGGCCACCAGTGCAGCCATCGCCGGACTCTCGCCGGAGGAAAACGCCGACGAAGCGAACTTGAGCGACTGCGTGAAACGCCCCTCGAACAGGGTCCGCAGCGCATCGCGCAGGGCCTGCCCAGCTTTCTCCCTGCGACGGCGCTCGCGCCACTGACCGACGACCGATGGCAAGGCCAGGGTGCGCCGAACCAGGCGGATCACGAAGTAGCCGAGCATGAAGCCCAGCACGAGCAGGACCAGCAACAGGTTGAGTGACAACTGCGCCCGCCAGGGCGGGAACACGACAAGCACGTAGCCGTCATTGGCGCCGGCCAGCATGGCCGCGCCAGCGGCAAGTGCGAATATGGCGATCAGCCAGAGCAGGGCTCGCATGTTCCGGCCCTCAGGACTGTGGCGCCGCAGCGGGCTTGTCGCCAGCCGGAGCGGGTTGAGCGGGGACGGCATCCGGAGCCGGATTCGCAGGCGCTGGCGTGACGGGCGGCGTCGCCGGAGCCGACGGCGCAGGCTCCGCAGCAGCAGCCGGAGGCACCGCCGCAGGCTTCGCAGCAGGCGCAGGCGCGGCACGTGCCGGAGCCTCACCGCCGCGCGACTGCAGCAGTCGCAACGCGGCAAAGCTGTTGGTCAGCCCCTTGCGCTCAATGCTCACCGGCATCGCCTCAAGCGTGCGCAACTCCTCAAGCACGAAATTCACGCGCTCGTCGCGCACATCGAAGAAACGCTCAACCCAGCTTCGCGCCTGTGCGAGATCGGCGGCATACGTCCGCCCATCGTGGGCCAGCAAGGCCAGACGTGCGGTCAGCAGGCGAATCTTGAGGTTCTCGCGCAGAAAGGTACTTTGTGCCGGCGCCAGCAGAACAGGCTCGGCAGCCGGGTCAAGGCGCTCGACACGCACAAGGCCGCGCAGATCGTGCCAGACATCCAGTGCGAGCTGTTTGGCGAAGTCCAGCGCCGGAATGCCGCTGCTCTGCTCCACCTTTTCAGGCTCGCCCTCCGCGCCCTGCGGCCCACCGACAAAGGCCAGCGGTAAGGCATCGGCACCTTCCAGCAGTCGTTCCAGACGCAGCGCCATTCCGGGCACATCAACCACGGGCGTCTGCTTGAGCTGTTCGATGTCGCTGACAAGCGCCCTGCGCAGCGGCGCGAGCTGCCCGCGATCATGCATCGCCAGCCGGGTCTCTGCGCCCTGCAGGGCAATCAGTGCTGCCTCGAGGTTGCCGGCCAGCTGAAGCTGCTGAGCGGCAATGGACACCGCCTGTTCGATTTCGGCCATCACGCCGTCTTCGCGCGAGCGGGAGAACTGCTGATACAGGGTTTCCAGCGCCGCGGCCTGGCCCTCGGTCTCCTCGACCTTGGACTCAAGCGCACCCAGCTTGCCCTGCAGACTCGAGATCAGCTCCTGCTGCTGGCGCGCAATGGCACGTGCCTCGGTTGCGACAGTGTCACCCTGCGTCAGCCTGCTTGCGAGCTCTTCGCGCAGGCCTGAGGCCTGCCCGCGGAACTCCCACGACTGCCACACGGCAAAGCCCGCGCCGCCAATGGCAATGATGGCCAGCAGCAAGGCCCAGCCGGCCACACCGCTCTTGCGCGCAGGCTGCTCGGTGTTTGGTGTTTCGTCCCGACCGGACGTCTCCGGCGCATGTTCAGGGGCCGCTTCGGCTTTCGGAGCGGAGGACTGAGTCGCCTCTGGAGGCGGCTGAATGAGCGCAGGCGTTTCTTCTTTCATGCCGAGAGTTTAACCAAAATAGGAAATTATCGTGCGCAATGCGCCCTCGTCACCTGCCCCGGCTTCGATAACCCGGGCAAATCCGAGCTCACGACATTGCGCTGCTATGCGCGGATGCGATGCAAAAACGGGCACATCCGAAAGCAGCACCATCCCCGCCGCCCCGACGATATCCGCCAGATTCCGCGCCCCCTCGCTGCTACTGAGCAGCACCCCATCAACCTCACGCCGCTTCACCGGTTCGAGCAGGCGATCAGGCTCGACGTCCGGACAAAAACGTCTGTAACAGCTTAGATACTCGACCTCGGCGCCTCGCGCAACAAGGGTTTCACCCAAGAGATCACGGCCACCATCTCCGCGCAGGACCAGAATCCGCCGTCCGCGCACGGCTGCGGGCGCAAACGCCGACAGCGCGAGGACCGACTCCGAATCAAACCCGGACTCAGGCGCGATCACCCTGCCGAAGCCACGCGCCGCCAGCGCACGCTCACTCCCCTTGCCGACTGTTGCCACACGCAGCGATGCAGGCCAGTCGCGCGCCACCAGCAAGCCATCGAGCGCATACCTCACCGCGTTCGGACTGACAAAAAAAGCCAGATCGAAGGTGTCCAGCCGACCGGCAACCTGCTCGATCTCCGAGCGATCCGCAAGCGGACCGATCCCGATCACGGGAAAGCGCAAGGCAGTGCCACCGCGCTGCTCGATCGCCCTGCACAGGCTTTCCGCCTGTTCCTGCGGCCGGGTGACGACGATCGTGCGCCCGTTCAGCGCATCCGATATCCGCTCGACCGCCTCCACGACCGCGGCTCGCCCGTTTCAGCCCAGCTCGGCCAGAATCTCCTCCGCGCCCTGGGCGCGAAGATCCTCGGCCAGCTCACGACCAATCTTTTCGGCATCCTCAACGGCGCCCTCTCGCTCGGAGCGCAGGATGCGGCTGCCGTCCGGCAGCGCCACGAAACCGCGCAACCACAGCGCGCCAGCGCGGACTTCCGCATAGGCGCCGAGCGGCACCTCGCAACTGCCGGCAAGCGCACGCGCGACGGCGCGCTCCGCACGAACGCAGGCAGAGGTGTCCGCGTCATTGAGCGGCTGCAGGCACTCGACGATGTCGCTGCGAGTGGCCAGGCATTCGATGCCGAGCGCGCCCTGACCTGCAGACGGCAACGAAATCTCGGCGGGCAAGGTGGAGCGGATGCGCTCGCCGAGGCCAAGACGCTTCAGGCCGGCGGCAGCGAGGATGATGGCATCGTACTGCCCCTCATCGAGCTTGCGCAGGCGTGTGTCGAGATTGCCGCGCAGGCTGGTGACGGCTAGAAACGGGTACTGTGCATGCAATTGCGACTCGCGACGCAGCGACGAGGTCCCCACCACCGTGCCCGGCGGCATGTCGGCCAGCGATTCATAACGGTTCGAGACGAAGGCGTCGAGTGGAATCTCGCGCGCCGAAATGCAGCCCAGCGTGAACTCATCGCCAAGCGTCATGGGCACGTCTTTCATCGAATGCACGGCAATATCGGCCGTCCCGTCGAGCAGCGCCGTCTCGAGTTCCTTGACAAACAGACCCTTGCCACCAACCTTGGCAAGCGGACGATCGAGGATCTGGTCACCGCGCGTAGTCATGCCCAGAAGCTCGACCCGACAGGCGGGATACAATGCCTCGAGTCGCGCCTTCACATGCTCCGCCTGCCAGAGGGCAAGGCGGCTCTCACGGGTCGCAATGACGATGCGTTCGGGGGCGGAGATCGAAGAAGATGCAGGGGCGGAAAGGCTCACGTTAGGAGGACTCATGCTGGGAGAACGATTGTCATGCTGCTGAAGGCACATTTTTGCGGCAACGCAGCATCAGGGTTCGCACCAATGGCGCGCAGGCTGCTCGCAATTCTAGCATGCGTACCAATGACCCTGAGTGCAGCGCAGGGACTGCCCGCAGCGGAGAACCTGGCACAGGACGCAAGACGGATGCGCGCCGAGGCGCTGCCGATGGTGGTGCTCTACAGTCAGGCCGGTTGCACCTGGTGTGAAGAAGCCCGTCGCTATCTGGTGCCAATGTCGTCGGCTGCCGAAACCCGCGATCACGCACTTTACCGGCAGGTTGATATCGACTCCGATGCCGCGATTGTCGACTTCGAGGGCACCCGCACGACGCATCGCGAGTTTGCACGCGTCAGAAAGGTGCGCCTGACCCCGACCGTCGTGGTCTATGGGCCGGATGGTGCCAGAATCGGCGAGGCCATTGTCGGCATGAGGCTGCCCGACTTTTACGGGCAATACCTCAGCAACGCGGTTGATGCTGCGCGCACTACGCTGAACTCGAGAACACGCTGAAACCCCCTTCAACCCGACCCTCTTCAGACCGCTCATGACTCAAGACAAGGACGCGCCCCTGCGCGAAGACATCCGGCTGCTAGGCCGCCTGCTCGGTGACACGGTTCGTGACCAGCAGGGCGAATCGAGCTTCGATCTCATCGAGCGCATCCGCCAGACCTCGGTGCGTTTCAGGCGCGACGACGACCTCGCCGCACGCCGCGAACTCGAGGGCATTCTGGACGCCCTGTCACGCGAGCAGACCATCCAGGTCGTGCGTGCATTCAGCTATTTCTCGCACCTTGCCAACATCGCCGAGGATCAGCACCATATCCGCCGCTCCCGCGCTCACCTGCTGGCCGGCTCAGCCCCCCGCGAAGGCAGCCTGGCGCACGCGATCGGCCACGCCATCGATCAGGACATTGCCAGCCCTGCGGAGCTCGCAGCCTTCTTCGACACCGCGCTGATTTCGCCGGTGCTGACCGCACACCCCACCGAAGTCCAGCGCAAGAGCATCCTCAACTGCCAGACCGTGGTCGCCAGGCTGCTGGACGAGCGCGACCGCATGCAGCTGACGCCGGAAGAAGCCGAAAACAACCTCGAAGCCCTGCGCCGCGCGGTACTCACGCTGTGGCAGACCCGCATGCTGCGTCCGACCCGGCTGTCGGTGATCGACGAGGTCAGCAACGGCGTGTCCTACTTCGAAAGCACCTTCCTGCGCGAGCTTCCCCGGCTCTACGCCAGCCTGGAAGACCGTCTGAGCAAGGCTGATTCAGCCCTGGGTGCACTCGAACTGCCCCCATTCCTGCAGGTGGGGAGCTGGATCGGCGGCGACCGCGACGGCAACCCCTTCGTCACCGCCGAAGTGCTCGAACAGGCCCTGAAGATGCAGGCCGCCGCTGCGCTGGGATACTACCTGGACGAATTGCACACGCTGGGCTCGCAGCTGTCGCTGGCGCACGGCCTCGTCAGCGCGTCGGACGCGCTGCTGGCCCTCGCCGAGCGCTCGCACGACAGCTCTCCGCACCGCAGCGACGAACCTTACCGGCGTGCCATTTCCGGCATCTACGCCCGCCTCTCGGCAACACACCGTGCGCTCCTCGGTAGCGACCCGATACGCCATGCCGTGGCCGATGCCGAGCCCTACCTGAACGTCGAAGCCTTTTCGGATGATCTCGACATCCTTCACCGCTCGCTGCAGGCGAATGGCAGCGCTGCGCTTGCACGCGGGCGTCTGCGCCACCTGCGCCGGGCACTGCGGGTCTTCGGCTTCCACCTGGCACCGATCGACCTGCGGCAGAACTCCGATGTCCACGAAAGAGTCATCGCAGAGCTGCTCGAAGTCGCCCGTCCGGGCACGGCCTACCTGGAGCAGGACGAGGAAGGCCGCTGCGCGCTGCTCCTAGAAGAACTCGCCACCGCCCGCCCGCTCGCGTCGCCGCACGTTCAGTACTCGGACGACTCGGAATCGGAACTCGCCATTTTCCGCGCAGCACGTGCTGCGCACCTGCGCTACGGCAAGGCCGCGATCCGCAACTGCATCATCTCCAAGACCGACAGCGTGTCCGATCTTCTCGAGCTCGCGGTACTGCTCAAGGAAGCTGGCCTGCTGCGACCGCTGGAGAACGCGCTGGACGTCAACCTCGTGCCGCTGTTCGAGACCATCGACGACCTGGAGAACGCCTCCGTCATCATGGATCGCATGTTCTCGATCCCGAGCTACCGCAAACTGCTGAGCGACGCGCGCCAGGACACTCAGGAAGTGATGCTGGGCTACTCTGACAGCAACAAGGACGGCGGCTTCCTGACCTCGGGCTGGGCGCTATACAAGGCCGAAGGCGAACTGGTCGAAACCTTCGCGCGCCACGGAGTCCGCCTGTGCCTGTTCCACGGCCGCGGCGGCTCGGTTGGCCGCGGTGGCGGCCCGAGCTACCAGGCGATCCTGGCCCAGCCCGAAGGCGCGGTGCAGGGACAGATCCGACTCACCGAACAGGGCGAAGTGATCGCCGCCAAGTACGGCCACCCGGAGGTAGGACGGCGCAACCTTGAAGTCCTGGTTGCCGCCACCGTCGAGAGCAGCTTGCGCCCGGCGGGCGCCGACACCACCCCGGCCGCCTTCCTCGAGGCAATGCAGGCCTTGTCGGACACTGCGTTCAAGGCCTATCGCGGCCTGGTTTACGAAACACCGGGCTTCGAACAGTACTTCTGGGAGTCGACGGTCATCTCGGAGATCGCCGGCCTCAACATCGGCTCACGTCCGGCGTCGCGCAAGAAAGGTACGCATATCGAAGACCTGCGTGCGATTCCCTGGGTCTTTTCGTGGTCGCAGTGCCGGCTGATGCTGCCGGGCTGGTTCGGCTTCGGCTCGGCGGTCAAGGCCTGGCTGAACGCCAATCCCGACGATGGCCTCGCCAGACTGCAGACGATGTACCGCGACTGGTCCTTCTTCGCCAGCCTGCTGTCGAACATGGACATGGTGCTGGCAAAGACCGACCTCGCGATCGCCTCGCGCTATGCGGCACTTGTAAAGGACGCCGACCTGCGCACGAGCATCTTCGACCGCATCCGGGCCGAATGGAAGGACACGGTCGAGGTCCTGCTGGCGATCACCGGCCAGGACGAACTGCTTGCGGCCAACCCGCTGCTGAAGCGCTCGATCCGCAACCGCTTCCCTTACCTCGACCCGCTCAACCACGTGCAGGTCGAACTGCTCAGACGCCACCGCGAGCAGTCGGGAGACGAGCGCATCCGCCTTGGCATTCACATCTCCATCAACGGCGTCGCCGCGGGCTTGCGCAACAGCGGGTAGTCATGCCCAATGCTGCCAAGGCCGCGGCGCACCACACTTCATCGGCAGGGTAACTCGGGGACCGCAAACGCGCCCCGTCGATGAGGAGCGCCCAATAGCCGCCGGCAAGCCAATAGAAATGCCCGCTGACAATATTCATGTCAGCGGGCATTTCGTTTCAGGCACAGGGATCTGCTCCCCGCATTTCACCAGCAGTCTGAAGGAGTCCCCGTTCCCGATTCGGTTTTGGTTCCCACCTGATTGATACCAAGCGTCCCACATCGTGTGTCTGAGGTCTGCGTGCCTTGTGGCGTCGCCTCGATCAAATAGGTTGTTGCCGACACCGGCGTTCCCGCATTGAACCCAAAGTTATAGAAGCCACTCAATTCCGACGTGCAAGACACGGCAGGAAGCACCGCTCCAACGTAGGTCATGTTTGTTGTGTAGTAACGCTCCATGAACTGTGCATGCCCAAGCAGACATCCTGCTGCTGCAGCCCGCCGGGTCTTCAGCACATGCTGCTGGTAACTCGGGTAGGCCACTGCTGCAAGAATGCCGACGATCGCAACCACGATCATCACTTCAACCAGGGTAAAACCTTTCTGGCCCTTCATTACTCAGTCCCTCACAATTTCGCGCCAGGAGATACGCCCGGTCCGCTTCAGCCCAAGGTTGATCCGCATATCGGCAATACCGCCACTCGAACCAGAAACGATGAGTTGATCGCCAACGATCGTCGCCTCTCCCGGCATACCGATCTTCGGATCGAAGGAACCAACCACGGCGCCAGACAGCTTGTCGTTGCCATCAAACTTGCCGTCGTCATCGAGATCGAAGGGAGAGTACTCTAGCCGAGCACCGGTGTAGGGGTTGATTGCATTCACATAGCCGCTACCCCCCGCCTCACACGGATCCGGGTCAGGGATGATGCTGCTGGCCAGCAGCACTGGCTCAAGGAATCCGTAGACGATCGAGCGTGTCACGATGCGCTCGCCCCTTGCGGTCGGATCCTTCAGATCAATGTACCAGCCCTTCTTGCCGCTCATGTCGTTGCTGCTGGCTTCCGAAAACACACGTACGCCATAACCACTAACTGAACCGGTGGTCTGGATCGTGCGCTGCACAAGGTCCGATCGCGACGCCACCTTTGTGTCCTCGTCGATTACGCCATACCAGGACTGCACCTGCTTGTCGTTGGGATCGCTGCCATACACATAGCTGCCGGTTCCGAAGAGCACGAAGGTCTTGCCGTAGTTCACGTCGCTCTTCACGGAATTGACCGAAACAGTCAATTGCGCATTGATCGGTTGCACCACCCCGCTCGAATCCTTCGCAGTAAACAGCGGCTGCGGCGTACTTCCGGAGAGGAAGTAGGACTTCCAGGTCCCCGAACTATTCCCGCTCACATCAAAACGCCAGACGTTGCCTTTCAGGTCGCCCGCGTAGATCTTGTCGATCTTGCCGTTGCCGTCGGAGTCGAGCAGGGTTGGCGTCGACATTCCGTTGTCGCTGCCCACCTTGGTGTCGATCTTCTTCAGCAAGACGCCTGTTTCAAGGTTGAATATATACAGCATCGCATAACCATTGACGCTGTTATGCCCGTTCCCCACCACCGCGACGGTATCACCGCTCTCGAGGGTTCCAATCTGGGGGCGACCTAGCACGTAGCCCAAGTCGTTGTCAGAAGCCCCGCTGTACTCCCACAATGCATTCGATTTCGAGAATGAAGCCGGCGTGGTCACATTAAGACCGAACAGGCCCTTCGCACCACGACCTGCAGACGCCACCAGGATGTTCTTTCCAGGGGTCTGCGTCAGCGTCGATACGGCAATATCACCGTCGGCAAAGAACGTGTGGCTATAGGTGGTCGCGGCCAGCGTTGAGAGTTTGCTGAAGGTGAGTCCGGGGACATAGCCGAACAACTCGGTACCGGTGGTGGCCGAAAACGCGTGCAACATGCCGTCGTTGCCACCGACAAACACCGTGTCGCTGTCCTTGACGTAATATGGCGACGAATGAACGATGTCCCCCAGCAACTTGCTGCGCGTGCGATAGATGCCGGCGTTCTGAACCTCCTTGGACTGATCTCCCCTGAGGAAATTAAGCACATCCTCCGAACCAAGTGCGGTCTTCTGCGAACTGGACAGTTTTCCCCATTCGAACTCGATACCCGTCGCAGCGCCAGTATCCCAGGAGACCAGCTTTCTCGACCCTGCCGCCGGAATGCCACTCGACCCTTTCCACGCCGCCGTCGTACTCACCCCCGACGATGTAATGGAGTAGGCAAACAACTCGCCTTCCCAGGTCTTGCTGTTGAACTGGGTCTGGAACACCTTGCTGTCGGTCTGCAGCTGCTGACCGTTCGAGGTGATGTTGCCTGCACTTGCACTGCGGTCGACGATGGTGTCAAAGCTCTTCTTCAACGACTCCTTGAGCTTGAGCGGGTTCTGCACCAGGAAATAGGTATCGGGAACGCCGTTGCCGTCTGCATCCCACTCCTGAGTCAGGTCAGGCTTGTTGTTGTTGTTGCTGTCGACAAAACCGCCCCACTTCGCCGCGTACCACAGCGGATCCTTCAGCAGACTCGCGCTTGAGGACCCCGGCGTGAAAGTGCGGTCGCTGGTGCCCTTGCCGGTGTAAGGCAGCTTGTTACAATCAACAGGCGGATTGGTAACATCACAGCCGCCCGGGTCCATCCCTACCGGCACGTTCAGATGATAAAAGCGATCCGAACTTTCATCCTGGACGACGAGGTACACACCGTCCTTGCTTGTGCCTGAAATGACATAACCCATGCTGTGCTGTATGCCGCCGGCCTGATACTCGGGAGTCAGCTTGACCCTCAACTCACCGTTGGCCTCCGCCGAAATCTCGTAGACGACAATCGCATCCATGTCATGGTCTGCGCCCTGCTCGACGTCTTCGAAGTTGATGCGGAACTTTGCGTAATAGCGGCCACTATTGATGGACGCGTCGTAATCGGCACCCGATGCCCCCGACGAGTTCGCAATGGTATCGACGTAAAAGTCGACAATCTGGTTCGTCGGCTGAAAGCTGCCCTTGCTGTTGGAGATGCTTGAACCACCGACCGACTTTGCGAAGGGGACCACAGTGATCGTGCTGCCGGACGAGGTCTTCGCCTCGATGCGCGGCAAGGGCGAACTCAGCACCACGGCGTAGGTATCAACGGTCTGGGTACCCTTGAGGTCACTGCGCACACTGTTGACCTTGCCGAAATGGGCAACCGAGGCAGAATAGAAGCTGCCCTGCTTGGTCGGCTCCTCGGGCGCCAGGCCACGGATGTTGCCCAGCGTCGTGACGGTCTTGGCAGTCGGCGCCCCATCGTAGTTCGTGCCGACCTGGCCGATGTAGCGGCTACCGGCAATTCCCGACTCGCCCGAAGTAATCGAATTGGCGATATCCGACACGTTCATTCCGCTCATGTCACCCGAGAACGAACCAAAACTGGTCCCCGGCAACTGATCGGAGTCAAAAGAGGGGTTGATACCCGAAACCACGAGCATGTTCGGACGCGCACACCACTGCGCAGCTGCCGCACTGCTACTCTGGTAGGGGTCATCCCAAGTCGCAGCAGACAGACCAATATCAGCGTCATAACTGCCGGACGTCGAGAAATCCGAGGTGGCCGATTTCTTCCCGGCAAAATACCGCAAGGCTTCATACATCATCTCACCGGTCGGATTGCCCCAGTCGACGAACTCGCCCTCCTTCATCGCCCGGGTCGTCACCCAGCCACCACGATAGGCATTGTCGGTACGGCTGTTGTTGAAATCCCGAATGCGCAGACTGTTGAGCGCATTGACGATTGTTGCCGATGTCGTGAATTGGCCGGTGGAGGTATCGACCTCGTTCTTGAATGACGACACCACCTTGCGCAGCACCCCGCCCGACATGCTCTTGTTGTAGCTGCCGGAAATCAGGCCAAAGAGCATGGCCTCGTTCTCGCCATACTCATGCAGCAGGCCGATCGGCTTCAGACTCCCATTCGGATAGGACTTGCACCCACTGTTATAGGTCGAAGTGCAGACCTCGACCCGCACCGTATAGTCGGTGCGCGAGGCGCCACCGTGATCGTTGTCTCTCAACACGGGACGCTCGGTAGACGCCCACTCCCAGACCCTGCGAGTACTGTTCTGCACGACTCGGAGCAAGGGCGGCTTGTCACTGCAATTGGAAAGCGTCGCGCAATTCACGCCCGCCGTCGCGGTCAGGTTGCCAAAGAAATGACGCTTGCCGCTGCTCGGTTTGGATAGTGGCGTGTAGTCGCTGATATCGTAGCCGTCAACACTTGAGCTTGTATATTCCTTGGCCCACGAGTGCGCATCCTGCGGCACATAGGCCCGACGCAGCACGGTTTTTGCAGTGGTATCGACATCGCGATAGCCGCCGTAGAAAACCTTGCGCAAGGCATCGATACGGCTGGTCGTGGCATAGTTCAGCCAGTTGCCCGACCACTTCCCTCCGGAACATTTCCCCAAAGTGCCCGCCGTCGCTGCGGGGGTAAAGAGGTCGGAGTTGGTGGCGCCGCTCGAGTGCGAGTAGCACAGCGTCGAGTCAAACAAGCCGTAATACGTGATGGCTGGCTTGAACCGGGTATCCAGCGTGCCGTCACTGTCAATGTCGCTGGCGTCGTTATAGGCTTCGTAGAACAGCGTGTGGTCCCGGCCGACGACCATCATGCTCAAGGGCACCGCCGATTGGGTCGCGACCAGCGGCGTCTCCGGAATTGTTGGCGCCGCAGCACCAGTCAGCGAGACGCCAAGACCGCCAGCCAGCATTGCGGCAGCCAGGACGCTGCGCATGCGCAGCTCCGGGGTCGAACGGTTATCAGCATTGGTTTTCATTGTGCACCTCTCATTCGGCCGCATAGATCGACTGCAGGATGACGTTTGCGCGATCGCCGCCACTATTGCTGCGAGCAGTCACGCGGTAACGCTTGCAGTTCTGCGCACCACTGGTCGGATCATCGATATTGCAGGGGAAATTGCCACCAAGATATTCGACGAAATACTGTGGCGTTTCGGCAAGCGCGCCCAGACTGAGCCCGCCTGCGTTGACCCAACCCCCGAACGCACTGTCGAGCCACCGGACACCACAATCCTTGTCCGGCTGCGAGCACAGCCCCCCCTGACACGGGGACACGCCACAGGAGCTGTCGCTGTCCGAGTACACACCGGCGCTGTCGAAGCCCGGGTTGGCTGGCGCAGCATCCGCCTGCACCTGGGCAACAGCCTCTCCGACGCGCAAGGCCGACTCCGCCCCCTGGAAACCCAGGCTGCGGTCGTATGTATTGGCCGTCATGCGCTCTTCCTGAGCAACCGTCCGAATACTGGACAAGCCGAGCAAGGTCAGCACAATCAGCAGGATGAGGGAAACGATCAGCGCGGCTCCGCGCTGAGCCCTCGGCGTCAATGCCGTTTTCATTCCACGATCTCCCGATGTCTAAGGCTGACCACATGCATCATTTGCCGCTTGAGCGTGGCCGCATCGGTACCCACCGCATCACGGGACTCGAGATCGAGAATGACTCTCACCGCAACAACCTGAGTCGCCGCGGGGGGGTTGTCCCACGATGTCACGGCAGATGCATCGACATAGGAACCGGCCGGATTCGTGCCCGTCCTTGTCAGATACTGCAACTGCATGTCCGTGACACCTTGAGCGATCTCCTCAGGCGACCCCGTTGCACCATTGACGATACGGAACAGCGAACGACCACCCTGCGCATTGTTGCCAACATACCAGGCGGTCGACCTGAACTTTGTCAGAAAGCCATTATTGGAAAAATCGTACTGATTCCCGGTCACCGAACTGCAATCGGTCGGAAAGCCCAGCCCCTTGCTGCAGTTTCCCGGCGTTCCGGTCCCGGTGTTGTGCACGATGGTCACGTTGGTCGCAGAGGCACTTGTCACCTGAAAAATGGCGGCCTGCTTGTAGTCGCACACCATCAGCATGTCACCATCTGCGATGCCATGCGCTGTCGTATTGACCTTGAACTGTGCCGAGGCAGTATCGTGCTCGGTAATGACAATATTGTTGTTCATCGACCCGGTACGGATCGTAACGGCATCGGTCCCCGCAACCCTTGCTCCGGTTGTCGTACCGAACGCCTTGCCGGGAAGCGCAACGTTGCTTTCGTAGCCCAGAATTCCGCCGGTATCCCAGTCAAGCCAAGACGAGGTGCTGGCGCCGTTCACGACATTCGCCACCTGCGTCGTACCGCAGGGATTCCCCCCTGCCTCGCGAATCTCCCGCGCCATCAGTTCGAACGCCACCCGGGTGTTGTTCTGCATCTGGGAGAGGTTCTCATTGACTCTGAACGACTGCCGCTGCGCCAGGAACACATTGGTCAGGCCAAGCAGCAAGAACAGGCCGAGCGTCATTGCAATCATCAGCTCGACCAGCGTCAGACCGGCCTGGGAGTTGGGTAGATTTCTCGACATCGTCATCACAGCCGCGTTGAGGTTTGGAACATTTGCGTCGAAGAGCCGCCTGTACCGCGACCGTCGTCCCAGTAGATGCGCACGGTGCAGGTGGTGCCGGCACAGGTGATCTCACCACAGGTGCCATTGTCGTTCGCGATGTTGTCCTTGAGCGCCTGTACCCAGAAGTGACGATCGTTGGACACCAGGGATCCGCCGACGGCTGGCACTGCGCAGGTCTTCACCATGTTGTAGTTGCCGTTGAGCGCATCCGTGCGGTTGGTCCTCATCGAATCGAGCATGAAGTAGCTGAGCATGATTGCCTGGGTACGCTGGAAGCTGCTCTGGTTGTTCTTCATCGCGTTGATCTGCAGCGCCGCCATGCCGAGCAGGCCGATCGACAACACGAGAACGGAAACGAGCACCTCGATCAGGGTGAATCCCCCCTGAGCATTCTTGAATATCTGGCGGTTGCGCCTGTCAGCCGGCATGAATCACCCCCACTCGAACATTGACGACCTTGTTGGCAGTCCCCGCCAGGCTAAGCGTGACCGTGCCCGCAGTGATCAGATTCGTTACGCCATACGACAAACCGTCTGCCTTGAAACGCACACATGAATTGTTCGCAACGGAAGAAGTATCGAGTCCAGTCGTGTTGATACCAATGGCGGCGTGAAGCTCGCCGACCCTGAGGTCCGTTCCGGCGAGGTCCGCCACCCGCCATGCGCCCGTTGTGGGATTGATACAGAAGCGAATGGACGCATTCCGCTTGATGGCTTCGTTCTTGGCGGCATACATGCCCGATACGACGTCGCTGGACGCAGCCGCGATGCGGCTGTTGGCGATCATGCCCTGAAAGCTTGGCACACCGACACCGATGAGGATCGCGAGGACAGCGAGCGTGACCATCAGTTCGATCAGCGAAAATCCCTTCGCACGGCGGTGCCGGCGAAGAAGATACTGCCCTGACATCAAGTTTGAATTTTCTGGCATTGCACTTGGACTTACCATTACGCGTGAATTTACGTTAGCGCATGCCGAACGGCGGAGACAAGCACTGATGGACGGACGGTCGTTTTTTCAGGATAAGCGGGATGCAGGCGCCTGGCAGGCCGGTTGTCGGGTGGAGGGACTGCTCGTCTGCATTGCCTTGGGCATGGCCGTCGCCGCACTGCTCGCAGTCGCGCCGGGCGCGCCGGGCAATCGCTGGGAACGCTTTGGTCTCTTTGGGTTTTTTGGCCTGTGGATCGTACTCCCCTGGTACTTCCTTGTATGTGCGTTTTTGCGCCCTTTGCAGCTCAAAGCCCGCTTCAAGGCGGCAGGCGCCCTGGCCATGCTGTTTACATGGTCGCTGGTGATCGGCAGCGTCACACATGCACTGATGCGCCCCCTGGACATCGTGGAGGAGAGCCAGTGGGCTTTTTTGCAAGATGTCGGAATGATCGGGGGGATTCTCGCGCTGTCCCTCGGGCTGGTGAGCTGGCAGGCATCCCGTCTTCGCCACTGGCGAACGCGGTCGTCCGCCGCCGAACTGGAAGCATGGAGCGCGCGAATGCGCCCTCACTTCCTGTTCAACAGCCTCAACGGCATCACCGAACTCGTTGCAACCGATGCATCGCGCGCGGAGGAAATGATCGAAGCCCTCGCGCGGATGCTGCGAGCCAGCCTCGAAACCGGTGCCTCGGTACCCATCGCTCAAGAGCTCGAGGTGGTCCGCGATTACCTCGCACTCGAGTCCATGCGCCTGGAGGAGCGCCTGCGCGTGACCTGGACGCTGCCTGAGCATCTTCCCGAGATCGAAGTACCCGCACTCTGCCTGCAGACCCTGGTCGAGAATGCTGTCCGCCACGGCGTGTGCAAGCGCGCTGAGGGCGGCGACATCAGCATTTCCATTGAGACCGGCGCTGACACCCTCGTCGTCGCCATCGGCAACGATGTTGCATCTGCTGCGCCAGGCGCTCACCCCGCGGAGGGGAACGGGATCGGGCTCAACAGCACCCGGACGCGGATCGATGCGTTATATGGCGCGCGTGCATCGCTGCAGACCGGGAGCCAGGATGGGCGCTTCTTTGCCCGCCTCAGCCTACCCATCGCGGAACGGAAATCATGAAGGCACTCGAAGTCCTGATCGTCGACGACGAACGACTGGCGCGCGCACGACTGCGGCGGCTACTGGCGGATCAAGCCGACATCCGAATCACCGGCGAGGCCGATGGCGCGGAGAGCCTGCGCGAGCACATCCGCAAGCACGTGCCTCATGTGGTCATCCTCGACATCGAAATGCAGGGCGAAGATGGCATCTCGCTGGGGCACTGGCTGGCGGAACTCGCCAACCCGCCGGCAGTGATCTTCCTGACCGCGCACCGCGAATTCGCCCTCGATGCGTTTTCGGCACGGGCCGCGGGATACCTGCTCAAGCCCGTCAGCGCAGCGCAATTGATCGATGCGCTGCATACGGTGCAACGCCCTACGCGCGCCACCCAGACCACAAACCAGGACGCACCTTTGCCCATGCTTTCGGTTCTTGCCGGACGACGCTCGCGCCTGGTCCCTGCGGACGAAATCCTGGCCTTCCGGGCTGAAGACAAGGGCGTGACCGCGTTCACCCGTCAGGGCCGGTTCTTCGTCGATGACAGCCTGAAGGAACTCGAAGCCCGCTTCGAGCCCGCAGGTTTCCTGCGCGCTCACCGTGCCTGGCTGATCTCCCGTGCAGCCGTGCGCTCGATCGAGCGCGATGCGGTCGGACACCACTGGCTTGAGATGGACGAAGTAGGCGAACCCGTTCCCGTCAGCCGGAGGC